>NZ_JANSIP010000002.1:0-291195 GCF_047462175.1 Synechococcus sp. OH30 | reverse complement strand
ATGTCTGCCCTGCTTGTGGTTTTGCGATACCGCGGGACAGGGGGACGGTGATGGTACTGTACAACGTTGCTACTAATCAGCAACCGGGGCTGGGGACCAGCCTCGTGAGTCTTGGATGCTTCAGCTCTACTTCACAGACCCGGTACACGGGATCCACGGAGCAACTGGGGCAGAGGAAGAGACAAAAGCCTTGCCCAGTTGGGGAAACCCCACCCGCCTGCGCGGTGGGGTAGTTCATAATTTGCTCCAGCAAGGGCAGAGGCACCTCCTGCAAGAGCAAATCGCCCAAATGAACCAGCACAAACTCTTGCCTGAGGCTTAGCCTGCACCCTTGCTGGGAAACATACAAGGTTCGCATTATCGATCATCTCGACGCAGACTCTCTGAGCCTCGCCTTGGCTCTATGGAAGTGCTGGTCTTGGATTGGCGCTCTTCTGGTAAAACATCTACATTAATTTCAGGACTTGACAAAAGATCCATGACTATCTCCGTTAAGCTTCCAGAAAAGAAGCTGGCAATTGTAACCAGAATAGTGTTGGTAATCACGGCTGCTAGGCCCAAGGGGGCAATGAGCAAAATGACTAGTGTAATCAAGCCATTAATTGTAGCTGTAACAAGGTTTCTGAGAACTTTGGCTTTGGTCTTCTTTCTAGGCATGGTTTTCCCGAAAACTCTCCAAGATTTTTTCTATCTCAAGGGCCAGATTACTCCAAAGCTATCGGCACTTCTCTTGAGCTCGTCAAGATACCTTTTCCTAGGATCCGCCGTTGCTCCAAAAACGGTAACCACTTGGTAATCACCCAAATCGGCAATCCAAACTGGAGAGGGCAGAGCACCTCCCTGTACACCCCCACACAAGAATTTGTCGTACCGGCCTTCGCCCTGCCGGCCAAGACGATGCAAAGTGGCCAGGGCATAGGGTTTGTTAAAGTCTTCCTCGCCGCTGCAGACGACAATCTGGCAGTTGGCATCCACCGCTTGCGGCCATTTATCCTTGTCAACTCGGCCAACACTTCTTGGGCTATTGGGGTTAATAGCCTGCTTGGTCAGAGTCTTGAGAGCGGCAAAAAAGTTTTCCAGACGCTTTTGGAAAAGCTTCTGAAACTCAGCCACCGATTCTGGCAGCTCCCAAAAGGCATCCTTTGATCTGGGAATTAGGGTAGAGCCGCGCCACCAGGGAGCGCGCTCGCGGTTTTGGCGGGAGTAGCAGGGTCTTCTGGCCCCTTGGCCCACACCTCCCAGATGGAACATCATCCAGGTGAGGTTGGCAAAGAGCTTTTTCACGGCCTCCTGCTCTGCTTGGGAGGCGTAATTTTGGCACTCGCCCGAAAGACTCAAGACGAGGATCCCTTCTTGTCGTCCGGCAGGTTTATTTCTTCCTTGCTGATTGGGCTCTGGCTCCAGCTGAGAGACTTTGCCATCTAGGAGATCTACATGGATCCAGCCGTGTTTTTGCTTAGGGGTGATGGCGCCAAAAAGTTGCCCTTCCCACTCCTGCACCTGATCGACCGGCAAAACTCCCAGGGCAAAGGTGCGAAACCAATAGCGCAGCATATTCTTAAAGGCCACGGGCCGCACTTCGGCGATGGATCGGTTGTCGTAGCGATTCCTATCGGGCCTCCAGTTGACTACCTGGCGCCCGTGAATGAGTTGGCCTTTTAGCTCAAAGGGCAGCCGCAAGAATTCTCCCCGGTACTTGTCGGGGGATCTTCCTGAGGAAACCAGCCGGCCGTAGCCAGTATTTACTTGGGATCCCACCCCTTGCTCTAAACCCCGGAGGAGCCATTGCTTAACTTGATCCAGCATCTCATCGGTGCAGCCGCTGCCTTTGCGTAGGCCAATCAAAAAAGTGGCTTGCTTGAGAGAGAAGAACAAGTTGGGGTTGGGCGAGTATTCAAGATTTTTTCCATTCCATTTCCAGACGTTATTAGCAATATCTACAGCCAGCCCCCCCGTTTTGGAGTTATCGGGACCCTCCGGCCTTTGGGGCCGAGTGGGTACCGGATAGGCATCCAAAAAGATAACCTTGCCGGCGCTATCTTTTTCCTCAGCTTGTAGGTGGCCAAACCAAGGAGCTACAGCTTGGTCTGCTTGATCCCAAGATAGGTTGCGCTCCTGCATCAGCTCCCGAATGGCCTGGGAGCGGGCCACACCGCGCAGGGTGGAGCCAGGAATGTAAGGGATCCCTAAGTGATCGAAAGCGGGGAGCAACATGCTCTCTGGGCCCTTGGCCCCACCGACTCGAATTCGCCAGGGACAGGTAACCTGAAAGGTGTCGCTGGCAAGGCGTCGGGTGCGCTCATTCAAAACTTTCAGGCGGGCTCCAAGGTTAATCGTTGTTTCCACTTGGTGCGCCAGCTCCGCTTTGGTGCCGTCTTTAAAAGCATCGACCGGCGCTCGCATCCAACGCAGATATTCAATAAAACCGGCGGTGGGATCCGGCCTGGGCGTGGGATCCAAGGGGTGACCCAGCCAAGGCGAGGGCGGAGGATTGTTGCCCCCTCCATTGCCTCCTCTAGGAGAGTTGGGGCCCCGATTTTCCTGAGGCGGCCGGCGGCTGGGATCCCCTGGCCTGGGGGGACGAGCAAGCGGCTGAGGCGTGTTGCCAGGACGAGCAGGGCGATGACCGGTCATGGGATCTTCTCCAAAAGCGGGAAACAGGGTTAGGAATTGCCAAGGGTTTGGCGAAATTCACGCAACATGGTGCTGGTACCAATTTCTAGGGCGCGTCGAATGAGTTGAGGTACAAGATTGGGGATGTCGAAGTCTGGAAAAAGCCGGCTGCAGCTTGATTCTATGTAGTCTTCTCCCTGCAGGATAAAGATCCGCAAACTTCGCTCACCCAAGATCCAAACTTCCGGCACGCCAATAGCCTTATAGGCCTCGATAAAAGTTTGGGAAGTAACGTCGGACTCGATGGCCAGATCAGGTGGGGGCAACTGATCGACATCGATCCTGCCCTCGCAACCTTGCACCAACTCCAGGTGATTGACATAGAAGCAGGTGTCGGGCTCCACTCCAGCCCTGCCTGACTTTTTAAGGGTTGTTGAGCCAAAGTCTTCCCAATCTCTCCCCTGAGCATCTAAGAGAGCCTTTACAATGTCACTGGCAATGCGATGAAGGCGCTCGTGTTTGGATAAGGGAGACATGATCTCGAAAGTGCCATCGTAGTAGGCAATGCGAGTGTGGCGATCTTCGCCCAGCTCCTCCAGAATGCTCTCGCAGTCTTGCCAGGTAAGAGAATGAATAACCACTCGGCTGCCTTCTTGCAGGGAAATCGCTTGCAGGGGGATCGCGACGCCCATCACTCTCCTCCTTTGATGTCGTGGTAGATGGCCGTAGCCCAAAAGCCAAACTCCTGAGCCAAAGCCAGCCCTAACCCTGTTAAACCTAGATACTCTTCAACGCTCAATCCCATAAGACGATCCAGACCATTGGAGTTGGCAATTCCCTTCTGACCAGAAATCTCTTCCAGACAACTAAAGAACTCCTTGACCACTTGCTTTTTGCCGTCTTGGCTGAGGGCATCTTCTTCTGCCTTAAGGCGCAGCAGGCCCCAGGTGGAAAGGTAGGTGTAGAGTTCCACAGCCTGGTTTTTCTGCTCTTTAAGCTTTTCTTGGTCTCTGGTTTGAGCCCTTAACTGGCGAAGGGATTCGTAAACAGGCTTGGCCAACGTGCGAGGATCAAAAGTTTCCATAAAACCTCCTCAACTAGTTCCAAGACAACTCGACAAAGCCCCGGCCTAGGCTCTCCTGACCGCCAATTTGCAGAAGCTGGTTATCCTGCAGAAGCTTCCGAAATTGCTCCACTGCTTTTTGGGAACTGCCATTGGCTTGGGCTGTTACCCCCCAGGTGAAGTACATCAAGCTATCGGGGGGGATGGCCTCTTCGTAGCGAAAGCCGCCTTCTACAACTTTGTGCTCGCTGAGCTTAACTTTCACCTGCCGCCACAGGCTCATTTGAATAAGGGTGGCACAGTGCTGATCCGGCAAAACGATGACGCGGGTGATGCTGGAAGACTTGACAAAGTCTTGCCAGTTGGCCCACTTTTTCAGGCCATTTTTCAGGATGGCATCCTTGAGGTAGAGGGGCCGGTTTGTCTCCAAGTTGGTGCTATAGGGATCCGGCACCTGCAACTGCTGGCCACTTAGCCGCAGCCAGCGCTTGAGCAAGAGGGGGCAGCTCATCCAGACTACCCCGTGGCTGAGGGAAGCCACCGGCACCCACAACAGGGATCCATCCCCAATCCAAATGGAGCCTTGGGTAAGCTGATCCCCCTCCCCAATTTCGTTGCCAAAGAGCTCAAACTTTAACTCTTTCTCAACCACACTGGCCCGCAATTTGCCGCGGATGGTGCTGGAAGGAATGTAGGGCAAGTTGGTGTGGGCTTCGCGGGCAATGCCCAAGAGGTTGCCTTCTTGGGTGGTGCCGCCAGTGTGCAGGGGGGTTAACAGGGTGAGATAAACCAGGTGAAAAGTCATCGAAAAAACACTCCTTATCGACAAAGAACAGGGCTGCAAAAGCATCAGTTAACCCAAGGCAGCCAGAGCAACTCGCTGTAGCCCAAAAGCCGCCAGCGGTGGAAGACGTTGAGGCGGCCATTTTCCAGCTCCGGCTCGTCCTGGCCAAGGGGAGCCGGCTGCTCCAGGTAGTAGACGCTGCCGGGTGGGGCGGCAAACACTTGCGGAGCGGGTAAGCTGGTCTTGCGCGGCTCTGTTAGGGAATCCACCCGCAGGCGGCCGCTGATGGGAACCGGCTTGCCGGTGGCCACGCTTACCAGAGGGCCGGTGAGGGAGTGGGCGGGATGGGGGGTGGCCAAGCGCCATTCCCAGGGCCAGGCGCGGCAGAGGGAGCGCCCGTTCACCTTCTTGATGAACACTCCAGGCGTGACGAGGTAGGCGAGAGCCCGCCGGGTTTGCCGGAAGGTCTCTTGGGAGAGCTCCTGCAGCGCTTGCCACTGCTTGCCCAGCTTTGGGCAAGGGCCTAGGAGAGCGCCGTGGCCTTCTCCCCCCAGCCGCACCACGACTTCTTGCTCCAGAGGCAAGGGATCCCAGGTTTCGCGCTCGGGATCCCAGCACTCGATGGAAAGAGCCAGGCTCCAGCCGGGCTGCAGGCGGATGCAGGTTTCCACAAAGTAGCCATCGGTTTCTCGCACCTGACGTTTGCCTGCCTGCAGGGTGTTGTGGGGCCGCACCTCCGCCACCCAGGGGGGCGGAACGGCTTGAGCCAGATCCCAGCCCTTGCCCTGCAGCGCTTTTTGCACCGCCTGAAAGGGCAGGTAGCCGGCGGCCTTTTGCTTGGGGCTTGGCCGTTCCTCCTCCGGAGCTGCTGCTACCAAAGGGGCGGGCCGAGTGGGATCCCAACGGTAGCCGCTGTAGGAATGCTCCTCTTCCAGCCAGGGGATGGGCACCAGCGGCGATCCCTGGTCAAGGTGCAGGGGGCTGGGGAAGTAAAGCTGCTCATCCCAGCAGAGGAAGGGGCCGCGCAGGCGCAGGGTTGCCGGCTGGCCCAGGTGGGCCAGGAGGGCTCCGGCCAGGGTGTGGCCGCTGGGCGGAAAGCCGCTGGTGGCCCAGGCCCGCTCCCCCGGCGCAAAGGGCCTGGCATCGCGAAACATCCACACATCCAAAGGCGAGAGCACAAACCAACTCATCGACCGTTCCTCCCCAATTTCACGGTGCGGTTGCGCAGCACAAAGGCCGCTAGCTTAAACCAGTTTTTGATGGCCAGATCCCAGGCTGCCGGCTGGGCAGGCAGGCTGTGCTGCCAAAAGTGCTGGATAAACTCGATTAGCTTGGCTTGGAAGCGATCCCTCTGCTCGCTTTCGCCGCCAAAGAGATCCCGGCGGCTACAGAACAAGCGGGCCCAATCGGGCACAGCTTCCACGCTGGGGGCGGGGTGCTGCTCCCAGAGCTGGGCGGCCTGCTCAAACAGCGAGCTTTGATCCTGCTGTTGGCCCAGCAACTTCCAGTCAAAATCCAGCAGGTCTTTCCACTTGTCGAAGGTGTCGAACTTGCTGGTGCCCACCAGTTGGTTGCCGTTGGCAAACAGTACCCGCACCTGGACGCTGTCCTTGGGGCTGCCATGGGCATAGGCCTGCCCTTTGGCGCCTTTTTCCGCCTCCCAGAGATTTTCCAGGGCAATGGCCAAGGGCACCGAGTGGTGGGCAATCACCACGCCAAAGCTAATGCTGGCCAGGGATCCCAGGGTAAAAAGAGGGCGGCGGCTGAGGCCAGGCGGTAACTGCGCCTTTTGCCACTGCCAGTAGTCCCCTTCGTTGGCGAACTCCCGCCAGTCGTCTTCGCCGCCGCGGAAACACTGGCGGATGTCCCAGAGCCAGCCATCCCACTCCCAGAGGTTGGTATAGGCCAAAACGTCGTCTCCCCCGGCGTAGATAAGCCTGCCGGCGTAGCGCTGCTCGGTAAGGTAGGGCACCAACTGACCGGAAAAATCCAACAGGGCGCGGCTGAGAGCACTGTGGGTGGCCGGGCCCATGCGCTTGCGGCTGGTTTTAACAAACTCGCCGAAGGCGTCCTTGACCTGCTTGAGCTCCTCGGAGTTGATGACCTGGCCAATGGTGTCTTTGCAGCCATCGGCTAGGCGCTGCAGCGGCTGGGGCAGGTAGTCGTAGTAGGGTCGCATCTTCTCCCCCCTCAGCCACTGGCCCATGTCGTCGCCATCGCCGGCGGCCAGCACGTACCAACTGGCGGGGTTGATGCTGGGGTAGTAGCGGCTGAGGGTGGCTTCTATCTCCTGGCGGCAGCGCTTCTGGGTTGCTGCGTCTACTTCCAGGTCTTCCACCAGCCAGCCGGCGTTGAGCAGCCGCGGGTGGTAGCGTAGGTTCTGCTGGTCGGCCCACGGGATCCCCCACTTGCCGCGCATCTCCCGCAGCACTTCCCGAATGCCGGGGTGGATGGCCTCAACGGCCCGGCAGGCTTGCTCCAAGTGCTCCTGCTCCCGTCGCCCGTGGGTTTTCAGGTAGCCGGCCACACCGGCGGTGAGATCGGGGTAGGAAGCGGCAATCTTGTCTTCATCGAGGTTGGGAAAGAGCTCCGGCAACACCTTGTCCAGGGCCCGCTTGACCGTTTCGGTGGCGTTGAGCTGCTCGCGGCCATCGAAAAGCCCCGCCTGCCGCTGCCAAAGCCGCCGGCTCTCCCCTTCGCCAATCCAGCGATCCCTGGGGGAAGGGTGAACCACCGGCCCCACACCAGAGACAGTGCTGCGCGGTCCAAAGGCCACCGGCAGTTGCCAATCGCGGGCCTGTTTGCAGGCAGCCTGCAGCCGGCGCGTCGCCTCTACGGCTGCTGCCCACCAGGAGCCGACGTTCAGCCCCGGCTTGCCCTGGCGGTGCTGCTGCTTTTGGGGATCCCAGAAGCTGATCCGCAGGAACTTCAGCTCCGCGTCGGCAAAAAGCTGCCGCTCTCCTGTTAGGTGGTAGGTGCGGTTTTGGGCGCTGACCCAGGGATCCCGTTCGACCGGCTCCTGGGACTTGAGGATGGTAGTGTCTTTGAGCCTTTGCTGGGGGGATCCCAGGGGTGCCGCTGCCCAGTAGAGCTGCCACTGGTGCTCCAGCCATCCCTTCCAGGTGGGATCCTCCGGGCGCAACTGCACCAGCCAGCGGCGCTCCAGTTGCAGGTGCTCCAGCGCTCTTTCGGCCAGGTGGCGCCATTCTTCTTTGAGGGTCTGCTGGGCCAACTGCATGGCCGCCTCCACCCGCTCTTCCGGCAACAGCAAGAGGATCACGTTGGGGAAGCCGGCGGTGAGCAGGGCGTGGGCAGAAGGCTGCGGGATCCACTCGGCAAATTTGGGGTACTTCTCCAGCAGCCAGGCATCGATCAACGGCTGGCCGTAGAGGCTGGGGTAGAGCAGGCAGTCGGGGCCGTATTTCTCCGCTAGGCGCCAGCAAAGCCGCGCCGAGAGGTAGTGCAACAGCCAGGATCCGGCCCAGAAATCCCGCATCTTGCGGCTGGCTTTGATCAGCTCCTGGATGGGGTTGAAGGTGAAGCTGGCCAAAAAGGGCCGCGTGAACTTGGGTTCGTCGTAGCCGGCCAAACAGCCCGCCAGGGCCGCCACGACGCTGGTGTGGCTCCACAGGGATCCATCCGGCAGCCGCGTTTCCGCCGGCAAAAGCAGCAGGCTTTCATCGCCCAACTCCCGAACCAGCGCCTGGGGAAAACAGCGCCAGAACCACCAGAACACCTTCTGGATATCTTCCTCTTCTTGCCGGATCCAATCGGGAATCACCTTTTTCTCTAGCTGCATCAGGTGCTCGGCGCGGGAGCTGGCTTGCTGCAGGGCCCGGTGCTTGTCTTCGGGCAGTTGCCAAAAGCGCTTGCGCCCCGAAAGCAGATGGCTCATCTCCAGGCCCGGCCCCAGGCTGTAGCCGCGATCCGCTACCTGGTAGTCGATGGCAACCGGCAGGTGGCCAATGGCAGCCCGATCGCTGGCGGAGGCAATCAGATCCGCATCGCCAACGCTTGCTAGGAGGGATCCCTCCGCCTTGGGCGAGATCCACCCCCGCATCGCCGCTAGGCTTGGCCACAGCCCTTCCTTAGCGCGGCCAGAGGCGTCGTGGAGGGCCTTGAGGGCAGGATCATGCAGCAAACCCCAGAGCTTCGCTTGCCAGTAGTGATGAGACATGGTGTTTTTTGCAGGAGAAAAAAGTAGACAAAACCCCGGCAGCCACCGGATACCTGGCTGCAGAAGCTACAAAACAAAATCCACCAATCCCGACCAGCCCTCAGGTTTCTTTAGTATTTCTCCAGCTCAGTAGGACTTGTGCAAGCTAAGCCCCTGCCAACTGTTTGACCGAGCTTGAAAACTCAGAACCTGAGGGTGGGCCGATGTCTGTAGCCTACTAAGATTCCAAGGCTGCGGCAGTTTCTGAGCAGGTGAGATTGGGAAACAGCGCCTCCAGCCTAGGCAGCAGATCCCGCAGCACAAAGCTCTCCAGAGCTTCGCTGGGTAGAGGTTTGGGATTCATCTGCACATGGGCCACGTCGTTGCGGTACTGGCTAAGGCAAGACCAAAGATCAGCCAGCTGCTTGGCATCGGGAACGTGGGCGGCAATGGGAGGAAGAGACTGAGGCTGCTCTTCTTGCTGAATGAGGGATCCCAACTGTTGTTCAATCCCCTGCCGCGCTTCTCGTCTGCGGTAGTTTTGGATCCCCTCACAGAGGCAAAGGGCAGAAACCACCCACTCGCGGGCCAGGAGAAGGGCTTGAGTGGTGAAGCGCTTTTCCACATACCAGCGCAGCAGTTGAAAGTGCTTTTGAATTTGAGCTCGGGGATCCTCCTTCTGGTCTGCCGGCAGCGCCAGTTGGCTATAGCTATCTTGAATGCTTTGCAGCAGCAGGCCAAAGGGCTTGGCAAATTGGCCCACCTCCTCTGCCAACTCCTGGGTGGAGTGCTTCTGCAACCTGGGCAGGTCGTCCTCCAAAAGGCTAACCGGCCTCACCAGCTCCAGGGAACGGGAGATGTCGCGGATGGCTTGCCCAAAGCTCTGCAGCCGGGTAGGCCTGGGATCCCTTTTGCCGGGCTTTTGCTGCCGGTAAAAGTCCCGCTGAACCCTGTCCAAAAGCTGGCCCAGCTCCAGGGCTGAGCCGGTGCTGATGAACTTGTCGGTGGCCGTCAGCCAGTCCAAAAGCCGAAGGGCAGGGGTGAGATCAATGATGGGGGTTTCTGCCTGACCAGGGCGGTAGAGGCCGTAGTAGAGCCCCTGGATCTCGACATTTTTGGCCTTGCGCAAAAGGGCAGCTCCCAAGAGCACCAGCAGGGGAATGGAGCGAAAGGCGTGGGTGATATCAAAAAACAGCCGGGTGTTGGGCTCGATGCTGTCAACCAGCACGTCGAAGATGGCCCAGGTCTCCGCCTCGGTTTTGCCTTCGGGAATGGCCTTGGCCACCTTCTCCACATGGGGTGGCAAGGACTCCTGCAGGCGGCTCCAGTGCTTGGCACGGGCCTCTTCCGTCAGCAGGAGGATAATTCTGTCCATCTCAAAGAGCTGGCAGAGGGCTTTGGCAACGTAGCAGGTTTTCTCTGCCCGCCGCTCCCCAAAACAATACACCGTCTCGGTGTAATCGCCGGTGCCCAGGGTGGTCAAAAGGGTTTTAGCCATGGGGATCCTCGCGGTTGGGTCTGCAAAGCACAACCGCTTGCAAGTTACTGCAAGTTGGAAACTCCCCTTCACAAAAACAAGACGTCTTTTCCCAAGCAGTGAAGGTGGAAAGAGGCCGGAGTTAGCCTAGGAAGCAGTTGACCTCTAGAACGATGGGGATCCTGGCATGCTCTCGACCGAAAAGCTATCGATGACTCCCGAACAGTTTCTTGCCTTGCCAGAGGAAGACGCTACCTACGAGCTGGTCGATGGGCAAGCTGTTCCCAAACATGAACCCATGTCGCCAAAGCGCTTCCATGCTCGTCTTCAGCCCATTCTGTGGCGAATCCTTGAGGACTGGTGCTCCGCTGCTGAGTGTCCCAAACCGGGATCTGCTCATACTGAATGGGCAATTCTCCTTACTCGACAAGCGCGGCCCTGGATCCCGATCCCAGACATCACCTACATCTCCCATGAGCGATTGCCAATTGAAGCCATGGCCGATGAGCCCTGTTCGGCCATTCCCGAACTGGTAGTGGAGATTCTTTCTCCCGGCCAGAGTTTTGGGGCTGTGGTTCAAAAGGCAGCGGACTATCTGGAAGCTGGGATCCCCCGCGTTTGGATTGTAGATCCGCAGGCCAAGAGCATCACCGTCTTCTACCCCGATGCCCCACCAAAGACCTTTACAGGATCCCAAGCCATCCAAGATGATTTCTTGCCGGGTCTAGCAGTTGTCCCGCAGGATGTGTTTGCCCAGGCTGGGATCCCTTAGCCGGCTCAGCCAAGTTTGAGCTGAGGTCAAGAAGAGAGTCAGCGATGAGGAACTCGTGATGCTATCAACTGCAGAGGTATCAGCTTCCCATCAAAAACTCACTCCTGAACAGTTTCTTGCCTTGCCAGAGGAAGATGTGACCTATGAGCTGGTTGATGGGCAAGCTGTTCCCAAAGATGTGCCGATGTCCCCTAAAAGATTTCATGCCTCTTTGCAGAAGCGATTGCTTTTCATTTTGGATGCGTGGTGTCAAGGCAAGGGGGACGTATACCCAGAGCTGGCAATTGTTTTGCAAAGGCGGGGTCAGGAGTGGCTTCCCGTTCCTGACTTGCTTTATGTCTCATTTGAACGCTGGCCGGGGCAGCTTGAGGAAGATGGCCCTTGTCCAACAGCTCCCGAACTGGTAGTGGAGATTCTTTCTCCCGGCCAGAGTTTTGGGGCTGTGGTTCAAAAGGCAGTGGACTATCTGGAAGCTGGGATCCCCCGCGTTTGGATTGTAGATCCGCAGGCCAAGAGCATCACCATCTTCTACCCCGATGCCCCACCAAAGACTTTTACAGGATCCCAAGCCATCCAAGATGATTTCTTGCCGGGCTTGAAGGTTGTTCCCCAGGATGTGTTTGCTCAGGCTGGGATCCCTTAGTTGTTTTAGCTATCTGAGAGGGCTACCATGATTGAAGCTCTGGAAAGGCTAGCAAAGGAACCTACCGAAAGCTCTGCAACAGCTTCTGGGAAGATTTGGACTGATGAAGAGTTTATGGCTCTGCCCGATGATGGCAATCGCTACGAAGTTGTAAATGGAAAATTAATTGCGATGGGCTCAGCGGGTGCAAGACATGGCTACTACGTCAGTTTAATCAGTTTTTTCCTGACTGCCTATGCTAGAGCCCAAAAAATGGGTGTTGTCTTCGATTCCGACACTTCGTTTAAAATGAAATCCGGCAATCGCCGCTCCCCAGATTGTTCTTTCTTCTCCAAAGAGCGGCTGCGATCCCTTGGCGGGATCCCCAAGGGTTATATCGAGGGATCCCCAGACTTGGTTGTGGAAGTTCTCTCTGATGACAACACTGTAGGAGAGATCCACAACAAGATCGTCGATTATTTTGAGAACGGATCCCGCCTTGTTTGGCTTATTCATCCCGAAGAAAAGTATGTTTTGGTTTACCGTCAGCCTGAGCCCACAGCACTGAAGCGGCCAGGCGACATCCTAGAAGGCGAAGAGGTGATCCCTGGGTTTGCCTTGGATTTGTCGGAGTTTTTTGCCGAACCTGAGTTTTAGTTCTTTGCCAACTTAGCAACAAAACCCTCCAGCGGCACCTGGTAAACTGGCCCCAAAAACGGGATCCCCTTCCATGGCGCTGGTTCACCTGCAAGTTCTGGAGCGCACCCCCAGGCGGCTGCGGATTGCCCTGCAAAGGTTTACCCCTGAGCAACTGGCCTGGCGGGTGGGGGCGGGGCTGGGGTTGTTGGCGCTGGGATCCCAGCTCTGGCAGCCTTCCCCCCTGCTGGGGCTGCTGGCTGTAGCAGCGGGCCTGGGGATCGGGATCCCTTGGGGGCTGGGGCAGATCTTGAGTGTGGATCGGGAGCGGCAGCGGGTGACCCTGACCCGGCTGGGTGGCCCTTGGGGGATTTGGCGGCAGCAGGTCTTCTCTTATCCTTTCGCTCAATTGCAAGGGGTGCGGCTGCAGCGGCTGGGACAAGAGATCCTGGATAAAGAGGCCCAGGAAAGCTTTCAGATACAAGCTCAGGTACGCTTGCAGTTTCGCCGCGGTGCTTTTGAACAAGAGCTTGAAGAAGTAATCGCGTGTTTCAGTAGCCAATCGGCGATCAAAAAAGGCGAGCCGGAAGCCCTTGCCTTGGCGCAGCGGCTGGCAGGCTGGATTCAGGCCTATATGAACCCGTGAGGTTTCCTCATAAGCTGTTGATTGTAGTACTTGGCAATCCTTGGAAAGCTGTCGAGAGTGGGTGTGAATTTGGATAGGTGCTCTTGCGTATCTTCACAGAACTTTAGTAATGCTAAGCCGTCATGACTATTCCTGGGGAGCTTCTAGAAACCGTTAGCCTAGTCGTCAGGGATGCTTTGCGCAACTGGCCGTGGCTGCTTTTGTGGGCAGCCTCTTTCCTGGCGCTTGTCTTCTGGCAAAGGCGACGGCTGCATCAGGCCCAGGTTGGTTTTCCCGACATCGTCACCCTGGCGCGGCCCGACACGACATTGGTGGAGTGCAACGAAGTCTGCCAGAGGGTTTTGGGCAACTGGCGGGGCCGGCGCTGGATCGAGGCCTTGTTGCCAGAGGAGCAAGAGCAGGTGCGGCAGCAGATAGCCCAGCTCACCCCTCAGCAGCCCACCTTCACGAGGGTTGTTAGGATGGTGGACGCGGCGGGACAGGTGCGGTGGCTTGAGTGGATCAACCAGGGCATCTTCGACCGGCGAGGCCGGCTGCAGTTTATTCGCGGGGTCGGCCGAGACATCACCGAGCAGAAGCAACTGGAAGACAATCTGCGGCTGCGGGAAGCCCAATTGCAAGCCCTCTTGGACGCCCTGCCGGCAGCCATATGGGCCAGGGATCCTCAGGGGGTGCTGATTTTGCAAAATGCCACCGACCGTGCCTGGTTTGGCGACCTGCTGGGCACTTCCCTGCAAGAGGGGGCTCGGCAGTACCCCCAGTGGCTGGAGTTCACTTCCCAAGCTCTAGCCGACCTAGAGCGGCAAGGGATTTTCCAGATGGAGGGCAAGGAAATCATTCAAGGCCAAGAGCGCTATGTCTATCGCCTGGCCGTGAAGCTGCAGGATGAGTCCAAAGGTTTGGGGTACCTCGGCATTGCCTTGGACATTACGGAACAAAAGCGGCTGGAACAGCAGGTTCGAGAACAACAGGAGCGCTTTCGCGCCTTTCTCAACAACAGCCACGACATTTTGTGCCGGACCGATGCCCAAGGCTTGGTCTATCCCTTCAATCCCCCGGTTGCTGAGAAAATTTTAGGTCGTTGTCTTGAGGAGGGAGAACCTATACCTTTGGATTGGGTTCACCCAGAAGATCGGCAGATTGTTGCTAGTGCTCTTGAACACCTCAAGGCTCGACCTGGCGAAACGCTCAGCTTTATCTATCGGGCACAGCATGCGGATGGCCATTGGGTGTGGCTAGAGAGCCGCTGTACTAATCTTTTGCAGGATCCTGCGGTGGCAGGAATCGTCTGCAGCACCCGCGACATTACCCAGCAAAAAGAGGCGGAACTGTCGCTGCGGGAAAGCGAAGCCCGCTTCCGGGAAATTGCGGAAGTTGTTCCTGTAAGCTTTTTCCTAAGTTCAGCAGATTTTGGTCAATTTCCCTACGTAAGTCCGCGTTGTGAACAGATTTGGGGATACACGCCGGAGGAGTTTTACCAGAAGCCGGATCTGTGGAAAGACAGGATCCACCCCGAAGATCTGCCTCAGGTTCTGCAAGCCGTAGCTCAAGTTATCCGAGGAGAGAAGCCGGTTACCTATCGCATTTTCCATCGAGATGGTCGGGTGCGCTGGTTGCGAACTTCCTGCCGACCTATTTTCAATGAACAGCAAGAAGTGATCCGCATTGCCGGCATCACAGAAGATATCACCGAGCAAAAAGAGGCGGAGCTGGCCCTGCGAGAGAGCGAAGCCCGCCTCAAGGCCATCCTCGACGGGATCCCTTTTCCCATCTTTGTTAAAGATTTGCAAGGCCGCTACTTACAGGTCAATCAAGCTTACCTGCAAAAAAACGGTAAACTCCCAGAAGAAGTTCTCGGCAAGGCTGATACGGAGCTCTTCTCGCCAGAGGAAGCTCTGGAGTTGCGCAAGGAAGATCAAAGAGCCATTCAGTCTCCCGCTCCCATCAGCTATGAGTGCACCATTTGTCGAGACGGCAAAAAGCAAGAAAAGTGGATCACCAAGTTTGCCCTGCGGGATTGGCAAGGGGATCCCTATGCCATTTGCGGCATTGTTGTCGATATAACCCCTCTCAAAGAAGCCCAGGATTTGCTGCGGCAAGAGGCAGAGCGAGAAAGACTTCTGGGATCCCTGCTGCGCCGGATCCGCGAGAAGCTGGACTTGCAGCCCCTCCTGCAAACCACGGCGGCGGAAGTGCGAGAGTTTCTCCAGGTGGATCGGGTGATAATCTACCAGTTGCAGGAGGGCATGGGGGGGTTTGTAGCCGCCGAGTCCGTCCTGGATCCCTGGCCCAGCCACTTAGGCCGCTCCGTGTGGGATGCTTGCTTTCGCCAGGATCCCTGCTATCGCAAGTACCAGCAGGGCTTTGTGCAGGCCATCGACAATGTGGCCACGGCCCCTTTGGATCCCTGCTACCGGGAGCTCTTGGACTCTTTCCAGGCTCAGGCCAACTTGGTGATCCCCATTCGGCGGGGGGAGGAGCTCTGGGGCCTCTTGGTGGCGCAGCACTGCCGGGCTAGCCGTCCTTGGCAAGAGGGGGAGATCAGGCTTTTGCAAGAGCTATCGGAGCAATTGGCCATTGCTTTGCAGCAGGCCCAGCTTTACGAGCAGGTAAAAGCCCTGAACCAAACGCTAGAGGAGAAGGTGCAACAGCGCACCGCCGAGCTGGAGCGGGCTTTGCAATTTGAGGCCATCCTAAAACGCATCACCGACCGCGTGCGCGATTCTCTCGACGAAGCCGAGATCCTCAGCGACGCCGTGCGCGAGCTGGGAGAGAGTCTAGATGCCGATGGCTGCGATATCGGTCTCTACAACGCCGACCTTACCCTTTCCACCATCAGCTACGAGTATTGCCCCCGCTCCGCTTCCTACCTGAACGTTTCTCTACCCCTAGTGGGAGGGCCCTACGACGACATTCACCGGCAACTGCTCAGAGGACAGCTTTGTCTATTTTGCTTCTCAGGGAGGGCTCCAGAAAACCGCCAGGTGGTGATGGCTTGTCCCTTGCTAGACAAAGGCCAGGTGCTAGGGGATCTGTGGATTTTTCGCTCGGCTGCACGTCCTTTTGACAACCAGGAGATCCAACTGATCCAGCAGGTGGCCAACCAATGCGCCATTGGGCTGCGCCAGGCGCGCCTGTTCCAAGCTGCCCAAGAGCAGGTGCAAGCCCTGGAGCGGCTTAACCGTCTTAAAGATGACTTTATCAGCACCGTCAGCCACGAGCTGCGCACCCCCCTGGCCAGCCTAAAGATGGCTCTGAAGATGCTGCAGATGGCTCCCTCCCCCGAAAAGCGAGCTCAATATCTAAGCATTGCCGAGCGAGAATGCCAGCGGGAAATCGAGCTCATCAACGACCTGCTGGATCTGCAGCGCCTGGAGGCGGGGGCCTACGCTCTGGAGGTGCAAGCCCTCACCTGGCGGGAGGTGCTGGGGGATCTGCTGACCGTTACCGAGGAGCGGGCCCGCGCCAAGGGGCAGAGCTTTCACGCCAGTGTCCCCCTCGAAAGCAGCCTCACGACGGATCGCCTGCTGTTGAGCAGGATCCTGCGCGAGCTTTTGCACAATGCCGTGAAATACACCCCAGCCCAGGGATCCATCCGCTTGCAAATTGAAACGGAAAATCGTCAAAGCCGCATCCAGGTCAGCAACAGCCAAGAGATCCCTGCCGAGGAGCTGATGCGCATCTTTGAGCGCTTTTACCGCATTCCCAGCAAGGATCCCTGGAAGGAAGGGGGCACGGGTTTGGGCTTGGCCCTGGTGAAGCAGATGGTGGATCAGTTGCGGGGATCCATCGAGGTGAGCAGCGCCGCCGGCTGGACAACCTTTACGCTCCACCTGCCCCATCTGTCGCAGCTATAACTCCCCCACTCGGCGAGGGAGTTCGTAAGCTTGCCTCTAGGGGGGCTTTAAGCCTAGATGAGAATAGCTTCCAAGAGCTTGACTCAGTACTTGAGATCCCTTATCATTGCCCTAGCCTGAGGCTCCTGATAGAGACTCTCAATAAGCTTGGGCTAGCAAAGCTCCGGGAAGCCGAGGCTTACCAGGGGTGTCCGGCTTCTAGGGAATAGGCTTTTCAAGCCCTTTCGTGGCCGCCAGCACTGCCGCTGGAGCCAGTGCAGCAGTCTTTGTTGAGATTTTTTTGAGTTTAGGGGTTAGGTATGCGCCTATCACGACGGCAATTGGTTAACGGAGCCGTACTGGGCTCTGTAGCTTTGGCAGTAGGCTCTCTGGGACGTTCAGCTCGCGGTGCCAACCGGGAGGTAAACCTCTACACCTCCCGGCACTACAGCACTGATGAGAAATTGTACGAACTTTTCAAACAGAAAACAGGCATTAGGGTGAACTGGGTGCAGGGCAACGCCGATGAGATTGCTCAGCGCCTCCGCAGCGAGGGATCCAACAGTCCCGCTGATATCTTCATGACGGTGGATGTAGCCCGGCTGTGGCGAGCTCAAAACGAAGGCTTGTTTCAACCTATCCAGTCGGAGACGCTCTCTAGGAACATCCCAGAATCCCTGCGGGATCCGGAAGGCTACTGGTTTGGCTTGACCAAGCGGGCGCGGGTAATTATGTACAACAAAGACAAGGTGGATCCCAAGGAGCTCTCCACTTACGAAGATCTGGCCAACCCCAAGTGGCGGGGCAAGGTGCTCACCCGCTCCTCCAGCAATGTGTACAGCCAATCTCTGACGGCTTCCCTCATCTTGGCGCACGGGATCCCGGAGACGGAAAAGTGGGCACGGGGCTTGGTGGCTAACTTTGCCCGCCCGCCTGAGGGGGGAGACATTGATCAAATCAAAGCGGTGGCTGCTGGCGTGGGAGACGTGGCCCTGGCCAACACCTACTACCTGGCGCGTTTGATTAAATCCGACAATCCTGAAGATCGCGCCGTAGCGGAGAAAATCGGCGTCTTCTTTCCCAACCAACAGGATCGCGGCACTCACGTCAACATCAGCGGCGCTGGGATTTTGAAAACGGCTCCCAACAAAGAGGCAGCCATCCAGTTTCTGGAGTTCCTCTCCGGCCCAGAAGCGCAGGCCATCTTTGCCCAAAGCAACAACGAATACCCGGTGCTGCCGGGTGCGGAGATCGACTCGGTGGTGGCCAGCTTTGGCACCTTCAAGGAGGACACAATCAACGCCGCCAGCATTGGCCGCGTTACTCCCGAGGCCTTGAGAGTGATGGATCGGGCTGGTTGGAAGTAGATCCCAAGTGCAGCCTCCCATTGCTTGAGCCACAAACGTGAATTAGCTTGACAGTTTTTGGCCAAGCATTTATGCTCTAGGACGGCTCAAGGACCCTTAGGTCTTTCTAGAGGTTTCTCTATCCTCTAGAGAGAACAGGCCTGGCTGCAAGTAAAAATGCGACCTTCCTAGTCCTCAAGCAGGATGGTAAAACCCCGGGAGCTGGCCATCTACATTAACATTTCTGGTGCTGCTGATGTTTTTGACCTCGGCCTAAACAACCGCCTGGTCAAGGGCACGATAAGCTAGAGGAATTGGTTGTTCTTTAGAAGAGATACCCTACCTAGAAAACCAGCAAGACGAGAACACTGCCTATTTTGTTAAACTGCCGAAGAGCTTGTTCTGAAAGAGAACCTGGCTGCTAAAGGGGGGAGTTCCCTAGAGGATCCCTTCGTTAGAGCGTGCTGAGGTTTTTATTGAGATGCACACACGAACTAGGCTAAAGCTGTTGAGCAAATTTCTACAAAACATCCGCTTCCCACCTCTGAGCGGATGGACGCTTCTGACCCTAACTCTCAGCGGTCTCATCCTCGTTCCCATCCTCACGGTTCTCCTCAGCCTCTTTGCGGATGAACGGCAGGTTTGGGAGCACCTGGCCAACACGGTCTTGGGGCTGTACCTGCGCAACAGTCTGCTGATGATGGTAGGGGTGGGAGTGGGAGTCATCCTGGTGGGCAGCGGCACCGCCTGGCTGGTGACGATGTGCGAATTCTGGGGGCGGGCCTGGCTGGAGTGGATGCTGGTGCTACCCCTAGCGGCGCCCACCTATGTGTTGGCTTATGCCTACACCGACTTCTTGCAGGTAACCGGCGGCTTCCAGATCTGGCTGCGGCGCGTTACCGGCTGGGGGATCGGCGACTACTGGTTCCCCAACATTCGCTCCCTGTGGGGAGCGATCCTGCTGCTCGTCCTCACCCTCTACCCCTACGTGTATCTCTCGGCACGGCTGGCCTTCCAGGAACAGTCGGTGGCCTGTTTGGAGGTGAGCCGCTCCTTGGGCTACGGACCCTGGGCCAGCTTTTTCCGGGTGGCCTTGCCCTTGGCCCGACCGGGGATCATGGCGGGTTGCCTACTGGCCTTGATGGAGACCCTGAATGACTTCGGCACAGTTAGCTATTTTGGCGTCGATACCTTGACCACCGGCATCTACCGTACCTGGACGGCGCTGGGCAATCCGGTGGCAGCAGCTCAGCTCTCGGCGCTGCTGTTGCTGTGGGTATTGCTGCTGAGGGGCCTGGAGCAGTTCTCCCGCCGGCGGGCGCGTTACTATCGCCAAGGCTTCAGGCCCACGCCAACCCGTTACCGCCTCCAAGGAATCCGCGCTCTAGGAGCATGGCTAGCCTGTGGGCTCCCCATTGGGCTGGGCTTTGTCGTCCCTGCCCTCATCCTCCTCCAGATGACTCTGCGCCAGGGGGAGTTGCACCACCGCTTTTGGAGCTACGCCCAGAACAGCTTCCTTCTGGCCACGATTACAGCGGTGATTGCCGTTTCGGTGTCAGTAGTGGTGCTGTACGGCTTGCGACTACAGCGGGGATCGGCCTGGGGCCTGGGGCTAGCGGTGCGGCTGGCTTCCTTGGGGTATGCTTTGCCTGGAGTAGTAATTGCCGTAGGGGTTTTAATTCCCCTGGGGCAACTGGATCAACTACTGAGCTACTTGCGGCAGGTGCTGCTGCAGCAGTCACCCGGGCCGGTCTTCAGCGGTACCATTGCTGCCCTCGTGTTTGGCTATCTGGTGCGCTTTTTGGCAGTGGCCTTGGCCACCGTTGAGGTGACCCTGCTGCGCATTCCCCCCAGTCTAGACGAGGCAGCCCGCAGTTTAGGGGAGGGATCCCTAGGTACCCTGTGGCGGGTGCACCTCCCCCTAATGGGAGGCGGGATCCTAGGAGCAATGCTGCTGGTGTTTGTAGATGTGATGAAGGAGCTGCCGGCGACGCTAGTGCTGCGCCCCTTTAATTTCGACACCCTAGCCGTCCACACCTACCGCCTAGCGGCCGACGAGCGCCTTGCCGAGGCCGGTGCCCCTGCTTTGGCAATTGTTTTCGTAGGGATCCTACCCGTCATCCTGCTCAGCTCGCAAATGGCTCAGCGGCGTAATCTGGGCTTCTCGGCGTAGGCTCCTACAGGGCTTCAGCACCTGCTACCACTTCGAGGATCTCTTGGGTAATCGCTGCTTGCCGGGCTTTGTTGTAGGCAAGGCTGAGGGTACGGATGAGCTCAGTGGCGTTATCGCTGGCATTGCTCATGGCTGTCATCCGCGCCGCCAACTCGCTGGCTGCTGCCTCCTGCAAAGCTCGCAGGAGTTGATTGTTCATGTACAAGGGCAGGAGCGCATCCAAGATTTGCACGGGATCCTGCTCGAAGATCATGTCCGGTGGCGGGGCAGAGACAGGAGCAACGATCTTGCTGCGCTCGACCACAAACTCTCCCCCCCGCACCAACAGGTTAAAAATCTCATCGTCGCGAGCAGCCAGGCGCGTGGGATCCAGAGGAAGCAGCGACTGCACCACTGGCCGCGAGCTAATCAGCGAGACAAAGCGAGTGTAGATGAGCTCCACCTTATCCACCTTCTCGGAGAGGAAAGCGGAGAGCAGCTCATCCCCAATTTGAGCAGCTTCAGCGGCAGTGGGGATCTGGGACAGGTTCACGTAGGTCTTGGCGATAGGGGCAGAGCGCCGCTGAAAATACTGCACCACCTTGCGGCCCACTAGGTAGAACTGCACCCGCTGCCCCGTTTCCTGCAGCTCGCGCACTCGCTCCTCAGTGCGCTTAATAACATTGGCGTTGTAAGGACCGCATAGGCCTCGATCCCCAGCCACCACCAGCAAGCCCACCGTTTCAACAGGGCGCTGCTTTAGCAAGGGTAGCTCGACATTTTCCAACCGCAGCCGTGTCTGCAGCCGATAGAAAACCTGGGCCAAGCGATTGGCAAAAGGACGGCTGGCCATCACCTGCTCCTGGGCCCGCCGCACCCGCGCTGCCGCCACCAGGCGCATGGCTTCCGTAATTTTGCGGGTGTTTTTCACTGCCTTGATGCGGTCGCGAATCCGCTTTAGCTTTGCCATAACTAGTCCCTCTTGCTGGGGTAACTTCCGTTAGGCCGCCTTCGCCACAAAGCTTTGCTTGAACTCCGCGATGGCGGTTTTGAGGATCTCCTCCGCTTCCTCAGTAAGCTGCTTGGTGGAGAGGACAATCTCGCCATATTTGGGATGGGCGGTGCTCAAGTAGGACAGCAAGCCCTGCTTGAAGCTGGAGACTTTCTCCAGCGGGATGTCGTCCAGGTAGCCCTGCGTCCCCGCGTAGATAATGGCCACTTGCTGATCCAGAGACAGCGGCGAGTACTGCGGCTGCTTGAGGATCTCCTGCAGCCTTTGACCGCGGGCCAGTTGCTTTTGGGTGGCCTCATCCAAGTCGGAGGCAAACTGGGCAAAGGCTTCTAGATCGCGATATTGCGCCAGTTCCACCTTCAGCGAGCCAGCCACTTTCTTCATAGCCTTGGTTTGGGCCGCCGAGCCAACGCGGCTGACGGAGATCCCGATGTTGATGGCAGGGCGAATGCCGGCATTGAACAGATCTGACTCCAGGAAGATCTGGCCGTCAGTAATGGAAATAACGTTGGTGGGAATGTAGGCCGATACGTCATTGGCCTGGGTTTCCACAATTGGCAGGGCTGTCATGGAGCCCTCACCCAACTGGCTGTTGAGCTTAGCCGCCCGCTCCAATAGCCGCGAGTGCAAGTAAAACACATCTCCCGGATAGGCTTCCCGGCCAGGTGGACGGCGCAACAGCAGCGACATTTGGCGGTAGGCCACTGCCTGCTTGGACAGGTCGTCGTAGACCACCAGGGTGTGCTTACCCTGGTACATGAAGTATTCAGCAATGGTGGCCCCACAGTAGGGAGCTAGCCACTGCAGTGGGGCCGGGCTGTCGGCGCCGGCAGCCACCACAATGCTATAGTCCATTGCCCCCCGCTCGGTGAGGATGTTCACCACCTGGGCGATGTTGCTCTGCTTCTGGCCGATGGCCACGTAGATGCAAATGACATCCTGGCCTTTTTGGTTGAGGATGGTGTCGACAGCAAGGGTGGTCTTACCAGTTTGGCGGTCGCCGATGATGAGCTCCCGTTGTCCCCGCCCAATGGGAATCAGGGCATCGATGGCAGTGATGCCGGTTTGGAGCGGCTCATACACGGAGCGGCGATCAATAATGCTGGGAGCGGGGGACTCAATGAGGCGAGTTTCGGTGCAGTGAATCGGTCCTTTGCCGTCGAGGGGATTGCACAGGGGATCAACCACGCGGCCCAGCAGGGCTTCCCCCACCGGAATGCTGGCAATTCTACCCGTGGCTTTGACGGTGGATCCTTCTTGGATCCTGCGGCCGTCGCCAATCAGCACGGCGCCGACGTTGTCCTCCTCTAGGTTGAGAGCAATGCCCAGAGTGCCATCCTCAAACTCCAGCAGCTCACTGGCCATCACCTTCTCCAAGCCATAGATTCGGGCAATGCCGTCTCCTACTTGTAGGACTGTGCCGACATTGGAGACCTGCATCTCCCGGTTGTACTGTTCGATCTGTTGCTTGATGATGGTGCTAATCTCATCTGGGCGAATGGTAGGCATGGCAGTCCTCTCAGGGAAGTGGAAGGGGATCTAAAAACAAAACTTAAACCAACCGCAGGGCCAGCGAGCGCAACTGGCCGCGCAAACTGAGGTCAATGACCTGGGATCCAATCTTGAGGATTACTCCGCCTAGCACTGTGGGATCTTGGCTAATCTGGAGCTCTACGCCGCTAGCTTGCGTGAAGTCCTTCACCCGCTCACGGAGGAGTTGCTGCTGGGCCTCCGTCAAGGGCACGGCGGTGGTTACCTCAGCTAGGACAATGTTTTGCAGTTTCCGCTGCAGCTCTAGGAAACGCCGGCAGAGAGCCTCAAGGAACATGATGCGGCGGCGGTCGGTCAGCAACTGAAGAGCATTGAGCAGCAGCGGGTGGATCTGAGGGGCAAACACCTGCTGCAGGAGTTTTTTCTTGGCTTCCGCCTTAACCAGAGGGCTAGCGAGAAACTCGCCCAGCTCCGGCGTGGCCTGCAAAACGGCAGCAAGGAAACGAATATCGGCGGTAAAGGTGTCCAGCAGCCCTTGCCCAGACGCCAGAGCCAGTAGGGCTTCGGCGTAGGGATCCACCAGCCTGAGGGTCATTTTTCTAGTCATCATAGGTCTCTATTTCTCCTTTTCGGCTAGCGGGCGATCATTTGGATCCCTTGCTCAATTAGGCGATGGTGAATCTCCTCATTGAGGTGCTGCGGCAGCTCCTGCTCCACCTTGCTCAGAGCTTGGCGCACAATTTGGCGGCGCAGCTCTTGGAGAATTTGCTCCTGCTCAGCAGCGAGATCCCTTGCCGCCCTGGCGCGCAGCCGCTCGATCTCTTGCTCCACCTGCTGCAACAGCTCCTGGCGGCGAGCTTCCGCGTTAACCTCCGCCTCGCGGCGAATGCGCTCTGCTTCCTGCTGGGCCTGCGCCAGCTTTTGCTGCTCCTCCGCCAACCTCGTGATGGCTTCCTGCTTGCGTTGCTCCGCCTGGTACAGTTCCTCGAGGATGCCTTCCCGCCGCTTCGCCAGCGCTTCCCCCACCACTCGGCGGCCCAAAACGTACAGCAAAGCCAAGATGATGGCAATGTTGACCAGATTGCTTTCCAGAATTGCCTCCAGGATCGACACCCCGGCGGCTTCCACTACCGGCTCAGCAACGGCTAGGAGCCAAGCGGACATCCAGCTGCACACCAGCATCACAAACTACTCCCTAGGAAATTGACTACCTAACGGACGCTGCCTAGCAACTTCTCGGTGATCTGGGCAGCAATAGCCTCCACTTGCTGCTGCAGTTGTTCAAGGGCCGCCTGCTTTTCCTGCTCAATCTGCCGCCGCGCCGCTTCCAGTTTGGCTTGGATCTCCGCCTGAGCCGCTGCCAACTTCTCCGCACGAATGCGCGCCGCAGCTGCTTCCGCCTCGGCCATCACTTCCTGTGCCTGGAGGCGGGCTCGACTAATCTCAGCCTCGTACTCCTGGGCTAGAGCCGTGGCCTTCTCCAACCGCTCCTGGGCTTCCGCCTGAGTGGTGCGGATGTAGTCGTTGCGGCTGTCGATAACCCGAGTAACTGGCTCATAGAAGAGAGAGTTGAGCACGGCTACCAACAACAAGAATTGAACGGCAATGATGGGCAAGGTGGCATCCAGATCGAAGAGGCCATTTTTCTCGGCGGCCTCGACAGCCAAAAGGGTTGAGGAGATCATGGGGCCCCACCGACAAAAACGGAATTCTGAGACAAAGCAAGATCTGGGGGCAAGCCGGCATCCGGACTGCCCCCCAAAACAACGGCACTAAGAGGCAAAGGGGTTGGCAAACAGAAGCACCAGGGCCACCACCAAGCCGTAGATCGTCAGAGCTTCCATGAAGGCCAAGCTGACCAACAGGTTGCCGCGGATCTTATCTTCCGCCTCTGGCTGGCGGGCCAGCCCCTCCATAGCAGCAGCAGCGGCATTCCCTTGGCCCAGCCCCGGCCCCAGGGATCCCAGACCAATGGCCAGAGCAGCAGACAAAACAGAAGCAGCAGAGGTTAACGGATCCATAGCCATAGCAAGATGCTCCTTGTCGTTACAACAGGGTTTTGAGCTTCGAGGTGCTCTAGCTTGAGTATCCAAGCCGGTCGCCCCCCTTGTCGGTGGCCTCCAGGCTTACGCCCTCGGCCCCAACAAACCTTACCAGAGAAGGGATCCCTTGCGACAACCCATTGGAGAGATCGGAAGAGCTGGGCCTTGAACTGGGTAGGGGCCGTAACGATCCCCAGCAGTCAGTCGTGGTGATCGCCACCCCCATGCCCTTCCAGCGCCTCTCCAATGTAAGCCGCTGAGAGGGTTGCGAAGATCAAAGCCTGAATGGCTCCTGTAAACAAGAACAGAACCATCACTGGCACCGGGATCAACAGCGGCACCAGCAACACCAACACTGCAATCACCAGCTCCTCTGCCAAGATGTTGCCAAACAGACGAAAACTTAGGGAGAGGGGCTTGGTGAAATCTTCCAGGACGTTGATGGGCAGTAGAATTGGCGTGGGCTCGATGTACTTTTTAAAGTAGGACAGCCCCCGCTTACTGATGCCAGCCGCAAAGTACATGATACTGGTCAGCAGCGCCAAGCCGGCAGTGGTGTTAATGTCGTTGGTGGGAGAAGCCAGCTCCCCTTCCGGCAGGGGAATCAACTTCCAGGGGAAGAGATTGCCCATCCAGTTGGAGACAAAAATAAACAGGAACAAGGTGCCAACATAGGGTACCCAAGGCCGGAAGTTTTTCTCGCCAATCTGGGCGCGAGCAATGCTCTGGACAAATTCCAGGGTGTACTCGATAAAGTTTTGCAAGCCAGCGGGCTCCCGCTGCAGTTGACGAGTGCCCAACAGCACCACCGTCAAAATCAGGGCAATGGCAATCCAACTGGCAATCAAAACCTGGCCATGAACCGTAAATTTGCCCAGGTGCCAGTAGAGGTGATGGCCAACTTCCAGTTCTGCTAGGAGAAGAGGAGGGGAGAAGGACGGGTTCATAAGCATCATGAGGAGGAAGACAAACGGCTCAACGTCTGGACAAGGTGAATGAGCAGGGTGATCTTATAGGTCATAAACCCAAAGAAGATTGGCAAAATCTGTAAGGACTTCACCTCAGCAGCTAAAACCATCAGCCCAACAAACAGAGCCAAGCGCATCACTCCTAGGCGGTTGCGACTTTTGCCCAGCTCTGCCACGCCGCGGCCCAGCATGCGCAGATAGACCACACCGGCAAGTGCTCCCAGCAAGTAGTTGCCTGCCACCCCTGGCGAGTAAACCAACGCCACCCCCAGGGCAATGGCTAGGCTGACACCCAGAGTAACCAGTACTAGCCATAGCTGCAGGTCGGCATAGCTTTTCCCCTCGCCAGCCCTCTTGCCAGAGGCTGTCTTTGGTGGCAACGACCCTTGGCAGCCCTCCTCTTCCTCGCCCTTCTGGGAAAGAGGCACGTCCTCCAAGGGAGGCAAAGGTCTGGGCTTCCACTGGGTTGCCTTCCAGCGCCTGGGACTGTGGGAGAGAAGTCCGGAAGAACGTGGCATGGAAGCAAGATTCCTACCGCTTAGGAGCTGGCCTTAACCCAAAATAACACGGCCAAGTAACAATACTTAACAAGCTAGGCCAACCTAAGGTCCTAGGAAACTCCTGTCTGCCCTCCAGAAAGACAGCTTGCTTTCCGGCTGGTCTGCGGATGTTCCTCTAAGAATCTACCACCTTCCTGGATAGGCAACGGCAAGAGTTGAAAAACTTTCCCAACGACGCAAGGTTTCGTGGGGAGTGGCCAGGGATCTGTAATATCCTGTAACCCTGTGGGATCCCGCTGGGGATCCCGCCATACTAGGGTCAGGGAGGAGAAAGGGTGAGGATGATCCCACTGAGTTGGCTGCTGAAGGCCATTTGGGCAGACTACAGCCTGGCGGTGGCGCTGACGGTGGTGGTGCCGTTAGCGCTCTTAGGTTGGGCTTTTGCGGTAGGGCTGGGTCCCTTGATCCAAATCTTGATTGCCTACTGGCGGGTGTCTAGCCTGTTAGCGGTAACCGTGTACCTAATGATTGGTGGCCTGCCAGTCAGTTTCCTAAGCGGGGCGATGGCACGGCTTTTAATCCCGCTTAGCCTTTGGTTCTGGCGGGATTGGAGTGCTGCCCTTGAGCAGTCAAGAAGCTGGGCGGCGCGGGCCTTTTTGCTCTGGCGCTGGGTTGTAACTGGCTACATGGGGGTTGGGTTCCTCTTTTCGGGAGCCTTTGTGCCCTGCGCCTTCCAAGCTTCTTTGCCACCGGAGTGTCGAGCTTGGTTTGAGCCGCCGCTGGGCTTTCGGGAGATCTTCCACCCCAATCTATCGCCAGAGCTGCTCGGGAGCGCAGGGGCCTGGGGCTTGGTGGTTTACCTGCTCTACAGCGTCTACTTCGTCTGGCGGCTGCGGCACCGTGGGAAGAAAGGGGAGGTGGCAGCATGAGCCCCCTCCCTTGGCCGCTGGCTCTGGAGCGCTACAGCCAGAGCCACCCCCAGGAGGTGCTGCGGGTGGAGGTGGAAAGCGAGGGAGAAACTGATTTGGTGCTCATCTACCGCGGCTACAGCAGCTCCCTGCGCCGGCCCACTCCCCCCGATCCTGAAGTAGCGGTAATCCCTCCCCAGGCTCGCTTCTTACAGTTAGAGCGCCTGAGTGCTCCCTATCACCCTGAACGCTCTCAGGTGCTGGCCCTCTACCAAACCTGGGAGGAGTTGAAAGCTTGGCTAGCCCAAGAAGGGATCCCAATAGCCGAGTGAGGAAGGGCTTTAGCGCCCCACAGGCGCTGGCGGCCGCTGCAGAAGGGTGTATTCTGCTGGCTCCAGTAGGGACTGCCCGGTCATTTCGGGGGGCTGCGGCAAGCCCAAGATCTCCAGCAGGGTGGGGCCGACATCGGCCAAGGTACCGCCAGCGCGCAGCTTGACGTTGCCGCCGCGACCAGGGATCTTGCGCTTTTCCCCCTCCACCAGAATGCAGGGAACGGGGTTGGTGGTGTGGGCTGTCCAGGGGTTGCCCTGCTCGTCCCACATCAGCTCGGCGTTGCCGTGATCTGCAACGATGAGAGTGGTGCCTCCCACGTCCACCACCGCTGCCAGTAGGCGACCTAGGCACTGGTCTACCGTCTCCAGCGCTCGCACCGTGGCCTCAAAGTTGCCAGTGTGGCCCACCATGTCGGGGTTGGCGTAGTTAAGCACCACCAGGCTGTACTCACGGCGGACAATGGCTCCAATGGCCTTGTCGGTTACCTCCTTTGCTGACATCTCCGGCACTTGGTCATAGGTAGCCACCAGTGGGCTTTGGACCAGGATGCGATCCTCTCCTGGGAAGGGCTGCTCAATGCCGCCATTGAAAAAGTAGGTGACGTGGGCGTACTTTTCCGTTTCGGCAATGCGCAATTGCTTAAGGCCGGCCTCGCTCACCACCTGGCCCAGCAGGTGATCCAGGTTCTGGGGCTTAAAGAGCACCTGCACCGGCAGGGTTGGATCGTATTGGGTCATGGTGATGAAGGTGAGGTCCGGAATCAGACGCCGCTGAAAGCCAGAAAAGTCAGGGCAGACGAAAGCCTGGGTGAGCTGGCGGGCCCGGTCCGGGCGGAAATTGAAGAAGAGGACCGCATCCCCCGGCTTTACCGCTCCCGGAGCCAAACGCGTGGGGGGAATGAACTCGTCGGTGATATCCTGGGCGTAAAAGTCTTCCATTACCTCGGCAGCGCTGCGGCCACACCCGGGGCCATCTTCCGTCATGATCTCGTAGGCCTTCTGGGTGCGCTCCCAACGGCGATCCCGATCCATGGCGTAGTAGCGGCCGCTCAGGGTAGCAATGACGCCATTGCCCAGCCATTCCAGCTCTTTTTGGAGGGTAGCCAGAACTTTTGCCCCTTCACAAGGGGGGGTATCGCGGCCATCCGTGATGGCATGCACGTAAGCAGGGATCCCTGCCTGGGCTGCCAGGCGCAGCAGGCCGTAGAGGTGGTCAATGTGGGAGTGAACTCCTCCTTCCGAGCAGAGACCGATGAAATGAAACCGGCCCCCCCGCTCCTTGAGTTGACGACAAACTTCCAGCAACAGAGGCTCCTGGAAGAGGGATCCCGTTTCAATGGCGTCGCTAATGCGCACCAACTCCTGCGGCACTACCCGCCCTGCTCCTAGAGTTAGGTGGCCCACCTCGGAGTTGCCCATCTGTCCTTCGGGTAGGCCCACGGCTCGCCCCGAAGCTTGCAGCAGGGTATGAGGATAGGTAGCCCACAGACTATCCATGACAGGGGTTCGGGCGGCTAGCACGGCATTACCTTCTAGGGCTTCGCGATAACCCCAGCCATCTAGAATGACCAGAACTACTGGTGCCACCAATTGTGCATCCATGAGATGGACTCTCGTGTTTTTCAAAACATGATACCAGCCCCGGTAACACGATACTGAATCCCTCCCTTCTGCTCAAGATTGGCCTCCCTCTTTCAAGGAGAAGAAAAACTCTCACCCCCTCTCCTTCGACTTGCCGCTCTAGGTCTTAATACGTATCTACCGCATCAACTGCGGGGGCTGGGCTGCAGACGTTTGCGCAGCAACTCGGCGCGGCGCTTGGCAATGGCATTTTGCGGGTCCAGCTTCAACGCGGTCTCGTAAGCTTCCAGGCCGGGGCCGTAGAGATTTTTCTTCTCATAGGCATGGCCCAGGTTATTCCAGGCAGTTACATAGGCAGGATCTGCCGCAACAGCATCTTTGTAGTAGCGAATGGCCAGATCGTATTGCCCCTGGCTAAAGTAGGCAAAGCCCAGAGCATTGCAGACGGGCGGAATGTTCTCCCCAGCCACCTCTAGGGCTTTCTTCAGCTGGACGATGGCCTGCTCGTAGAGACCCTTTTGCAGGTAGACGCTGCCCAACTCGTAGTGCTCCTGTGGGGATCCCTTGCCTTTGCTTAGGCGAGGTTGCAGCTCCCGGATGACCTTTTCCTGGGCCCGTAGGCGCAGCACCCCACGCAGGACAAAGAACCCCACCACCCCCAGAATGCCTGCCAAAGCTGCCAAGTAAAGGAGGGAAGCATTGGCAACCATTTTGTTACCCCACTTTTCTAGTTGGCTTTGCTGGCTTTAGGCCTGCAGGTGGGCCTCAATAAACCAGAGATCTTTATCGATTTGGCGCGAGATCTCCGTAAACAGGTCGGCAGTGTCGGCATCCCCCAGCTCAGTGGCGCGGCTGATGTTGCGGCGCACCGCAGCGGCATACTGGCCGTAGCGGACCGCTAGAGCCTGCAGGTGAGTCCGACCGTCTTCAGCCGTTAGGTCGTATTCGGGCAAGCTCGAGGTTTGGGCAACAATGCGGGCAGTGCCACGGGCGATGCCGCCTAGGGCCGTAACCCGCTCTGCCAGCATGTCCACGTAGTTCTCTAGCGTGCTGGCAAAGGTGTCAAACATCTCGTGCAGGGCAATGAAGTTCATGCCTTTGACGTTCCAATGGGCCTGCTTCACCTGAGTTTTGAGATCCAGCGTGTCGGCCAAGGACTGGTTGAGCAACTCCACCAGTTGCGCCCGGGCCTCAGCCGGCAAGTCAATCTGGGTGGGGTAGAGGCGGGTCTTTTCAGCGGTCACCATAGCCAATCTCCTAACCGTCTTTACCATTGTCTGGGGTGCGGGATCCCCTCCTAGGCCATCCTAACACAAACTCAGAATGAGTATGAGTTAGCTTACTTGCCAATGCAGAAGCGGCTGAAGATCTGATCCAGCACTGCTTCAGAGATCTCCTCGCCGGTAATTTGACCAAGGGCGTGCAGCGCTCCCCGCAGGTCGATGGTCCAGAAATCGAGGGGGAGCTGCTCCTGCATGGCCTGGGCCACTTGTTCCAGGCTAGCCTGGGCCTGGCGGAGGGCGGCAGCCTGGCGCTGGTTAAGGCTTACCTCCAGGTTGGGCTGGGGCCGCCCCTGGGTAACAAGCCGCTCCAGCGCCTCTTCCAGCTCCGCGATCCCCTTGCCTTGGGCAGCGACTGTGGGGACGCGGTAGGCAATCTCGGGCGGGAGAGGGATCTTGTCGGCGGGGGCAAGATCAGTTTTGTTAATCACCAGGATCAGGGGGCGGTGGCGGATGGACTCGTAGATGGCCGCATCCGCTTCTGTCCAGCCGACCTGGGCATCGATCACCAGCACCAGGACATCAGCAGCTTGGGCCAAGCGCTGGGAGCGTTCCACCCCCAGCCGTTCCACGGGATCGTCGGTTTCGCGAATACCGGCAGTGTCCAGGAGCTGAACGGGGATCCCTCTCACCACCAACTGGGATTCCACCACATCCCGAGTAGTGCCGGGTAGGTCAGTGACGATGGCCCGATCCTGCCCTGACCAAGCGTTGAGCAGGCTAGATTTACCCACATTGGGCCGTCCAACAATGGCCACCTTCACCCCGCTGCGCAGCAGTTGTCCCCGTTCGGCGGTATCTAGCAGGGTTTGTATCTGGGCTTGGACCTCCTGGAGGCGCGCCTGCCAAGCGGGGACATCCAGGGGGGGCAGATCCTCCTCAAAGTCAATCCGTGCCTCAATCTCGGCCAATAAGCCCAGCAGCTCCTGGCGCAGGGCGCGGATGGACTGGCCCAATTTGCCCTGCAGACCCGCCAGCGCCATCTGCGCTGCCTGGGGGGAGCGGGCCGCCACCAGATCGGCCACACTTTCAGCCTGGGTTAGATCGATGCGACCGTTCAAGAAAGCGCGTAGGCTAAACTCCCCCGGCTGGGCCAGCCGCGCTCCCTGGCGCAGGCACTGCTGCAGGGTAGCCTGCACCACCATAATGCCACCGTGGCAGTGGAACTCCACCACATCCTCACGGGTGTAGGAGCGGGGGGCCTGCATCCACACAGCCAAGGCTTCATCCAGTTGGCGGCCCTTCTCGTCGTGGATCCAGCCATAGAGAAGGCGATGACTCTCCCAGGTGGCGGTGCGGCGGGCGGGGGTAAAGATGGCCTGGGCAATGGCCAAAGCCCGCGAGCCAGAAAGGCGTACAATGCCAATGCTGCCCTGCTCGGGCACCACGGCGGTGGCAATGGCGGCAATGGTGTCGGCCAGTGGTGCAGTTCGATCCATACCCGACCTCCTCCTGGGCGCTGTAGCTTGCTTCCTGCAGGGTGGCTAGGCAGACAGGGCAGGGTTCCTCCTTCCTCCAGGCAACTGACCTGCTTGCGTCAGCAGAACCGAGTCCTCACCCATTGCTAGCTGCAGGTAGCGGTTGTCCTGTCCAGAGGCGTTACTCCCGGTATGCCCTACCTTAACCCCTCCTCGAGAATGTTCCACGACGTGAGCGCCCAGAGCCGCAGGGTGGGCTAAGGGGGGGTGCGGAGCGCCTTCCCCCCGTCTACAAGGGCAAGCAGAGCGCGAGCCTTCCCTCCCGGACGCGACAACTGCTGCCTAGGCAGGGGCTAGGCCTTCAGCTCGAAAGATTCTAAAAAAGCTGGGCTCCTCAGCCGCGCTTGGGCTAGCTTAGCAGGAAGTGGCAACCTGCACTCGTCCTGCCTATGAAGCCGTTACGCACGTTTAGGGTAACCCCCTACCTGCCGCCTGCCTTGGAAAGCCTGCGCCTTTTGGCCTACAACTTTCATTTTAGTTGGAATGTAGAAACCCGCAGCCTCTTCCGGCGCATGGATCCGGATCTGTGGGATGCCTGCGGGCACAACCCCGTGGCTCTTTTGGGCCAGATCCGGCAGGAACGGCTGGATGAATTGGCAGAGGATCCTGGGTTTTTAGCCCAACTGGAGCGAGCTAGCCAGCAACTGCACAGCTATCTCCAACAAGACACGTGGTACCGCCGATATCGCTTGGCCCAAGCGGTGGAGGGAGAGTGCTATGCCTATTTTTCAGCTGAGTTTGGCTTAGCCGACTGTCTGCCCATTTACTCAGGGGGCTTGGGAGTGTTGGCCGGGGATCACCTCAAGGCAGCCAGCGACCTAGGCCTGCCGCTAGTGGGCGTGGGCCTGCTCTACCAAAAGGGGTATTTCCGCCAGTACCTCAACCCCGATGGCTGGCAGCAGGAGCGCTACCCCATCAACGATTTCTTTAACATGCCGCTGGAGCTGCAAAGGGACGCGGAGGGCCGCGAGATTCGCATTGAGGTGGACTACCCCAACCGCAAGGTGTTTGCCCGCATCTGGAAGGCGATGGTGGGGCGGGTGCCCTTATACCTCCTTGACACCAACATCGAGCCCAACAGCCAGTACGACCAAGACATCACCGATGAGCTCTACGGCGGCGACCAGGACGTGCGCATCCACCAGGAGATCATGCTGGGGATTGGCGGGGTGCGGGCTCTGCGCGCTCTAGGGATCCACCCCACTGTCTACCACATGAACGAGGGGCACTCGGCTTTTTTGGCGGTAGAGCGGATCCGCCTGTTGATGGTGGAGCAAGGGCTAAGCTTTGAGGAGGCCTGGCAGGTGGTTAAGTCCAGCCAGATGTTTACTACCCACACGCCAGTGCCTGCCGGGATCGACCTGTTCCCGCCGGACAAAATTGACTACTACCTGAGCTTCTACTACAACCAGATGGGCCTGAGTCGGGAGCGCTTTCTGGCCCTAGGTCGAGAAAATCCCGGGGACTTCCAGTCCCCCTTCAGCATGGCGGTGCTGGCCATCAACATGGCCTCGTTTGTTAACGGGGTCAGCAAGCTACACGGGGCGGTCTCGCGCAAGATGTTTAGCCGGCTGTGGCCTGGGATCCCGCAAGAGGAGGTGCCGATTACCTCCATCACCAATGGCGTGCATTCCCGCACCTGGGTGGGGGAGGAAAACCAAGCCCTCTACGACCGCTACCTAGGGCCAGATTGGGCGGAAGCCCCTGCCTCGGATCCGGTTTGGCAGAAGGTGGAGCGGATCCCGGATGCGGAATTGTGGCGGGCGCACGAGCGCAGCCGCTCCCGCCTCATCGACTTCACCCGCCAGCGCCTGGTGGAACAGCTGCAGAAGCAGGCGGCCTCGGCAGGGGAGATCCAACAAGCAGCAGAGGCCCTCAACCCAGAAGTCCTCACGATTGGCTTTGCCCGCCGCTTTGCCACCTACAAGCGGGCCACTCTCTTGCTCCACAACCTAGAGCGGCTCAAAGCTCTGATTAACCATCCCCAGTACCCGATGCAGTTTATCTTTGCAGGCAAGGCCCACCCTCGCGATACAGCCGGCAAAGAGTTGATCCGCCAGGTGGTGCAGGTGTCGCGCCAGCCAGAGTTCCGCCAGCGGCTGGTGTTTATCGAAGACTACGACATGTACATCACCAGCTTAATGGTGGCAGGGGTGGACGTGTGGCTGAACACCCCCCTCCGCCCCCGCGAGGCCAGCGGTACCAGCGGTATGAAGGCAGCGGCTAACGGGGGACTGCACCTCAGCACCCTGGACGGCTGGTGGGATGAGGCAGATTACTACCAGACGGGCTGGCCCATTGGCCGCGGCGAGGAGTATGCGGATCGCGCCTACCAGGACGAAGTGGAGGCCAACGCCCTCTACGATCTCCTGGAAAAGGAAGTAGCTCCCCCTTTCTACCAACGCGGCAGCGATGGTCTACCCCACGCCTGGATTCAGCGCATGAAGCAGGCAATCCGCCTCAACTGTCCTCGCTTTAGCACGCAGCGCATGGTGCGGGAGTATGCTGAGCGGGCTTACATTCCGTTGAGTAACTACTTTAACCGCATGCGGCGCAACGATTTCCAGGCAGCCCGCCAGTTGACCCGTTGGCAAAACCATGTGCAGGAGAACTGGTACAACATCCGGGTTCTCGACGTCCGGGTTGAGAATCCAAGGCAGCCCGCCGGCAACCGTTCCTCTGGCCAGGGTAGCCAGCTCCAGGAGGTGGTGATGGCCCGGGAACCCCTCACCGTAACGGTGGAGGTGCAGCTGGGATCCCTGCAGCCCCAGGATGTGATTGTCCAAGCCTACCACGGCCCAGTGGACGACAACGGCCAGATCCAGAACGGCCGCGCAACCCCCCTGCGCTACGTGGAGACAGTGGAGGACCGCGCTATCTTCTCTGGTCAGATCCGCTATGAGGCCAGTGGCCTGCAGGGGCTGGCCATCCGCTTACTGCCGTTTCATCCCGATATGTACGATCCCTATGAGCTGCGGCTAATACTCTGGGCTTCACCTGCTTAGCCCGAAAAATGAAACCCTCCCCACCCTCTGAGGCTTCTCCAGGGTGGAAACGCTCAGGGATCCGCTGCCTCCAGCTTGACCGCCTAGAAGCTGACTCCCAGGAGGCGCTCTGCCGCCAACAGAGGCAGCGCGGCGCGGGCTCGGCGAAGGTGTAGCTGCCCGGATCGGTATTGACCCTGCTCAACAACTGTTGGACTTGCTGCTGCAGCTTGGCCACAGGGCCAGAGGTGATGTTGGCAAAGGTCGTCTCCGCCTGCAGCCGGCTGAGGGACGCTTGGGCGCGCAAGGGGGCCTCGAAGAAAGAGCGACCAGGACGGCTCCCAAAGCCCAACTCCGCTTCGTAGAGCGCCTTGGCGGCTTTGGCCAGGTTTTCCGCCGCTTTGGCCTGCTCGCGGGCGGCGAAAGCTCTGGCGGCTCAGCTCCAGGAGACGGGCGGCTTCCGGAGAGGATCCCCGCTGGGCGAAGAAGCTGGCTTCCGCCAGGTGCCGCTGCGCTTTGGCCAGGTCGTGGTTGACTCGCTCCAGCTCCCGCGGGCTCTGCCAACTCGGCTGCATTGGTACGGGGGCGGCGGCTCCGCTGGGCTTGCGCCGGGGATCCGAGCACCAGGGGAGTGAGGAGCAGCAAAATCGGCAGGGAACAGCCGAGGGCACCGGTGAAGGAAGCACGGATCGGCAGGGTTACAAACTCCAATCGACAGGACAAGCCGGTTTGGGGTTGGCCCCGTGGGCTTTCCCTTGCGGCATATCTTGAGGCAAGAAGGGATCCCTAGGAAAACCGGACCAGGTGAGCCTGTTGTTGGAGCTGTTGCAACTTTTCCCTCACCCGGCCAGAGCGGAGCAATTCCTCGGCTTGCTGGATCCCCTCGCTGAGGGAGTGAGCATAGCCCAGCAGCCAGAGGTAGCTGCCGCCATTCCAGAGTACTGCTGGAGTAAGAGGAGAGGGATCGCCGTTGAGGAGCTGGTGCATCTGCCGCAGCAACTCTTTCTCCTCCGCCAGCGGGATCTCGGGGCCGGCCAGGTGATGGTCGCGGGCTTTGAGCAGCAGCCGTTCCCCGCAGTGGTTGAGGATAGCCGTCCGCTCCCGCGGTAGGTCGCTGCTGCCCTCTAGTCCCTTGACCGTGGTAAAGCTTCGGATCCCTTGCAGGGCAAACAACTCCAGCATCGTAGCCTCGGTAGGGGGGTGCACGTAGCCAGCCACCAAATGAAAGGGGCCCTCGTAGGGTGACCAGACCAGCTCCAAGGTGGCCAGGGGAGGGCGCTTGCCAATTTGATCCCGGTACTCCATCAGGGCCTGGGCTTGGGGAAAACAATCTGGTAAATACAAAAATCCCAAGCCCGTTTGCTCCAGGGACTGGCCCACTTGCTCCAGCGACCATCCTCGCCAGTCCACCCCCAAGCCTCGCCAGACCACCTCCAGAGGCAGACCATACTTGGGAGGGCAAAAGCCGGAGCCATGCAGCAAAACGGCTGCCCCCGCCGCTGCCAATACCAGAGCCACCAACACCCCTAGCGGTGCTGTGCGCGAGCGGCCATCGTAGGGGTGGCCAAAGATCACCAAGGGGTGGGGCAGATCCCGTTGGCGAAGGCGGGGGCCGTACTCGGCATAGGCATCCAACATACCAGCCAGCTCTTCGGCGGTGGGGCGCTTGATGCGGTGGGCAATCAAGAAGGCCCCAATCTGGGCCGGGGTGGCTTTGCCCGCAAGGAGCAGCCGAGTAGCCTGGGCGGCTTCGCCGCGGGTGAGATCCTCGTGGGTGTGGGTGCCACTGCCAATTTTCTTCAACAGCTCGCGAAACTCATGGCTCATAGCCTTGGCAGTCTGGAGCGGGGGAGGGTAAGTCTCCAACTAAGCCGACAGCACCTTGGCCGGGACCAACGCCTCGACGTCGGACCTCTTAGAAGGAGCAGGCGGGCGGAGCAGTTGGGCTGCCAACTGCAAAAAGCGGCGAATGGGTGGGATCTGATAGCGGTCACGGGTGGTAACTGCCACCACCTGTCGCTGCAACAAGGGGGGTTCAGTAGGCCGCACCTGGAGTTCTGGGTCGGCGTGGCAGTCCACCAGAGCCGATTCTGGCAGAAGGGCAATCAACTGCCCCTGGCGAACGACGCCGCGGAAGGCATCCAGCGTGTTCAGCTCCAGCGCTGCCTTGAGAGTTAACCCTTGGCGGGCCAGGTGGGATCCCACCCAAGCGCGCATAGCATAGCCATCTTTAAATACGGCCTGGGGGTACTCGGCCAACACTGGCCAAGGGATCCGCTCGTAGCGGCTAAGGGGATGGCTGGCGGCCATCAACACCTGAATGGGCTCCGAATACAGCGGCTCCACCACCAGTTCAGCCCCCCGCCTCAGCCAGGGATTTTCCATCACCAAAGCCACATCCACCAGCCCATCCTTGAGCACCTTCAAAGCGCGGTCGCTGCCCAGGGCCGTGACCCGCAACTGCACCTGCGGGTACTCTCGGCAGAACTCCTGGAGCACCGGCGGCAGTCGATAGGCAATCAGCGAGTGGATCCCGGCAACGCAGAGCTCGCTTTGCTCGCCCCGTAGCCATTCCCGAATGCTCTCTTGGGCCTGCTGCCACTCCTGACAGATGCGCCGGGCATGGGGTAGGAGCCGTTCCCCCGCCACTGTCAAAGCCAGCGGGCTCTTGCGATGCAGTAGCGGAGCGCCCACCTCTTCTTCCAAGGCCTGAATTCGGCGGCTGATGGCAGACTGGGTCAAGCCACTGCAGCGGGCAGCAGCCAAAAAGCTGCCGCTTTCGACGACGTTCAGGAAAGCCTGCAACAGCTCCAAACGCACCGAGAACCTCTCTGGAGTGATGGCCCAACTGCTGTGGGATTTTAGCCAGGGATCCCTCGACTTGGTGTAGGTACCGCTACCAAACCGTGCTGTAAGACTCTGGTATTGGGGAGGAGCGCTGCTCGCCGTGCCGCCTTGACGAGACTGGCTCCCCCTCAATCCAAGACAAGGGCGGCGCGACGGTAGAGAAAGTCGAGGGCAGAGTTGCGCAATTCGTAAAATTCCGGCATTTCCATGATGCGCGCGCGGCTGCGCGGTCGCCCAAAGGGGATCGTCAAAATCTCGCCAATATGGGCAGCAGGGCCATTGGTCATCATCACCACCCGGTCTGCCAAGTAAAGAGCCTCGTCGATGTCGTGGGTAATCATCAAAACCGTGCAGCGGTGATCTCGCCAAATGGCCAGCAGCTCATCCTGCAGCTCTTGCTTGGTAATGGGATCCAAGGCCCCGAAGGGCTCATCCAGCAACAGTACTTCTGGGCGTACCGCCAGCGCGCGGGCAATGGCCACTCGCTGCTTCATCCCCCCGGAGAGCTGCTTGGGCCGCTTGTGGGCTGCTTCGGCCAAACCCACGAGTTCTAGGTGTTCTTGAACGATTTCCCTTTTCTCTCTGGGGGATTTATGGGGATAGACCTGGTCCACCACCAAATAAACATTTTCAAAAGCCGTCAGCCAGGGCAGAAGGGAATAGTTCTGGAACACCATCATCCGATCCGGCCCTGGGGCGGTGATGGGCTGGCCCTTGAGGGTAATGGATCCCGAAGTAGGAGCAGAAAACCCGGCCACCATGTTGATCAAGGTGGACTTGCCGCAGCCGGAGTGGCCGATGATGCAGACAAATTCGCCGGCGGCCACTTCCAAGTTGACATTTTCTAGCGCCACAAAGGCTCCTGCCGCCGTAAAGTAGGTCTTGCCCACATTCTGGAGGGAAAGAAGGGGCGGAACTGCAAGAGAAGAGGCTGAGGAAAAGGACAAAGAAGTTAAGCGAGAGTGGGTCATCATAAAGCCTTCCAGTTGAGTTCAGTAGAGCAAAAACTAGACCTTGCTGAGGGGGTATTCCTGCAGCTTCAGCTCCTGGCGAATGGCCACCGACTCCAGGTAGTCCAAGGGATCCTCGCCATCAAAGCGGGATCCGTCGGCAAAGAGCAAAGCCCCGCGATCGTGGGCCCGATCCGGCAGCCCCAGTTCTCTAGCAGCTAGGGCGTAGGTTTTGTCATCCAGCACTTGGTCGAGGACAGCAACCCAATTGCGAGGGAAGGGGCAGATGCCCCAGCGAGCCATCTGCGTCAGGATCCAGAGATGCTCCAAGCGTTCGGGGCAGGTGTTGCGCCCGTTGGCAAACTGGTGGAAACCGAGGATCACTTGCGACTCATCGGCGATGCCCCGCTGCAGGATGCCCCTCCACCCCGGCTCCAGATCGGCTGGGGCCACGCCCACATACTGGGGCTGGGCCAGCCACTCCAGGATCTGGGGACGGTGCTGCGGCTGATCGCAGTAGTGACAGGCCTCCAGCAGCGCCTTGACCAGGGCCACGTGGGTGCGGGGGTAGCTTTGGGCCCAGTCTTGGCGCACCGCTAGGACTTTCTCGATGTGGCTGGGCAAGAGTTCGGGAGTGGTGGCGACGATAACCCCCACCTGTTCCCGCACGGCGCGGGAGTTCCAGGGTTCGCCCACGCAGTAGCCGTCGATGTTGCCCGCCTTGAGGTGGGCCACCATCTGCGGCGGCGGGATCACTGTCAACCTCACCTCTCGATCCGGATCCACGCCGCCGCTGGCCAGCCAATGGCGCAAGAGGAAGTTGTGCATCGAGGCCGGGTGCCCCACCCCCAGTGTATGAACCGTAGCGGGAGTGTGGCGGAGGTACTGGCGGAGATCCCAGGGGCTCTGGAAGGCCTGCAGCAGGAGTCGGCGCCCAAAGGTGATGGCGTTGCCGCCGCGGGAAACGGTAAGTGCAGTTACCAAAGGCACTGGTACCCCACCCACCCCCAAGGTAGAGGCCAAGGGGATCCCGGCCACCACCAGGGCCGCATCCAGCCGACCGGAGCGGATCCCTTCCCAGAGGGTTTTCCAGCCCGGCTCCCTGACCAGCGTGACCTGTTCCAGGCCGTGCTTCTGAAACAGGCCCTTTTCTTGGGCCACCACCAGAGGGGCGCAGTCGTTGAGGGGCACAAAGCCAATTGCCAAGTTGACTTTTTCCAGCCCCCCCTTGGCGATGGCCACACGGGTAGGAGTTTTCTGGCGGGCCCGCTTTTGCTGGTTGAGAAAGTAGATCATCTCCCCCCGCAGGTTGTAGTACTCGGGGTGATTCACCACTTCCAACCGGTGGCGCGGCCGCGGAAACGGGATCCGCAAGATCTGGCCGATGCGGGCCTCCGGGCCATTGGTCAGCAGCACCACCCGATCCGAAAGCAGAAGCGCCTCATCCACATCGTGGGTAACCAAAATACAGGTGAGCTGCTCCGCCTGGGCAATCTCCATCAGTTGTTCCTGCAGGCTGCCGCGGGTGAGGGCGTCCAACGCCCCAAACGGCTCATCCAGCAGCAGCACCCGCGGGCGAATGGCCAAAGCCCGGGCAATGGCCACCCGCTGTTTCATCCCCCCCGACAGCTGGGCAGGCCGCTTGTCGGCTGCCCCCTGTAGACCCACGCGGCGGATGTGCTCTTCCACGATGCGGGCTCGCTCTGCTTGGGGAAGGGATCCCAGCACCTCGTCCACGGCCAGGGCGATGTTTTCCCGCACCGTCAGCCAGGGCAGCAGAGAATAGTTTTGGAACACCACCATGCGATCCGGGCCGGGCTCCGTCATCTGCCGGCCTTCCAGCAGCACGCCGCCGCGGGAGGGCTTTTCCAGGCCGGCAATGATGTTGAGGAGGGTGGACTTGCCGCAGCCGGAGTGGCCAATTAGCGAGACAAATTCCCCTTTTTGGATCTCCAGATGGATGTCTCTTAGAGCGGGATAAACCTCCCCATTGTCCAGGAAAAAGTCTTTGTCTACATGGTCAACTTCGATGTAGGGCTGAGTCTTCATGATGCTACCTAAGGGATCCCTTGAGCTTCATTTTTGAAAAGTGGGCAAACTGTCAGCAGCCAACTCCGGGCTCAGTCCAACCTAGTGATCCTCGGCAGCCACCAGCGAGCCAATCCAAGCCGTAACCCGATCCAACAAAAGCCCAACCAGGCCGACATAGATCAAAGCCACAATAATTTCGCTGATGCGGGAGCTATTCCAGGCATCCCAAATGAAGAACCCGATGCCCACCCCACCAACCAACATTTCTGCAGCCACAATCGCCAGCCAAGAGAGGCCCACCCCAATGCGCAGGCCGGTAAAGATGTAGGGCACCGTGGCCGGAAAGACAATCTTAAAGAAATACTTCCAGCCGGACATGCGTAAAATTCTGGCCACATTGCGGTAGTCCTGTGGGATCCGCTGTACACCGGCAATGGTGTTGATCAAGATGGGCCAGAGGGCCGTGATGAAGATAACAAAAATGGCGGAGGGGTTGGCATCGCGAAAGGCGGCCAAAGAAATGGGCAGCCAAGCCAGAGGTGGCACCGTGCGCAACACTTGAAAAATGGGATCCAAAGCCTCATACAGCCAGCGGTTGGCCCCGATCACCATACCGCCCAAAACCCCCACCAGACTGGCCAAGAAAAACCCAATGAACACCCGCTGCAGGCTGGCCCAGATTTGCCAGAACAGTCCTTTGGCGTTGCCGCCGTAGTCAAAAAAGGGATCTTTGATGAGGGGATCCCAGGTGTCCTGCCAAACTTGGAGCGGGGTGGGCAGGTTGGCGCCGGGCCGGCTGTAGAGGATTTGCCAGAGCAGGAGCACGATGAAAATTGCCGTAGCGGGCAAGAGAATGCGGCGCAGCGCTTGATGGATCCGGACTCGTTGCCTCCAAGCGGATCCAGAGCTCGTGGCAGAAGGGATCCCGGCCTGGGCCGGAAGAGAGGCACCTTGGCTCAGCAGCCAACGGCCTAAGCGGATGAGCAAAGGGAAGAGGTGGCAGCCCACCTTCAAGGCAAAGTGGAGAAGATGCATAGTTTGCTGAGAGTAGGGCTATGGTCAAAGTCAGCGTAGGGAAAGTGCAAGAGAGAAGAGGTTTAATTTGAACCTGTCTGGGGGCTCTTAGGGAAATCTCTCGGACAGGGGGCTTGCAGGTGTTCTGCAAGCCCTGGAAGGAGCAGGCTAGGCCAGCTTCTTGATGGCCAATTTCTCCAGATAGGCAGCCGGATTTTCGGGGTCGAACTTCACCCCATCGAAGAAGGTTTCCACGCCGCGAGAGGTGCTGGGGGGAATGGCGGCCTCTTGGCCAATGGCTTTGGCGGCCTCGCGCCAGAGATCTTCTCGGTTGACCTTGTCCACCAGGGCTTTGGTATCCGTGTCGGCGGGCAGATAGCCCCAGCGGATGTCTTCGGTCAGGAACCAAAGGTCGTGGCTCTTGAAGGGGTAGGAAGCATTGTCTTGCCAGAACTTCATCAGGTGGGGGCTGTTTTGCACCACTTTGCCGGTGCCGTAGTCAAAGGTGCCTTTGGCGCGACCCAGGATATCGGCCACAGGAACCCCCAGCCAGCGGCGGTTGCTGATGATCCGGCACATTTCCTCTTTGTTCTCCATTTGGTCGCACCAGATCTGGGCTTCTTGCACCGCCTTCAACAGCGCCAAGGTGGCTTTCGGGTGGGCATCCACCCAGTCGGCCCGCAGAGCAAAGGCTTTCTCGGGATGGCGGTTCCACAGCTCGCCGGTGGTGAGGGCGGTATACCCCTCTTTTTGGTTCACCAGTTGAGCATTCCAAGGCTCGCCCACACAGAAGGCTGCCATCGTTTTGGATTTCATGTTGGCCACCATCTGCGGGGGCGGCACCACAATGATAGAGACCTCGCTGTTGGGATCGATCCCGCCAGCGGCCAGCCAGTAGCGCATCCACAGGTCGTGGGTGCCGCCGGGAAAGGTTACCGCGCATTTGGGATCCCTGCCGGCAGCTCGCGCTTCCGCAAACTTGGCTTTGAGGGGGGAACTGTCCAGGCCAATTTGCAAATCCCGGTACTCGTTGGCAATGCTGATGCCCTGACCGTCCAAGTTCAGGCGGGCCAGAATGTACATCGGTACCGGCTTGCCATCGGTAACTTTGCCGGTGGTGATGAGATAGGGCATGGGGGTGAGAATGTGCGCCCCATCGATGCCGCCAGCAGCGGATCCCAGCACCAAGTTGTCGCGGGTGGTGCCCCAAGAGGCCTGCTTGACCACCTCCACGTCCTTCATGCCGTACTTGTCAAAAAACCCCTTCTCTTTGGCAATGATCAGGGGGGCGGCGTCGGTGAGAGCAATGAACCCCAGCTTGGCCCGCGTGGTCTCGGGAGTATCGGCCTGGGCCACCCAGTAGCCCTGACCCAAAGATCGCGATTGGGCGCGTGGGATCCCAGCCGCGGCTGCTCCTGCTGCCAGGGCGGCTGCCCCGGCCAAAAATTGGCGACGGGAGAACAGTTTAGACATCGGAACCTCCAAGATTTTGCACGACGCAGAGAGGAAACCTTCCCCAGACTTGGCCCCTACTTAGCAAGCCATCACGGGGGAAGCCGATGGACGCTGGCGCGGCCTGGCCCCGAAGTGCTCAATCAGCAGCTCCACCAAGACGGGCTTGAGGTCTTCGCAAGGGATCCCTCGACGCACACATTCGCCCAGCTTGGCGTCTTTGCCTACTTCTCCCCCCATGTAGATGTCCACCGCTTCCACCGGCTTGCCGTCCTTGCGGGCGGTGGTGCCCATGAGGCCGATATCGGCCACCTGGGGCTGGCCGCAGGAGTTGGGGCAGCCCGTCCAGTGGATGCGCACCGTCTGCGGGATCTCCAGCTCGGCTTCCAGCTCTTCCATTAGAGCCACGGCGCGGTTTTTGGTCTCGATGAGGGCAAAGTTGCAGAACTGATTGCCCGTGCAGGACACCAGCCCCCGCTGCAAGGGCCCCGGGTTGGGGGAGAACTTTTTCAAGAGCGGCTCTTTAAGCAGCGGCGCCACCCGCGAATCGGGCACATTGGGGATGAGCACGTTCTGCTCCACCGTCAGCCGCAGCTCCCCGGAGCCGTATACCTCCGCTAGGCGGGCCAGCTCCATCATCTCCAGGGCATTCAGCCGTCCCACCGGCACGTGCAGGCCAACGAAGTTCAAGCCCAGCTGCTTCTGGGCATGCACCCCCAGGAGATCCCGCTTCTGCCAGACCACCTCATCTTTTTCCGCCGCCCTGGAGAGCGGATGGCCAATCTGCCGCTCCACAGCCGCCCGAAACTTCTCCAGGCCCCACTCGTCAATGAGCCACCTCAGCCGCGCCTTCTGCCGGTTGGCCCGCAGGCCGTGATCCCGGTAGACCAGCAGCACCGCCTCGCACAGAGGAACCACATCGCGGGGATCCACCCAGACATCCAGCCCGATGGCCTCGGCACAGCGGCGGGCCGAAAAAAAGCCCCCCACCAAGACGTTGAAGCCCAGCTTGCCCGCTTTGAAGGCCGGTACAAATGCCAGGTCGTTGATCTCCGCATGAACGGAGTTGTCGCGACAACCGCAGATGGCGATGTTAAACTTACGCGGCAGATTGGTGAAGGAAGGGTTGCCCTCGCCGTTGTTGGTTACCATGTCCTGCACCTTGCGGGTGAGGCCGCGCACGTCAATCAGCTCATCTGGGTCAATGCCCGCGAGGGGGGATCCCGTAATGTTGCGCACATTGTCCATTCCCGACTGGATGCTGGTCAGGCCCACCTCCTTCAAGTAGCCCAAGATCTGGGGCATCTCCTCGATGGGGATGCCGCGCAGTTGCAGGTTCTGCCGGGTGGTGATGTCGGCTACGCCATCTTTTCCATAGGGATGGATGATCGCCGCCAACATCCGCATCTGGCCGCTGGTCAGGATCCCATTGGGCAGGCGCAGCCGCAGCATAAACTGGCCGGGCGTGCGCTTGCGAAAGAAGATCCCCAGCCACTTGAGGCGGTGATCCCGGTCGTCTTCAGGGATGTTCTCCCAGCCCATGCGGGCAAACGCTTCCAGCTCGGCTTTGACCGCCAGCCCGTCCTTTTCGCTTTTGAGGCGCTCAAATTGGTTCGCCATCGTCGCTGCCGTAGGGGAACACCGGCTACCTTAGCGATGGCCAACCGTTAACTTTGGTATTTGCCGTTACACTTCGTAACAAGTTATGCCGTTTTGTCATAACTCACTTGCGAGGAGCGCATAGCGGATCCGCCTGGCTTGCCCCCAGGGTGTCTCCGGGTCAACTCCCGATGACGGTGCTTGGCCCCCATCGCAAACCTCCTACTGTCCTTGGCCACAGGCAGTTTGCCCTCACCGCCCTGCCCAGGGAGAGGGGGAAGATCATAAATGGCCGAAGCCGACTAGCTTGGGTTGGAAGAGCCGTCCTGAAGCATTGGTGCTATGACTTCTTCCGCTGCCCCTGAGCCCACTTGGGATGCCCTGCAGGTGGATCCCGCCCTGCTCACCCCCATGATGCAGCACTACGTAGAGCTGAAGCGGCAATACCCGCACGCCATCCTGCTCTACCGCCTGGGGGATTTCTACGAGATGTTTTTCCAGGACGCGCAACTGGTGTCGCGGGAGCTGGAGCTGGTGCTCACCGGGCGAGAGGCAGGGGCCATCGGGCGGGTGCCCATGTGCGGGATCCCTTACCACGCCTTTGACCGCTATGCCGCCCAGTTGGTGGCCAAAGGCTATGCCCTAGCCGTCTGCGACCAGATGGAGCCGGCGGATCAAGCCAAAGGCTTGGTGCGGCGGGAAGTGACGCGGGTCATCACCCCCGGCACGGTCATCGAAGAGGAGCTGCTGCAGGCGCGGCAAAATAACTACCTGGCGGCCATTGTCCGCCTGCGAGGCTCCAAGCAAACCGCCTGGGGCCTGGCCTACGCCGACATTTCCACCGGCGAGTTCTGGGTCTGCCAGAGTGAGGGGCAAGAGCAGCTAGAACAGGAGCTGGCCCGGCTGCAGCCGGCGGAGATCCTGCTGCCCACCGAGGAAGGGCTGGGCCTGGGCTTGATGCGGCCTGGAGATTCCCACGCTCCCCTGGGCCTACCCGGCCAGTACACCTATACCCTGCGCCCGGCGGAGCCCTTTGAGCTGGCGGTGGCGCGGGACAACCTACTGCAGACCTATGGCCTGCGCTCCCTGGAGGGCTTGGGCTGCGAGGGGCTGCCCCTGGCCATTCGGGCGGCGGGGGGATTGCTCCACTATCTGGAAGAAACGCAAAAGAACCTGGTGCAGCCTTCTCCCCAGGGAGGCCATCCGCTCCTGCGCCCGCCCCGCACCTACCAGCTCACCGACTACCTAATATTGGATGCCCAAACCCGCCGCAACCTGGAGCTGACCCAGACTATCCGCGAGGGGGCCTTTGTCGGATCCCTGCTCTGGGTCTTGGATCACAGCCGCACCGCCATGGGCGGGCGCACCCTGCGCCGCTGGCTGCTGCAGCCTTTGCGGGATCCAGAGCAAATCCGCCTTCGCCAGGACACCATCCAGGAGCTGTTGGAAAACCCCTCCCTGCGCACCCGCCTGGGATCCCTTCTAGACTCTCTGTACGACCTGGAGCGCTTGGCCAACCGCGTCGCCTCCGGCACCGCCAACCCGCGCGAGCTGGTGGCCCTGGGCTCCTCCCTGGGCAAACTGCCCCAACTGGCCGAGCTGGTGGCCGAAGCCCAAACTCCCCTTCTGCAGAGCCTACAGCAGGTGGATCCCGCTCTGGTTGACCTGGGCCGGCGCATCGAGCACACCCTCTTGCCCTCCCCGCCCCCTGTGCTCACCGAAGGGGGGCTGATCCGGCCTGGCGTAGATCCGGAGCTGGACAGGCTGCGGCAGCAGGTGGAGCAAGACCGCCAGTGGATTGCCCAGTTGGAGAAAACCGAGCGCGAGCGCACCGGCATCCCCACCCTCAAAGTCGGCTTCAACAAGGCCTTTGGCTACTACCTCAGCATCAGCCGCGCCAAGGCGCAGCAGGTGCCCAAGGAGTACATCCGCAAGCAGACGCTCACCAACGAAGAGCGCTTCATCACCCCTGAGCTTAAAGAAAAAGAAGCCCGCATCCTCACTGCCCAGACCGAGATCAACCAGCGGGAATACGAGCTGTTTGTGCAGTTGCGCCAGGAGGCGGGATCCCAGGCTGCCGCCATCCGCCAGGTGGCCCAGACCCTGGCCGCTGTCGACGCTCTGTTTGGCCTAGCCGAGGTGGCCGTGCAGCAGGGCTACACCCGCCCGGTGATTACTGCAGATCGCCGTTTAATCATCGAGGAGGGGCGCCACCCAGTGGTGGAGAAATCTTTGCCCCAGGGCTTGTTTGTCCCCAACTCGGTGCGGCTGGGATCCCCCCACGGCCCCGATCTCATTGTCCTCACTGGCCCCAACATGTCCGGCAAGTCCACCTACTTGCGCCAGATTGGGCTAATCCAGATCCTGGCCCAGATGGGCAGCTTTGTCCCGGCGCGGCGGGCGGAGTTGGGCCTGTGCGACCGCGTGTTTACCCGCATTGGCGCCGTGGATGATCTGGCCACAGGACAGTCCACCTTCATGGTGGAGATGAACGAGACGGCCAACATCCTCAACCACGCCGGCGAGCGATCCCTGGTGCTCTTGGACGAGATTGGCCGCGGCACCGCCACCTTCGACGGCCTCTCCATCGCCTGGGCCGTGGCCGAATACCTGGCCACCCACGTGCGCGCCCGCACCATCTTTGCCACCCACTACCACGAGCTCAACCAACTGGAGACGCTGCTGCCCAACGTGGCCAACTTCCAGGTGGTGGTCAAAGAGCTGCCGGATCGCATCATCTTTTTGCACCAGGTGCAGCCGGGGGGAGCCGACCGCTCCTATGGCATCGAGGTAGGGCGCATGGCCGGCCTGCCCCAGCCGGTCATCGAGCGGGCCAAACAGGTGCTGGCTCTGGTGGAAAAACACAGCCGCATTGGCCTGGGCCTGCGCAACCAAGGGAAAAGCCGCCCTTCTTCAAACAACCCCAAAAAACAGCCCAAGCAAGCATCCCATTCCAGCGGGATCCCCGACTGCGATGCCACAGCTGGGGATCAACTGTCCTTTTTCCCCAAAGAGCTCTAGGGCTACTCTCAACCTGGATCCCGTTCTTGCAGCCCCAAGGTAGTGGCCAGCACCTCCAGCTCCTCCCGCTGCCCCTCTACCCACAGGAGGGATCCGGGGGGCGGATCGGCCTCTTGCAACCTTAGGCGGAGCTGCTGCGGGCGGTGATTGCGCCGCCAGTAGTACCAGCCTGCCCAAGGGGAGACCAACAGCAGTGTCCAGGGCCAAACTCCCCAACCCGGCTCCAGCACCTGCAGCACCAAAGCCAGACAGGCCAGCCCCGCTCCCGCCAGCCCCGTCAAAAAAACGGCCAGTCCCACGCTAGGCCGCGCCTGACCCACAAAGGTGGCGATCCCCTCCGGGTCGGCAGATTGCAAGCGATAGGCGCGCCCCTCCAGGTGCTTGCGAAGGAGGGATCCCATTTCCTCCAGGTTGCGGCTGCTAGAATAGAAGCGGGTTTCAATGCGAGCTCTACCTGAGGCTCGTAGGAAGAAGAATAGGCCAATCCCGAGGATCAGCGTCAGCGTCAACGTGGAAATGGACTCTCCTTTCCAGGAGAGGAAGGAAGGTGCAGCGGCCCAATTCATGGGAACAAGACCTGTCCTTAGCTTGTCAAGGGGCTTGATCTGAGCTGGTGGCCCCTCCACCCTGGAGAAGAGGAGGAAACCGGCAGAGAAACGACTCATGGCAATTGACGGGCTACTTGGATAGTTTAGACCTTGCAAGAGGGTTGGTTACCCCTGGGAGCTCTCCCCGCCAGCAGGAGCAATGCGCTTCCTAGCAATAGCGACGACGGCTCAAGGGGAGAGGACTCTGCGCCAGATCTCATGCATCTAGGCCGGGAGAGGCAACTATAATAATTGTTGAGGTTATGATAAGGAACTTAGGCTTTACCAAGGGGCGGATCCCTGGGCAGCTACCTTTCCCTAGAAAGTTGGACTGAGCAAGAGGGGAACGCTGACGATAGCGTGAGCCACTGTCAGTGAAGAACCCTCAAGTTAGCCTTCTCTAATACTCCCTCTGCGTGACTGTCTCTGTAGCTATTTCATCCAACAGCACCTACATGTCTAGCTACGAACCTGAAGCCAACGACACTTTGTTTGAAACCCCCCTCGATCTCCTCGATCTAACCGAGGAGCAGGAGGAGGAGGAGTTTGCCGAAAGCGAGTACGTAGAGGAGGCGCCAGCTCGCCCCTCTACGGACCTGGTGCGCCTTTACCTCCAAGAGATTGGTCGTGTTCCCCTGCTGGGACGCGACGAAGAGGTGGCGTTGGCCCAAAAAGTCCAAGATTACATGAAGCTCTTGGAGGTACGCCTGCGCTTGCAGAAAGAGCTGGGGCGGGAGCCTACTCTAGAGGAATGGGTGGCCAGGGCCAACCAGTTCCCTGAGTGGGCCAACCTTACACCTGAAAAGCTGCAGCAGATCCAGCGCCTTGGCAAGCGGGCTAAAGAGCAGATGATCAAGGCCAACCTGCGCCTGGTGGTGTCGGTGGCGAAAAAATACCAAAACCGCGGCCTGGAGCTGCTGGATTTGATCCAGGAAGGCACGCTGGGCCTGGAGCGAGCAGTGGAGAAGTTTGATCCCAAAAAGGGTTATCGCTTCAGCACCTACGCCTACTGGTGGATCCGGCAGGGTATTACCCGGGCTATTGCCACCCAAAGCCGTACCATCCGCTTGCCTGTCCACATTACCGAGAAGCTAAACAAGATCAAAAAAGCCCAGCGCAAGCTTTCCCAAGAAAAAGGCCGCACCCCCACCATTGAGGACATTGCTTCCGAGCTGGAGATGACGGTGCCCCAGGTCAGGGAGCTGCTGGTACGGGTGCCGCGCTCAGTTTCTCTAGAAACCAAGGTAGGCAAAGACAAGGACACCGAGCTGGGAGACCTGCTGGAGACCGACGACATCTCCCCAGAGGAGATGATGATGCGCGAGGCCCTACAGCGGGATCTGCAGCAGCTACTGGAGGATCTCACCAGCCGCGAGCGGGATGTTATTCGCATGCGCTTTGGCTTGGGGGATGGCCGCACCTACTCGCTGGCAGAAATTGGCCGCGCCCTGGATCTGTCACGGGAGCGGGTACGGCAAATCGAGGCCAAAGCCTTGCAGAAGCTGCGGCAGCCGAAGCGACGCAACCGAGTGCGGGACTACCTGGAGGCCATTAGCTAGCCGGGCCGACTTAGGGTCTGGGTAGGGATCGCCGACTGGCAATCTTGGGCAGGCGGGTCTGAAGCTGGGCTGCTAGCCACTCCACTTCCGGGATCCGTAGATACAGGGCCCCTGCGGCAAACAAGCTGAGGCCTAGGCTGGCGGCTAGACTAGCCCCTAGGACGGCAGTAAGCAGCGGGGATCCCAGGAGCTCCTGGGAGCGCAGTTGTGTCCACAGCCAGGAACTGAGGCCCCCGGCCAAGGTGGTGATCCCCAGCAACGGCAGCAGGGCCTGCCCCATCTCCCCCCAAGGGATCCCCGGCAGGCGCTGGTGGAGGCGGATCCCTAGCCCAATCAGCGCCATGAAGTTAACACCTACCGTAGCCAGAGCAATGCCTGGCGCCCCAAAGGCTGGCAAAAGCAGGAAGTCCAGCAGGGCATTGAGGCCAATGGACAAGCCACTAATACGCAGGGGCGTAGCTCCGTCCTCCAGGGCGTAAAAGATGCGCACCAGCACATCCCGCAGCAAGTAAAAACTTATCCCCAGACCATAGGCCCTCAGCAGGGCCGCCACCTCTTGGGTCACCTCTGCCGTGAAGCGACCCCGCTGGTAGGCGATCTGGACGATGGGTTCAGCCAGGGCCACCAACAGCATCGCAAGGGGCAGGGTGAGGATGGCCGTAACCATCAGCCCTTGGCGGATGCGCTGGCGCAGCTCCGGCCAGCGGGATCCATCCCCTGCCAACTGGGCGTAGAGGGGCATCAGGGGCACCAGCACCATGTTGGAGAGGATCCCCAGGGGAGTTTGCACCAAAAGCTGAGCGTAGCCCAAGTTGCCAATGGTGCGATCCCCAGGCACGAAGGAGGCAAAAAAGAGATCCACGTAGACATTAATGTGGATCATGCCGGAGGAGATCACCGCCGGCAGCAGCAGTAGACCCACTGCCCGCACCGGCGGGGATCCCCACTCAAAGCGCAGCCGCAGCCGCCCCAGCCCCAGCCGCATCTGCAAAGGCACCTGCGCCAGCCACTGGGCAATGGCGCCGAGGAGCACACCCCAGGCCAGTAGAGTGGGGATCCCTGTCCACCCCAACGTGACCAGGATCCCGATGACGGCCAGGCTGGAGATCAAAGGGCTGAGGGCGGGCAAGAGGTAGTGCTCGGCTGCATTGAGTGCCCCAAAGCCAATGCCAATCCAGCCCGAGAGCAGGGCCAGCGGCGCCATGATCCGCAGTTGCTGGGCAGCGAGGGCATGCACTTCAGGGCTGGCCCCTGGGGCACTCAGGCGCACCACCCAGTCGGCTCCCCACCAGAGGCCCAAGGTTACCGCCAAAAGCAAGCAGCCCACCAGGGTAGAGATGGACTCCAGCCAGCGGGCTGGATCCTCTCTTCCCGGCTGCTGCTTTTTGAGCACGCTGACGATAGCGCTGTGGAAAGGTCCGTTGATCCCCCCCAGCAGGATTAACAAAAAACCGGGCAGGACGTAGGCTATGCCAAAAGCGCTGTACTCCGGCCCTGAGCCGTAGACTGCAGCAATTAAGGCCTGCCGGACAAACCCCATGCCCTTGCTAAGCAGCGTGGCCCCTGCCACCAGCCCCGCCACCGAGAGCAAGGAACGGGGTGGAGAAGACGCAGCAGAGCCCCCTGGGATCGCAGACTCCTTCCTGCCCCTAGCTCCCCACCGCCGCTTTGGCAATAAGCAACTGTCGGGATGCCTCGATTGTTCCTTCGCAGGATTCACCCACCAGCTCACAGCTGCTATCCTCTCGCTTCGGCATAGGGCAGCACCATTATCCCGAATTCTCCGAACCTCGAGAGGAAGGGCCAAGATGGAGCTTAGGCCAGCAGTCGTCGCTCCTGCTCCAGTTGATCTCCGCGGACCTGGGCGGAGCGGAGGCGCTCCTGCAGCCGGCTCAGCAGATGCTGCCGATGGGTTTCTTTGACTAGAGTTACCAAGTTCTTGCGCAGGGAGATAACCCCGCTTGCTGCCTTCACCTCCGGATTGAGGACAAGGCCTCGATAGATCAAGACAAAAGACTGCGGCAGTGCCACAGCCACCGATTGAGCTGACCAGCTCCACGCCAAGCCCCGGTACCGCGCTGGCACCTCCCGCCGCTGACAGGTTGCGGGGACAGAAGCGACAAAGGGGTGGGCAATGCCCCGCTAGATCAGCTGCATAGGAAGACTCCCCCACATGAACGGACGCCCCTGCGCCGGCCTCTTAGACAACCGCTCCAGCTTCCTAGACGCAGCTCAGAGGGTAAAACCCAACTTCATTCTGTATCAGCTTTAACATGAGGCCTTAGGTGTCAACTTTAGGTCGAGGTCGTCTTCCTAGCTCTACCTCTCCCTGCCCTAAAGGAGCTCGTCAATTAGCCGTAGCACCTGGTGTAGGTCAGGGCCAGCCTCTTTCCCGCGTCTAAGGTTCATCTCCACCAACTGCTTGAGGGCCAGCAGCTTGATGTTGGCCTCGACCGCTGCCGCTGCCATGGCTTGGGCTGCCGGCAAGTAGCCGCTAGCCCCCAAATCCAGAAGGGCAGCCCGCCGCAGATGGATGTTGGGGTGGCCCAAAGCCGCCAGTAGCGGCTGGACAAAAGTGGGATCCCCCGTCAGGCAGTAACAGGCCCGCGCTGCCGCCCACTGTAGGCGCATCGAGGGGTGCTCCAGATAGGGGCGGATCTGCCCCAGGGCAGCAGCCACCTGCAGCTGTCCAAGAGCCTCAATCAAAGCCTCCAAGGCAGCAGGCGCTTCTGTCTGCAAACCTTGCTCTACCCAGCGCAGCCCCTCGAGCAAAGCGGATCCCAGCTCTTCGGCTTGCCTGGGATCCCGGTCAAGATTATTGGCCAGGGCAATCTCCACCAAGGCCTGGGCGGCTGCCGCCACCACTTGGCCATCGGAGCAGCGTAAAGCCTCTTTCAGAGCCGGGATCCCCGCAGGGGAGGCTATTTTGCCAAGAGCACGGGCGGCATTGCGCCGCAGGGGATATCCTCCCTGCAAGGTGCGATCGGTCTCGTCAGCCAAAGCCTCGATGAGGGCCGGGATCCCCTCCACAACCCGCATGCGCCCCAGCCACCAGGCCGCATAGTAGCGCTCCCCCGGATCCCCGTGGCGCAGCTTGGCGATCTGGCCAGCTGGGGTGAGATCGGTGGCTAAAGGGGGATCCGGAGGAACAGCCGTGGTCATAGCATCAACAGGCCAGAGCCCCTCCAGACGCCTCAAGCGCTATGGACGCTGACGATCTTGGCGCCCGCCTTGAGGAGCCGCTGCATCGTTGCCGAGAGTTGATCGGCAGAGACAAAGATCTGCTGGTTGGATTTGCGCACTCGGCTGGAGGTGGCCAGGGCCGAGGGCGGGTTAAGCAGCCGCGTCACCTCAATGCAGAACATGCGGTCGGACTGGCCCGTTGGCGGCCCCAAGTGTTTGGTAATGGGGCTGGGCGGCAGCAGCCCCCGCACCCCGATGCGGCGGATGGCCGGGGTAAAGCCAGTGGCAAGGGGCACCATCAGGCGCGGCCTGCGCCCCTGGGAGCGGTCGTTGTTGGCGTAGCCCCCGTAGAGGGCAAAGAGGTTGGTGAAGTCGCGGGTGGTATGGGCCTTGCGGTATTCAAACCCGCGCGGATAGGGGACAATGTTGTCGCCAAACGCTTCCAGGTATTCTGGGCTATCGATATAGGAATCAATCTCCGCGCTGTGGCCCCCCGTGTGGTAAATGTCCAGGTGTCGGGCAATATCCTTGGGGCTGGTGGGAGCCCGCCCCAGCAGGTGCTTGAAGTTGAGCTCGATGGCGCGGGTCTGGGAGTTAGGGTACAGAAACCGCCTCTTATAGGCTTCGGACTTGGCAATTAAGCGCACAAACTCCCGCACCGTCAGGCTGCCTTGGCGTAGCAATGACTCCGCACTGGCCAGCTCCTTCCTGTCTGCCCCAAACAGGTGATCGTTGCCCAGCACCTGGCGATAGATGGCCCGCAGGATCGCATTGAGCTGATCCTGGCTGGCATTGGGGCGCAATTCCAAGGGAGTCGTCTCTGTGAGGCCCCGGATCCCCATTCGGCTTGCCGCTGTGATTCCACTCATGCTAATTCCTCATGATGAAACTGGCTGGACTGAAAAAAAGCTTAAAAGGGCTGCCTTGGCCCGCCTCTTAACCCCCCTCAGCAGCCTATGGGGTTGAAGCGAGAGCAACAGCAGCGCTTTCCCCCTCGCGAGAGAGGCCCCTGCAGGCTAGGGGGTCCCGCCACCGTTGCCCTCGCTATCCCCCGCAGGCGCTAGACTGGCTGCCTTGTCGAGGGATCCCAAGCTGCAGAGCTTAGCTGAGCGCGTTGATGGCGTAGTCGATGTAGGTGTTGGCTTCGGTGGCCGCTTGCCCCGTCAGGCCATGGTTGGCTTTGATGTAGCGTAGCGCTTCGATAAACCAACTGGGGGAGAGCTCAAAAGCAGTGTTGATCTCGCGGATCCCGGCCAACATACACTCGTCCAGGGGGCCAGTGCCACCGGCAACCAAGCAGTAGGTGATATAGCGCAGGTAGTGGCGCACATCGCGGGCGCACTTGTCTTTACCCGCTTGGGTGTGGCATTGTCCCCCCGGCTGAGTGGTGTAGGGGAACTTGGCATAGACGGCCTCCGTAGCGCCACGCACCAGCTCCTCAGCACGGCTGCTCAGGACCCGAGCTGCCTCCATGCTGGCGGCTGCCCGCTGAAAGCGGCCGCTGATAGCCTGCAATTCGCTGTTGCTGAGATAGCGTCCTTGGCTATCGGCAGTGGCAATGGCATCAACAATTGGGGTTTGCATGGTTCAAAACACTCCTTTACCTCGCCTCAAAAAATTAGTGCAGCCAATAACCCAAAAGATTCAAAGCCTAGCCTGCAAAATCCCTGCAGAAAAAAGTCAAGCAAGACTCTCGTCTACTAGACCACTGCAGCGGCAGCGCGATCGAAGTAGGACTCGATTTCAGCAATCAAAGCACTGCAGTCACCGCGGGTGATGCCATTGGGATCGTTTACCACTGCCACTGCCGCTTTTTTCATTTTCTGGATGCCCTTGGCCACAGAGCTGCCGGGAGTGCCAAGAGCTTGGTAGGTTTCCCGCAAGCCATTCAGGCAGCGCTCATCCAGCACGCTTGGATCCCCGGCCGCCACGGCGTAGGTAATGTAGCGGAGGATGATGTCCATATCCCGCAAACAGGCAGCCACGTTGCGGCTTGGGTAGGCGGGGCCCCCCGGAGCATTCAAGTGAGGCTCCTCGGCAAACAATTCGCGGACAGCATCGGTCACGATTTTAGAGGCGTTGCTGGTGAGGCGGTTCACTGCGTCCAAACGCTTGTTTCCCTCAGCAATCACCTGCTGCAGCGCTGCAAACTCGTTTTCTCCCAGAAAAGCGCCCTTAGCGTCGGCTTGGGCAACAACTTTGCTAAATACGTCGTTCATGGTTTTCCATCTCCTAGTGAAAGCAAAAGAGGTTATGAATTGACGCTTCCCACGCGAGGGGAACCCAGTAGCTTTTTGCAGCTTCTCTGCCAAAGAGCCCTATTAGCGCAAGCCCTTGCCCCAATAGGACCCTTGACAGGATAAGGTTTATAAGACCAGGAAGCCCCTTCCCATCTTCCTCTGCTCAGCTAACTCCAAAAATGAAGCCGCTTGCGAGCAGGCTTTGTGGGATCCGGGTGAAGCAAGGATTCTTCTACCCCTGACTACCTGCACTGGGTAAGTGAGGAAAAGCCAGCTTACCTTGCTTCAGTTCTTACTTCTACCGCGAGGGCGGGGAATCATTGAATCAAAAAATGTAAAGAAGCTTCACTGAATGCAAACAGCTCTAGATCCTGGAGTTCTAGTTAGCCTGGGCCTTTTTGTCCACCTCTTCCAACTCTTGCTTTTACAAAAAACAATGTTACTTTACACAAGTTCGCAACATAAAGAACAGTAGCAACCCTACTTATGGCCTGCAGTCGGGAGGGCAGCCCGCTTCAGTATCCGAGTAAACCTTCTCATAAAGTACACATAATTTAACATTTATGCCCGTCTCCTAGGAGGAGCAAAGCCGAGGGAAAATCTAAGCAGGCTTTCCTCCCTGCCTGAAGTGTTGGTATTGGCTCCCACCCTAGCTTTGAGGTTATGGTGATCCAGTCGCAACCCACCTTCTCCCCTGAGCTGCTGCAAATGGCGCGGTGGCTGGCGGGAGACTTCAGCAACCAAGAGCAAGCTTGGGAGAACCCCCCCTTTTTTGCCTCCATCCGGGTGGCCTATCGCCCCTTGCCAGCCGCTGTGCTGGCCGGGATCAGCTTCTATGTGGAGCAGGCCTACAGCGGCCATCTGGAGGATCCCTATCGTCAGGCGGTGGTGGAGTTGATCCAGGTGGGGGCTGAGATCGTGATGCGCAACTACCGTCCTCTGCAGCCGCAGCGGTGGCGGGGGTGCGCTCGAGAGAGAGCAGAGCAACTTAGCCAACTGAGCGCTGCCGATCTGGCCTACCTGCCAGGGTGTGATGTGCACGTGAGAAGAGAGGGATCCCTTTTTGTCGGCAGCACGGAGCCGGGGTGTCGCTGTTGGGTGGTGCGCAATGGCCAAACTACCTATTTGCAGACCACCTTGCAGCTAAGCGAAAGCGAGTTCTGCAGCCACGACCGAGGCCTGGATCCAGTTACCCACCGCCAGGTTTGGGGAGCTTTGGCGGGCCCTTTTCGCTTTCGCAAGGTCGTCGACTGGCAGAGGGAGCTACTGCAGTAGCTGGGCAGAGAACCCCTTGTCGGCGCGGCGGGCAAAAGATGATACGGTGGGAAAGGCAAATCTGGCCTGCAGCGGCAGGGATCCCTCCTGCTGCTTGGCTGGGCTAGCACGAGTGTATTAACTGGCTCCATGCAAGACGAACAGGACATCCTTCGCCAACAGCTGCTGACTCTCCAGGAAGAGGCCCTGACCCAAGTGGCGCAGGCCCCCGATCTGGGCGCGCTGGAGCAGATTCGCATCGAGTATCTGGGCAAAAAGGGGAAGCTCTCGAAGATCCTGGGGGGAATGGGAAAGCTGCCGCCAGCAGCAAGGCCAGCTATTGGAGCCTTGGCCAACAGCTTCAAAGAAGCCCTGCAATCCAGCCTGGAGGAGCGCAAACGGGCCCTGGCCGAAGCCCAGCTCCAAGCCCGCCTAGAGGCAGAGCGTTTGGATGTGACTATGCCAGGGCCGCGCCGGCCCCTGGGCCGGATTCACCCCCTGCAGGCCACCATCGACCGCATACTCGATATCCTTGTGGGGATGGGCTACACGGTAGTCCATGGGCCGGAGATCGAGACGGAGTACTACAACTTTGAAGCCCTCAACACCCCTGCCGATCACCCGGCCCGGGACATGCAGGATACCCTCTACCTTGAAAAGGGCTACCTCCTGCGCACCCAAACTTCTTCGGTGCAGGTGCGCTACATGGAGCAACACCAGCCGCCTTTTCGCATTGTCCATGCCGGGCGGGTGATGCGCCGCGACAGTGTCGATGCCACCCACTCTGCCGTGTTTCACCAAGTGGAGATTTTGGCCGTAGGGGAGAACCTCACTTTCACGGACCTCAAGGGCACGCTCAAAGAGTTCGTCCGCCGCTTATTGGGCCAGCGAGAAACCCGCTTCCGGCCTAGCTACTTTCCCTTCACAGAACCCTCTGCTGAAATGGACGTGCGCTTTGGCTCCAGGTGGCTGGAGATTTTTGGCTGTGGCATGGTGGATCCCAATGTATTCCAGGCGGTTGGCTACGACCCGGAGCGCTATACCGGCTTTGCGGCCGGGATTGGCGTCGAGCGGGTGGCCATGCTCCTGCACGGTATTCCGGATATCCGGCTGTTCTACAGCAGCGACCTGCGCTTTTTGTCGCAATTTTAGAGAGGCTGGGAGAAAGTGCGTTTATAAATCAGCTGCAGATGCTCCAACTTGTCCTTGCAGTTGGCGCGGCGCAGCAAGCGCATTTGTTCTTCGAGAATTTGGCGAGCTTCGTTGCGGCTAATTGGGTCAAAAACCAATTCTTCCACAGCAGACGGATCAGCATTGGGATCGGGAGTTTTGAAGTAAACGCGGAAAAATAGCCTTTGAGCATAAAGGGTGGTGAAGATGGCTTCACCTTCATTAATCTGACACAAGGCGTAGAGCAGACCAAAGGTCGGGTGGTTGAGATAGAGTTCACTCATACCCGGTAGCGTACCCTCGGTTATGGCTTTGCGTTTTTAATGGATTTCAACTCTTCATCTACTTCAAGATGCCGAAATGCTTCCTCCAATTTGTCCTCAGCAAATAGCCAGGGGTTGCAGTTTCCAGCCCACTTGCTGTCCTTCAGGGCTTGGGCAGCCTTGACCTCCAGCAGCTTGGCTTGCACCTCCTGCCGACGCTGGGCAATTTGCGGCAGCAGAGCTTCCAGTTGTTGAATTCTCTGCGTCAGCGCCTTCATTTGGTTCCACAGCTGGCTGCCTTTCTCGAGGAGCTGGGCTTCGCGTCGGCGGGCCCCCTCGGCTAGATCTGGGCGATTGGCTCTCTCAGCTTTCTCGATACGAAAGTGCCAGGTCTTGATTTCCTCTGCCAACTGGAGGATGCTTTGGCGCAGAGCTTGCTCCTGAATGCGGCTTTCTTGCAGCAGCTGTTGCGTCTCAGCTTCCTGCTGCTGCAATTCCTCGGCAAGGAGCTGCAGCTCGATCTCCGGATGAGCCCTAAGGAATTCCTCAAGGCGGGTTTCTAAAAAGCGAATAATATCCTCAATCAGTCTCATAAGTTCGCGCTCAGGGGATTGTGTTTAGACTAGCGCAAGCTGGCGGGTTCTCTAGCTAGTCCTGCAGAGCCCAATTGCTGCAGCCAGATCCCTGGCTAGGGTAGCAAACGCCCGTCCCCCATGCGGATGAGGCGCTGGGCAGCTTGGGCAACCGCCAGGTCGTGGGTAACCACCACCAGGGTGATGCCCTGGTGATGAAGCTCGGCAAAAAGGTTGAGCACTTCCTGACCAGTCTGGCTGTCCAGGGCTCCTGTGGGCTCGTCAGCCAACAACAGTTGGGGTCGATTGACGATGGCGCGGGCAATGGCCACCCGCTGCTGCTGGCCGCCGGAGAGCTGGGCCGGGCGCTGGTGGAGTTTGCTCCCTAAGCCTACTTGTTCTAGGGCTTGCTTGGCCCGCCGGCGCTGTTCTGGCTCCGGAACCCCGGCGTAGGCCAAGGGTAGCATGACGTTTTCCAGGGCTGTTAGAACGGGCAGGAGATGGAACTGCTGAAAGACAAAGCCAATCTTTTGGTTGCGAATCCGGGCCAGCTCCTGATCCGTGAGGGTAGAGACTTCTATACCATCTAGCCAGTACCGCCCTGAGCTGGGCCGATCCAAACAGCCCATGAGGTTCATGAGGGTGGACTTGCCGGAGCCAGAGGGCCCCATGATGGCGCAATACTCTCCCGGCCAGATTGTTAGGTTAATGTCGTAGAGGGCCTGAAAGCTGCCTTCCGGCAGCGGGTAGACCTTGTTAATCCCCACCATTTGCACCACGGGCGGGCGGGGTGGGATCAAGGCATTGGCTGCTCGCTCCAGGGATCCACCTGGACCTTGACGGCGAGCTGCCCAGGGTTGGGGCTCAAGCATGGTGGGTACCGCAACTGGCCCCATTCTAGCCTTTGGGCTGCTGGAGCTTCGGGGGCCGACTAACCGGAAGAGCGGATTTCTAGGGGCTGATGGTAAGGACAGCTCCCCTGGGGATCCACCTGGAGGCGGTAGAGGGGGGAGCGCTCTTGGTCGCAGCGCAGGATCTGGGTGTGGGCGGTCAAGATCTGGCGGGCAAAGCGGCAGCTGTGGCACTTCATGCTTCCTGGTAGGGGAGCCTGGTGGGGGCGAGGCACCCCAGTTGCGGGGGTGGTGGTCTTGGCCGGGCGAATTAGCTCCCGCGGCGAAAGGCCGCGCAACACCAGTTCAGATCCCTGCCAGTGGGCCTCCACCAAGCCAGTCTCCGCCCAGGCGGCCCAGCGGGGATCCTCGGTAATCTGGGGTGGTAGGCGCACCTGCACCCCGGCCAAGGTGCGGGGCGAGCCATGTTCCTGCCAGATCTCTTCCACTTCCCCCTCGTAGCGCAAGGCGGGATTGCTAGGGAACGGGGACGGCTTGACCAGGGTTTGTAGGCGGCTGTCGGCCAGCTCTAGCCAATGGCCAGGCTGGGGGCAGTGGACATGGTAGCGGTTGCACAGCTCCGGCAGATCTGCTAAGTCCTGGGCCTGCTGGGGGTTGGCGTGCACCAGGACCAGATGTTGGGGGCGAAAAGTGTGAATGATCTGGGTGAGATGCCCAACGTCGTTGTGGCTGTGCCAGGTTAGCCACTCCACTTCTAGACGAGAGCGCAGGGGTAGTGGCCACTGGTCAAGGGGAGTGGCTAGCTTCACTTCCGGCAGCTGCACCAGGAGGCAGGAGCGCTGCGGCTGGGCTAACAATTCCGACCAGATGGGATCCCAGGCTTCAGGCCCGGCGTCGGCATCGCACAGCAACAGACCCTGGGGCAGGGGATCCGCCTCCGTCAGAGGCTGCACCCGCGGCTGCAGGCGGTCTTCCCAAAACAAAGCCTGATAGGTGGCGAAATTGCGCACTGGCCCTGGGAGGTAGGGGAGCAAGCGTTCGTAAAGGTTGCAGCCTGCCGCCAGCCCTGGCGCCACCCACACTGTCAGTTCTTGGGCAGCTTGGGTAAAGCGGTGGTGGGCTTTGAGGAGAAAAATCAACTCCTGGCCTAGTCCTAGCACTGGCAGCGGGAACAGCACCGTCTGTCCTGCTGCCAAGGCGCTGAACAACCGCTCCACCAGCCGATTTTCCAGCTGACGACGGGGCGGGTGGTGGGTGGCTCCCAAGGAGGCTTCGATGAGCAGCACATCCGGCTGCCAATGGCGCAAGGCACCTAGATCTAGGCCAGGGGCAAAGCGGGTTGAGGCCAGGGAACAGTCGCCAGTGTACAGGCAGGTTTGAGCTGGAGTGGTCTGGGTATTTTGCAGCAGGGTTGCCGCTGCCCCCGGCAGGTGCCCCGCAGCAAAGAAGGTGAGCATCAAGTGGGGCAAGATCTCCCGCGCCTGGCCGAAGGGCAGCGCCCGAAAAGGAGGAAAGCGAATCTCCCGGTCGTAGGCTGGCCAGATACCTCGCTCCCATAGACCGCTGGCCAAATGAGCCGTTACCGGGGTGGCGTAGATGGGCACCTGCGGATAGCGACGATAGAAGCCCGGTAGCCCCTGCACATGGTCAAAGTGGGCGTGGCTGCAGATAACAGCATCCGGGATCCCTGGCAGGGCCTTCAGGAGGGCGGAAGCAGGCAAGCCACAATCAAGAAGCAAACGGTAGGATCCTATCTCCAGCCAGTAGGCACAGCCTTGCTGCCGAGGATCCGTGCCCAGAGGGAACAGTCGAAGGGGGGGTCTTTTTGACTCCACAGGTGGGTTGTCTTTACCGTGAGATCCTCCCCGCGCCCCGCGCACGGAGGAGGGGCTTCATGGCTTACGCCACGCTCTGCAAACGCTTCAGGGGAATCTGGCAGATACGGGAAGTGCCCAATTCCGGTACCGCCGTTTTGTATAGCCACGATCGTTGTAACACATCCTTGCGAGGGTGGCTGTATCCCGACACTGAGCTTACTGCTACAGGGCGGGGCCCCCGCTAGCTAAAAAGCCCGCTCCAGCTTGCAAACTCTATCAAAGCCAAAGGGGCTCAGGCGGGGATCCCGGGGACTCTGGGGCAGTCTCCAGCATAGCCTTTGGCCCCTAGACTGGCATCACCCCGGCGGCAGGCTTAGGGGCTGGGGAGCGCCTTTGAGGTCTCTTCTCCTGCCGCGCTGCTGTCCGGGGTAAAGCCGGCAAAATCGTGATCGTGGGGGCGCACTGACAGGATCAGCAGGTTGTAGAAAGCCCAGGCCAAACCAAAGATCAGCTCCGACCACGTCGGATCCCAGTTGCCGGCAAAGCGCAGGGATCCCACCCCTATAGCTAGCAATGTCAACACAATAGCCAGCGCCTGCGGGCCGAGGGAAAGCTGGGAGGGCTGTTCAGGATAAGGGGGCACCCCTCGCAACGCCTGCACCAGCGCCTGAATGGACTGGAAAAACTGGCTACCTGTCTGTCGCTCTGACTGCCAGGCGGCCCCCCACAGAGAGGGAGGAAAAGCCAACAGCCAGGTAAGCCGCCCCAACAGGGCATAGGGCAAAAACCAGGCAAAAAAGGCCCTGTCAAAGGCTGGTACCGGCATCCAGCCCGTGCAGAGAAAGAGGATGGGCACTGCTAGATAGGCCAGCTCCGCCACCCCGCCAGCAGCCCAGAGGGTTAGCCAGAGGTACTGAAAGCGCTGCTGCTGCGTAGTTGGCTTGCCCCAAAAGGGGTTTTCTCGCAAGGCCGAAAAAATTGCTAGCAGAGCGACGCGGCGGTTGCGCAAGGGCAACAAAACGCCGGTGACCTGGGCCTGGCGCACTAGATGAGACTGCCAACCACGGCAGTGCAGCTGACACCCCAACTGCACAGGGCGGCGAATGTCAATTTGCGGGATCGCCTCCAAAGCCGCCCGCCGAATGAGACAGCCGGATCCCAGCAGCGGCGCCGCCTGGTAGCCTTGGGATCCCACCGCCAAAAGCTGCTGTAGGGGGTGAACGGCCTGGGGCCGACCCAGGGTGCGCAGCATCGCCTGCACAAAGCCGGTGGCATGGGCGATGGGAGCCCGCTCCGGTGAGTCATAAAACAGGGGCAACGTCTGCCACAAAAAACCCGGCTCGACAAAATGGCCCGGCTGCAACAGCAGCAGGTACTCTCCCTGCAGCTGGCCAGAGCCCAGCAGGTAGGCTAGGGGATCGGTCGTGGGGGTGGGGCAAGGCCAGTACTCGCAGGGAATGGCCCGCGCCACCTTGGCCATTTCCCCATCTTCCACCCGATCCACAATGTGGACAAACAGCCGCTCCCAAGGGTAGTCGAGGCGCAGGGCCGAGAGTACCGTCTGACGGGTTGCTTCCACAGAATCCCGCTGGCGTATCACCAGCACATCCACCCGCGGCAGTTGAAAAAATGCCCGCTGCAGCACCTCTGGCGCCGGCACTTCTTCTTGCGCCTCCTGGGGATAGCGGCTGAGGATAAAGCCCACTGCCGCCAGCCAAACGTACAGCTCCGCCCCCCAAAACAGAAGGGATCCCAAACCTGTCAGCCCGTCGGTGATGCGCCAGTAGAGGTAAGCCACCCCCGCAATGAGGTGCAGCAACCCCACCCAACGAAACAGGTATACCCGCACAGCCCTTAATCTCACAAGCGCTCTCCACAAAGTGGGCACTGGGCCAAGCCGGGAGCCCTCCCTTTGCCCAGGGGCAGACTGGGGGATGGGATCCGTTGATGGGCACTTGCCTGGAAAAACCCTTGCCTACTGGGCAGCCTTTTCAAGCGGGTAAACGCTCACCTTCTGCCGCCGTTTGCCGTAGCGCTCAAAGGTAACAATGCCTGTGGCTACTGCAAACAGCGTGTCATCCCTACCAATGCGCACGTTCACCCCTGGGTGGAACTTGGTGCCCCGTTGTCTTACCAGGATGTAGCCGGGATGCACCAGCTCGCCGCCAAAGCACTTCACCCCTAGGCGCTTGGAATTGGAGTCACGACCGTTGCGAGTGCTGCCGGTTCCTTTTTTGTGAGCCATAACACCTCCTAGGCAGTGGTCGCTAAAAACAGTCTACTTCTGGGCCACAGGGCTCCCCGTTGCTTCAGGAACTGGCTCTGGAGTGGTCTGGGAAGCTGCTGGGGCAGTGGCTAGAGTCGTCCCGTTGAGTTCAATGGACTCAATCAGGACACGGGTCAGAAGCTGACGGTGGCCTCTTTTCTTGCGGGTTCCCTTCTTCGGCCTCATCTTGTAGACAATGATTTTGTTGCCGCGGCGGTGCTGCAAAACCCGCGCCCTCACCACCGCCTCGGGAACATAGGGACGCCCCAGGGTTACTTGTCCCTCGTGGTTAATCAATAAGACCTGGGAGAGGGCCAAAGGGCTGTTTTCCTCTGTGCCGGGCAGGCGATCGATGTCGTAAAAGCGCCCCGGCTCTACCCAAAGCTGCTTGCCACTGGTTTCCACAATCGCGTAGGTCATGCCTTTCCCTTGCCGTACAGGTGCCCTCGCGGGTCTTGAAACCTGATCCGAGCATTAACAGCGGTTTCTAATGCTAGCGCAAAGAACTGCCTCCTGTCAGCAAGGGCCCAGGAGGAGTGTTCCTCCGTCCCTTATTCAGTCAGCTTCTCCCAGGCGGCCTGGAGAGCAGCTTGCATGCGCTGGGCGGCCCGTTTGAGGCGCTGCTGCCAGGTTGTCCATTTTTGCTGCAAAAACTCTGCCGCCTCATCCAGCAGGGAGAGGTCGAACTTGCCCCCTTTGGCCAGCTCGTCCCGCACCTGCTTGACCTTGACGCGCACCACCTCCGGCGGGTCCTGGGGTCCAATCAAAGCCTTGAGGCGATCCCCCATGCGCTGGATGAGCTGCTTGACTTGGCGAGACTTTTCGCTCCAAAAGTTCTTTAGGCCCTCAGTCTCCGATTTGAGGCGCTGGGGAGCATCTTCCTTGACCACCACCGCATCCACGTCGATGGCCTCTACGTCCTCAGGTAAGAGGACGGCGCGCCCTCCCCAGGGCTCAGCAATGCTGCCCCCCAGAATATAGGCAGCAATAGATCCAGTCTCCCAGTCGAAGAGAAAATCCTCAATCCAGCCCACCGGCTGATCCCCAATGCGCACTGTGCGCCGGTAGAGGGAGCTAAGCGGCATTGCCGGGGTAGTGAAAAGGCTGGAGTAGGTTAGCAGCGCATCCGGCCCGATAAGCGAGATCTGCTCTAGGGGGGTGTAGCCTTGCTGGCTGCTGAAGTAGCAGACCCGTCCTTGAGAATCGACCCAGATTTCTTCGACAGTGCCCAAGGCCGTGGCGGTGCTGCCATCCAGGGCCAGCAGGCCCACCACTTGGCTGCGTCGGACGATCTGATCCATGAGGGTTTCTCCTAAAGGTGAAGGGGTTCAGTTGAGTAAGAGTTTCGGGATCCTCAAAAGCCGCGGTAGTGGTGGAGCTGCGCCCTAAGGCGGGCAATTTCCTGAGCCATGTCCAAAACCATGGCCGCTCCGACCCAGTTAAGGCCCAAGTCCCGATGCAGACGGATCATCTGCACCAGGCGCCGCAGTTGCTGGGGGGTGATGTAGCTGCTTTCGGCTTCCAGCAAGCCCTGAGCCAGCAGCCACTCCAAGAGGTGGGAAGGGATCCCAGTAACTTCGCTGGCCTGCTCAAAGGTATAGAGCCGTTCTTCCACCCGCACAATGGCCAAGCTCATAGCCTCACCTCCTGCAAGTAGGCGCGGGGATCCCAGCTCCGATGTTGCCGCAGTTTCTCGTAGAGATCCCGCTCAGTGGGGGAGAGGGATTTGGGCGTGACAACCTTCAGCCGCACCAGCAGGTCGCTCCGCTGCCCTTGGGGATCCCGCCAGCCTTGGCCGCGCAGCCGCAGGGTTTGGCCGCTATCGACGCCGGCAGGGATCTTCAGCTGCACCCGGCCGGTGGGGGTGGGGACTTCCGCCGTGCCGCCCAAAACCGCCTCATCGGGCGTGATGGGCAGCTCGCAGAGCAGGTTGTCGCCATCAAAGCGGAAGAAGGGGTGGGGAGGCAGCTCCAGGGTGAGGTAGAGATCCCCCCTCGGTCCGCCGAAGGGGCTATATTGGCCCTTGCCCTTGACGCGGATGCGACTGCCCGGTTTGGCGCCGGGAGGAATGCGGATGGTGAGGGTTTCGCCATCCACGCTCAGCCGCTTTTGGGTGCCGTGGAAGGCCTCTGCCCAGGTGAGGCCTAGCGTGGCTTCTACGTCTTGCCCTGGCAGATCCACTGAGATGAACGGCCCAAACCCGGTGGTGAAACCCTGGAAGCCGCTGCGGCGGGATCCCATGCGGCCCAGCAGCTCGTTGATAAAGTCCTCGAAGGTGGCGTACTGGGCAAATCCTTCCATGCCCGGCCCTGCTGCGGCACCGCTGCCCACCCGTTGCCAGTACTGGCCAAACTGGTCGTAGCGCCGCCGCTTGTCTGGATCCGAGAGCACCTCGTAGGCTTCGTTGATCTCCTTGAAGCGCTCCTCGGCTGCCTTGTTGCCGGGGTTGACGTCAGGGTGATACTGGCGAGCCAGCTTGCGATAGGCGCGCTTGATCTCCTCCAAAGAAGCATCTCGGCTGACGCCTAGGATCTTGTAGTAATCCTTAAAATCACTCGCAGCCATGGGCTCACCTCTACCATCAATCAGTTAGGCTAAGGCTTTCAAAATAGCCAAGCAGGCTAAGACCAGAGCAGGGCCGGTAACTTTGCTGGTTTAAGGAAGGGGTCAACACTAGAACTTGCGCTTAGAGAAGATCCCTTTCTCGTCGCGGCTGAAAGCTTGTTTGACCTTTTCCCAAGCCTTGAGCAGGGCCTGGGTGACAGGGCTGCCCTCTGCCTTGGCCTGGTTATAGGCTTCCACAAAGGTTTGCTGGGCTTCTTCTGAGAGATCGGCGCGGATTTCTGGGGAGATGGTCTCCGGCGTCAGGTTGCCTTCTGGCTCGCTGGGCAAGTTCAAGTCGGCAGTGGCCACCTCTTCGCCGCCGGCACTTTGCAACAGCAAGTAGATTTCGCCGGCTTTTTCCTCCGGCACCTGCACCACCAACAAGAACTCACCCGCCTGTACCCGCGTCTGGTAGATGGCAGCCTTCTCCTGCGGCATGCCCAGGGCAATCAGGGCGGATCCCAGCCCCGCTCCCAACGCCCCGTAGAGAGCGCCACCGGTTGCCCCCAGCAGCGCCGCTCCCAAGGGCCCGGCGGCCACCACCGCCCCCAAAAAGGGAATAAACAGCACCCCTACCCCTGTAAGTAGCCCCAACAGGGAGCCAAACAGGGATCCATAAATAGCGCCGCTGGTCAACCCGTCGAGAACCACATCCTTGCGGGTGATAAAGCCGCTGATTTTGGCTTCCGTTTGAAAATTGCGGCCAATGATGGAGATGCGATCGTTGGGGATGCCGCGGTTGAGGAGGCGCTGGATGCACTCCTGGACTTTGGCTTCTTCTTTAAAAACGGCAGAAACGCACTTTTTGGGGGCTTGGGCGAAGGCGCTCATAAAGTCTCCTGGGAAAGTTTTGGCCGGGAAGGCTGAGGGCAGCTTTCGGCAAGCTTTTCCCCTCTTTGCCTATGCTGCCCATTATCTCCCTCGGTTGCCCCAGCGGGGGTCGAGGGATCGCGAAACTCCTGGAGCGATCTCCGTACTGAGGAGGCCTGCCCAAGCGCCCCGCGCCGCTGGCCTTCACCCCCAGCCCCTCTCCCTGAGGGAGAGGGGAGTTGGGAATCGAGGTCGCGGCTAGAGGGATCCAAGACCTTGCCTCAAGCCCTGGCAGACCCCACTCAAAAAGTCCAGATCTAGGGTCTCAAGGGTGTCGCTGAGCTTGTGGTAGTGGGGGTTGCGCAAGAAAGCGGTGTCGGTCACCATAACCGCGGGGTAGCCTGCATCCCAAAAGGGGGAGTGGTCGCTGAGGCGGGTAAGCGGCAGGATCAAACCCCGCTGGCCGGCTGGCAACCAGCAACACGGGATCCCCACCTGCTGAAAACTGTGCTGCAGCCTCAGCAGATCCCCCAGGGCGGGCCAGTTGCCAATGAGGCCGATGTAGTCCCCCCGGTCAGGGTAGAGCCGCTCCAGGCCAGCGGGGTAGCGCTGGGAGCCGGGGGTGGGATCCCGGTAGCCCAGCATCTCCAAAGAGAGCATTAGCCGCAGGGGTTGGCGCTGTTGCTTGAGAAAGCGGGCGTAGGCTTTGCTCCCCAGCAGGCCCCGCTCTTCTAGGTCGAAGGCCACTAGCCACAGGGGGGAAAGGGCGGGATGGGTGGCAAAATGGCGGGCCAATTCCAGCAGCACCGCTACACCGCTGGCGTTGTCGTCGGCTCCAGGGGTGGCCGGGGCAGCGTCAAAATGAGCCCCGACCAGAATGGGCGATCGGCGGGGATGGGATCCCGGCAATTTCAAGATCCAGTTGCGGTGCTGGCAGCCCCGAGCCTCGAAGGAGAAAGATTCCACAGGGCCATAGCGGGAAAGCTCCTCTTGGATGTAGCGCTCCACCTGACGGTGGCCCAAAGGCGACCAGTCGGGATCCCGCGGCTGGGCCACTTGCTGCAGGTGATCCCGGAGGCGCTGTTGCAGATGGGGATCTTGGATCACTTTTCTTGCTCGGCAAGGGCTTGGGCATGAACCTGGCGGGCCAGCTCCAGGGTGAAGTAGCGGTGGGATCCTGCCCTTCCCGCCAGCACCTGAAACGGCAACTCCGGCTCCCCCAGGTGATCCAGCACCAAGGCTGCTCCGGAAAAGTCTTGCTCCCGAGTGTAATCGTTAACCGTCACCACCGCAGGGATGCCCGCCTGCTGGGCCGAGCGCAGCCCGTTTTCGGAGTCCTCAAAGGCCAGGCACTCCTGGGGGCGCAGCCCCATCTGTTCCAGCGTGTAGAAGTAGATGTCGGGGGCAGGCTTTTTGGCGGGGACAATATCGCCGGCAGCAATCACCTCAAACCAGCCCAGGCTCTCCGGCAGGGTGTGCTCCAGAAGGGCCGTCACGTTTTCGGGCGTGGTGGTGGTGGCGATGGCTAGGCGGATCCCGGCGGCCTTGGCTTCCTGCAAGAGGCGCTTGACCCCAGGTCGCAAGGGGATCCCTCCTTGGGCCAGTAGAGCTGTGTAGTGGCGGGTTTTGGCCTGGTGCAGCCGGGCTATTAGGGCCGTCAGGTCTTCCCCGGCAGGCAGCGGCGGCTGACAGGTCTCGACGAAGTGGCGAATGCGCTCTTTGCCGCCCGTAATAGCCAGGAGTTGGCCGTAGAGCTCCACCGACCAGTGCCAGTCCAAGCCTGCTTCGGCAAAGGCAGCGTTAAAGGCTACCCGATGGCCATCCCGCTCCGTGTCCGCCAGGGTGCCATCCACGTCGAAAATCAAAGCTTGCAGTTCCATGCGCACCCCCCGTTCCCACCCCGCCAGCCTCCTGTCAACTGGGCAGGCGACCCTATGCTACCTCATGGTTTGGATGCTCTCAGCCAGGTTCCTGGGAAGGCCAACAAGATGAGAAAATGAGGCACCGGTTATCCAAGTCTCGCCATGAGCTTCGATTTTGACTTAATCATCATTGGTGCCGGCGTCGGCGGCCACGGCGCGGCGCTGCATGCTGTCGAGTCCGGCCTCAAAACCGCCATCGTCGAGTGCGCCGAAATGGGCGGCACCTGTATCAACCGCGGCTGCATCCCCTCCAAAGCTCTGCTGGCTGCCTCCGCCCGCCTGCGGGAACTGCAACACAGCTCCGAGCTGGGCATCCAAGTGGGATCCGTCCAGGCTAACCGGGAGGCCATTGCCAATCACGCCACCCAGGTGGTGGAGAAGATCCGCGCCGACATGACCCGCTCCCTGGAGAAACTGGGGGTAACACTCCTGCGGGGACGGGGCAGGCTGGCGGGATCCCAAATGGTTGAAGTTCAGGAAGAGAAGGGATCTCGAACCTACACGGCGCGGGACATTATCTTGGCCACGGGTTCCCAACCCTTTGTGCCGCCGGGGATCCAAGTAGATGGCCGCACGGTGTTTACCAGTAACGAGGCGGTGCGGTTGGAGTGGATCCCGGAGCGGCTGGCCATCATCGGCAGCGGCTACATCGGCCAAGAGTTTGCCGACGTCTACACGGCGCTGGGATCCCAGGTCATTCTCATCGAGGCCCTGGAGACCCTGATGCCGGCTTTTGACCCCGACATTGCCCGCCTGGCCCAGCGGGTGCTGATCAAACCCCGCCAGATCCAGACCTATGTGGGCGTGCTGGCCAAGCAGGTGATCCCTGGCCAGCCGGTGACGATCCACCTCTCTAACGGCGAAACGCTGCAGGTGGATGCCTGCCTGGTGGCCGCTGGGCGGATCCCGGTCTCAGAGGGGCTGGGCCTGGCGGAGCTGGGAGTGGAGTTAGACAAGCGCGGCTTTGTACCCGTAGATAGCCGTATGGCCACGGAATTGCCCCACCTCTGGGCCATTGGCGATGTGACGGGCAAGCTGATGCTGGCCCACGCGGCGGCAGCCCAGGGGCGGGTGGCCGTGGAAAACATCTGTGGCCGCCCTGCTTACATGGATTACCTGAGCATCCCAGCAGCAGTGTTTACCCACCCGGAGATGGGCTTTGTGGGGCTAACCGAGCCCCAGGCCAAAGCCGAGGGCTATAGCGTGGGCACGGTGCGCACCTACTTTGGCGGCAACTCCAAGGCCATTGCCTCTGGCGAGACGGAGGGCATGGTCAAGCTGGTCTTTGACAAGGAGACGGGTCTCCTGCTGGGATCCCACATCTTTGGGCCCCATGCTGCGGATCTCATCCACGAGGCGGCCCAGGCCATCGCCCGCCGCGCCACGGTGCAAGAGCTGGCCCGCCTGGTGCACGTTCACCCCACCCTGGCAGAGACGCTGGAGGAAGCCTACCGGCGAGCTGCCCACAGTTTAACCGCAGCCTAGCCGTGGCCTGCTGGCGACCGACACGGGCCGACTTGACGGCCAAAGCTGGTCTAATAGGATAGGGGGGAAGAGGTGGGAGAACGTGGCTTTGGCCAGCGAAGCGGAGATTACCCGGGCGGTGCAGGCCCAGTACGAGGCGTTTCCCTACCCGCCCGTCCCCTATGACCGGCCCTTTGAGGGCTTTTCCAGCCTAGGCAGCTACATCCTCGCCCAATATGCCCGCACCCGCACCTTACAAGAGCCCACCGGGGCCAGATTTTTGGTGGCCGGCTGCGGCACCGGCTGGGAGGTACACGGCATTGCCGCCAGCAACCCCGGCTATGGCGCCGTGGTCGGGATCGATCTCAGCCGCCCGGCCCTAGAGATTGCCCAGAAACGGATCAAGTACCACGGCCTGCGCAACTGCTCGGTGCACTACGGGGATCTCATGGATCCCTCCACTTGGCCGGAGGGGAGCTTCGACATGATCAGCTCCTATGGGGTCATCCACCACACCGCCGATCCGGTCAAGGCTTTGAGAAACTTGGCCTCGCGCCTAGCTCCCGAGGGGGTAATGGCGCTGATGCTCTACAACCGTTCCGGCCGTTGGCATGTCTACCGCATTCGCCGCGCCCTGGAGCTGCTGGGGATTACTCCGCCGGCCACGCCGGAAAAGATTGAATTTGTGCGGCAATTGTTAAAGGCAGCCCATCCCAATTCCCTGCTAGCCCGGCATGCCAAGGCCCACGAGGAATACTACTCGGCAGACGAAAACATCGTCGACAACTTCTTCCACGCCAACGACATTCCTTTTGACATTGGCGAGATCCCTGACCTTTTGGCCCAGGCGGGTCTGGAGTTTATCGATGTCGCCCCCTACTTGGACTACTGGAACGCCAAGCCCTTAATTGCCGCCACCCACCCGGAGTTCCACCGCCGCTACGAAGCCCTTTCCCGCATTGACCAACTGCGGGTTATCGAGTACTTGGAGCCCCTCTACCACACGCAAAATCTCTTCTGGTGCTGCCACCAGGGCCAGAAGCTGGCCAACTGGGATCCCTTCACAGCCGAGTTTTTCCGCAGCTCCCGTTGGCAGCTCAACCCCCTCTTTCTCCAGCACGGCCAGGTGCGCTACTGGGATCGCAAAATCCCCTTTTCGGATCTGCTGGGCAAGGTGGATCCCGCCCAGATTGTGGCCCAAAAGCTGGACATCTTCTGGCCCATTGCCCGGATCCCGGGCAAGATGATTGCCTCCAGCCGCTACCAGGTCGTGGAGCTGCTGCTCCCCTTAGCCAAGCAGGCCCGCTCTGGCGCGGAGATTTTGAACCAGCACGCCGAGAGAGCCGAGCATGTTCTCCGCCTCTTTCGCGAGTGGGAAGCCGACCGCCTGGTTCTAAGAGTTGCTCTCTAGGTGGAGGCTAAGCGCTCTGCCGGCCGCCCACAATAGCGCGGCAGCGGATATAGGGCCCTCCAGCATCCACCTTGGCCGGCTGACCCTTGCCGCAGTGGCCGGATCCCAAGTCCCACAGGAAATCCCGCGACACAGCATCCACCGACTGCAACACCTCAAAGGCATTGCCGGTAATGGTAACCCCTCGCAGCAGCTCTGCTAGCTTGCCGTTGCGAATGCGGTAGGCCCGCTCCACGCCAAACATGAACTCACCCGTGGAGTCGGCTTGCCCATTCCTGGCCCCATCCAGGAAGTAGCCGTCAGGTGTGCTGGCAAGGATCTCCTCCAAGGTTTGGGATCCCGGCTCAAGGTAGGTGTTGCGCATGCGGATAAGCGGCTCGTCGGCATACTCCCAGGCGCGGGCGTTGCCGGTGGGCTCGACGCCAAAGTAGGCAGCCGTTTCGCGGTTGTGCAGGTAGCTCACCAAGATGCCGTTCTGGATGATGGTGGTGGTTTGGGTGGGAACGCCCTCATCGTCCACCGGCAGCGTTCCCCCTGCCCCTGGCATGAATTCCGAACGGCCAGAGTCCTTGAGGGTAACCAACTCGCTGGCTACCCGCTGCCCCAGCTTGCCGGCTGCTACCGAGCCCGCCAGGACAAAATCCGCCTCGACCGTGTGGCCAATGGCCTCGTGCACCAGCAGCCCCACGATGGAAGGGGACAAGATGACTGTGGCCCATCCCCCCTCGGCGTAGCCTGCAGAGAGGAGATCGACCGCGGTGGCAGCCGCCTTCTCCGCCATCTGCAAGGGATCCGTCCGAAAAAGGCAATCCCACCCCCCGGTAACACCAATGGACTCGGCGCCGCTGCTCAGTTGGCCATCCGCCTCGGCCACCGCCTGGATCCGCAGTTCAGGGCGCACCAGACGAAAGGCCACATCCGCCCCATCTGTAGTAACAATGGCTTTTTCCTCGTAGATCTCGTTGTAGGTGCAACTGGCCGAGGTAATGCGAGCAGAGGACTTGCGAGCTTGGGCTTCCGTTTCCAAAACCAACTGGATCTTGGCCTCTAGAGGTTTGTTGACCACCTCCTCCACGCCGGGCTCGCAGAACTCTCCCTGGGCCAGGGCTACGCTGGGCAAAGCCTTCAGCTTCTGTTTGCGGCAGTCGGCGCTGGCACGGGCCGCCTGCTGGGCTTCGGCAATGGCCTTGCGAATGGCGGCTGGGGAGAGATCCCCGGTGGCGGCAAAGCCCCAGGTGCCGGCCTCCAGCACCCGCACCCCCACCCCTGAGCGCCGCCGAACCGCCGTCCGCTCAATGCGGCCCTTTTCCGCCGTAACGCTGCGAAAGACTTTGCTGTGGTAGCGCAGTTCCACAAAGCCGGAGTAATCCCGAAGGATGTCGCGCAGGAGATCTCGCATGGCCCTAGGGGGAAGGACGGTACTTCCAGCATACCCTTTTTGGCTAACCCGCCGCTCGCGCTAGCGGGACCTAGTCCTTGAAGCCCCGCTCTGTGCTCCCTATATCCCCCCGTACACGGGGAGAGTGGGGGGCCGGTCAGAGTCGCTTGGGAGAGGCAGGAGTGTATTGCTGCAGGACAGAGACAGTCACTCCCTCGCATGAAGCAATAAAAGTAGATGTTACAGCCTGTTAATTTAAATGGGGTACAGGTTTCAAGAGGAAGGAGAGGAAGAGATGCCAACCCATTCTTTGGATCTACGGCAAAGAGTCGTGGCAGTTTATCAAGTAGGTAAGACCTCTATCCGCCAGGTGGCCGAACGGTTGATGGTGACCAAGAGAACAGTACACCGCTGGGTGCGACAGTACCAACAAACTCAGGACTTAAACCCCAAGAAAGTAGGCACCAAGCGAGTGGGTATTTTAGAACGGCATCGACAGGAAGTGATGGCAATCATTGCAGAACACCCCGACTTCTATCTGTGGCAATATAAGAACTGTTGCGGGGGCGCTTAGGGATTGATGTAAGTACTGTCACGATACACAACTTCTTAAAAAGCAAGGAATGACTCTAAAAAAAGACTTACCGCAGCGCGAGAGTCCAAGAAGAGGAGGGGCAAAGAGAGCTTACAGTCAAGAACCAGCGGAGGATTTGATTGCCCTTGACCAGACAGTGGGAGGGAATGGAACGGGGAGTAGCTCGGGGTTTAAGCGGTCTCAGAGATACAAGGGGGAGAAGCATCCTGTTATTGGAGCTATTTCTGTGAGAGGGGTAGTCGGCTGTCGCGTCATCAAGAGTGGGATGAAGAAAGAGGATTTTTTGGAGTTTTTGAGAAGCGAGTTATGTCCGAAGTTAGATGCGAGGAAGGTTGGGATTATGGACAACTTCAATATTCATAGGAGTCGGGAAGTTGAGGAACTGATTAGGGGAACAGGAGCGAGAATCTTGCACCTGCCTGTGTATGCACGGGAAGTGAATCCTATTGAGACGATGGGGCCGGTGTTGAAGCACTTTGTTCGGCAGTTTTCTAGAGTTGGGAAGTAGAGCATGGATCAGAGAGTGCAGACTTCTTTACTCCTGACTCACAAACGATGGAGATGGTTTTGATAATAAATCCCTTGCATCTGGCCTTCCCAGATTGCTGTCCGACCAATATCCCCTCCCTCGCATACCAAAAGATCACGGGGTTGTAAGGCAAATTTTTGCTCTTCTTCAGTAAAATCCATTTCATCCAACTTCGACACATCCAGGTAACCCCAATTGACATTTGATGTGCGAAGAAAAGGACGCGGGCGAATTCCCTTGTTTTGCTTCGCTGACAAGGATTTGCCTTGCGTAATCTCAAATACCTCCCCCAACCTCACCATCCGCCACTCCTTGGGCAGGGGGCCGAGTAAGGACTCTGGCCCGCTGACGCGAACGGTCATCTGGAAGTCGTCGGGCAGAATGTCGCTCATACTTGGCTCTCCTCGTCAAGTTGATTAAGCAGGGTTTTGATCCTCTTGCACAGCATGGGGACATCCTCGGTGGCTGTGACCCAGACGATCCGCCAATCTATGGCCAAGTACTCGTGGACAGCGATGTTACGGAAAGCCACAATATCCGCCCATTTGATGTGTGGATGCTGCTCCGTGAAGCTCCGCGGCAGGCGCGCGGCTGCCTCGCCGATCACAATCAGCTTTTGCAAAACAGCGCTCTGGACAAGCTCGTCTTGCGTGAAAGCGATTTCATCTGTTCGTTGGAGAAAACGGTCAATCGCCTCGCAGGCATCCAGAATGTCCTGTAAGTAAAGCCGCTCAGGTCGCATAGAGCACGACCTCTTCCTTCAGGATTTGCTCACGGATGGCCGGCTTCAGAGCACTGCGCAGCACCAAGTCAACGGGACGGTGGAAAATCTCCGACAGCTCGCGCTGCATGCGGCTCAATTGCAGGAAACCCACCCGTGCATCGGGTTGAAATTCGACCAGCACGTCCATGTCGCTTTGCAGCCCGAAGTCCTCCCGCACCGCCAAGCCAAAAAGCGAAAGCCGCTGAACCTGATACTTGCGGCAGAACGCTTCAAGGGTGGGATAGGGAATGTCCGTCAAGCGCAGCATGGTTTGCCTTCTGTGCCATTCTATGAACCATTGGCCAATAAGCCGAGTTGAACCAAGACTTCATTCAGTGCCCGGTCAGCCTCGGCACGCTCCTCTTCGGCCCCTAAAAGGCGCACCATAGCTTCCTCCAGCGACAGGACCTCTTCCTTGCCGTTCGTGCTCACGTAGCGGCTAGGAGAGAGGTTGTAGTCGTTGCGGGCCGCTTCGTCGTTGGTGATGATGGCATGGATTGGCGAATGGTTATTCGCCCCTGCCAACCATTGGTGAGGTGATAAATTTCGGCGATGCGGGCGATGTGCTCCTCGGTCAGGTGATTCTTGGGGCGACCTTTGGCGAATTGCTGGCTGGCGTCGATGAGCAAAATCTGCCCACCACACGGCTTGCAGCGGTTGACCACCAGGATGATGCCGGGCGCGGTGGTGTTGTAGAACAGGTTCTCCGGCAGCAGGATCACCGCCTCGATCAGGTCGCGCTCGACGAAGGCTTTGCGGATATCGCGCTCGCGGTTGGAGCCTTGATTACCGCTGCCACGCGAGACGGCGCCCGTATCCAGCACCACCGCCATCTTGCCGCGCTCGTTGAGCGACGCCAGCATGTGCTGCAGCCAGCCCCAATCCGCGCTGCAGCGTGAAGCGGTCATATGGGTCGTTTCGTAGGTTTCGACGGGAAATCTTTGATTCCACATCGGGTTGGCCGTCACCCGGTCGAACGTTTGCAGACGGCCGGCGTTGTCCTTGAAGGCTGGGTGCGCACGGTGTCACCAATGCGGATGTCGGCTTGCAAGTCGTGAATGATGGCGTTCATGCGCGCCATGGCGAAGGTGGCCGGGTTAATCTCCTGCCCGAACAGGCGCAAGGGGGCTACGCCGGGTGGAAGTTTACGGTGGCCGTTTTCCATAACGCCGTGGGTTTCTAGCAGGCGTAGATGGCACTTGATGAGCAGCCCGCCGGAGCCGCAGGTGGGGTCATAGACACTCATGCCCAGCTGTGGGTCGAGCAGGCGCGCCATCAGGATGGCCACCTCGCGCGGGGTGTAGAACTCGCCGGCGCTTTGCCCCTGCCCCTCGGCGAACTTGCGCAGCAGGTACTCGTAGGCGCGGCCCAGGATGTCCGGCTCCACATCGTGCAGGCCCAGACGGTGGCGGGAGAGCACCTCCACCAGCGCGGCCAGATATTCATCCGAGATAATACGCTGACCGGCGGCGGTGGCGTTGAAATCCACCATGTCGATCACGCCCTGCAGCGACGGATTCTCCCGCGCCACCTCACGCACGGCATCAGTGAGGAATTGCCCCAGGCCGCTGATCCCATGTTGGCGGATCGCTTCCCACCGAGCATTTTCGGGAATGTAAAAGCGCACCAGGTGCACCTCCCTGGTTTCCCGCTCCTGCTCCAGCAGTTGCAGGGCCAGGTTCCGACTGCCGAATTGGTCACTCAGGCGCTCAATTTCATCATCGAACACATCGGAAAGCCGCTTGAGAAACACCAGCGGCAAGATATAGTCTTTGAACTTGGGCGCGTCGACTGGCCCGCGAATGACACACGCTGCATCCCACAGCCAGGTTTCTAGGCTTTGAATGTCGATCATCCCTAACTTGCGGGCGCCTTTGCCCTCTCCTCTGCTTCGGAATACTCTACAAGACAAAGCTAGGCCGCAAAGCCACTTTGCTAATGGCAAGAGGCGGGCCTAGGCAATCCTGAAGTAGATCCTCTCGGGATCAACGCCCGCCCACGGTGATGGAGTCCACTTTGATGTGGGGCTGGCCCACAGTAACGTAGATGCTGCCGCTGACAGAACCGCAAAAGCCAGGTGCCAGGCGGAGATCCTTGGAGCACATAGAGATCTTGGTCAAGATATCCTTGGCTTCTCCAATCAGCGTGGCTCCCTTGAGAGGCTTGGTGATTTTGCCATTTTGGATGAGATAGGCTTCTTCCACGGCAAAGTTAAATTGGCCGGTGGGGCCGACGCTGCCGCCCCCCATGCGCTTGCAGTAGATACCTTTGTCAATAGAGGCAAACAGGTCGTCCAGTTCGGCGTCGCCGGGGGCGATGTAGGTGTTGCGCATGCGGCTGGCAGGGGCAAAGGTGTAGTTTTGCCGGCGGCCACTGCCGGTGCGGGGATGGCCGGTGCGCATGGAGCCGGCCCGGTCGGCCAGAAAGTTTTTCAATATGCCCTTTTCAATAAGCAGGGTGCGCTGGACGGGCATGCCCTCGTCGTCCACGTCCAGGCTGCCAAAGGCCCCCTCGGAAAGCCCCTCGTCCCAGGCGGTGAGGTTTTTGTGGGCAATTTTCTGGCCTTTTTTGTCGGCAAAGGGAGTGGTTTTGCGCTCGATCTGGGTCGTCTCCAAGAGATGCCCACAGGCCTCGTGGAAGATGACACCGCCAAAGGCGTTGGACATTACAATCGGGTAGGTGCCCGATTCCACATAGTCGGCATAGAGCATCTGGCCGGCGGCTTCTGCCAGCTCCTGGCTGTGGGCTACGAGATCCCAGCGGCGCAAAAAGTCGGGATCCCCGGTGCCCCCTGCGCGTTGGCTAACGGAAGCGCGATGATCCCCATCGGCACAGAGCAGGGTAGAACTAACCGACTGGGTAAGGCGGATGTCGCGCACAAAGGTGCCGTCGCTGCAGGCTACCAGGATCTCCTGCCAGTCCCGGAAGTAGTTGGTGCGGCGGGACTGGACGTGGTGAGCTTGCCGCTTCAGCTCTGCGTTGGCCCGCAGCAGGATCTCCCCCATCTCGGCAAGGGAGCTGCATTCCTTGAGCCAGCCGTCTTTACCGCGGCGCTCGGCGTAGTCCTGGAGCAGCCCTAGGTTGACGGTGGAGACCAAAGCAGCAGGGCCAGGGGGGGTGAGGCCCATCAAGAGCAGGCCTTTTTCTAGGGCAGCTTTGAGGCCGGCAAAGGAGAGATCGTTGGTGCTGACGTAGCAGTCGGCCAGGCCGCGAAACACCCGCACCCCCGCGCCGGTGGCAAGCCGAGGGGTGATGCTGGTGAGGGTGTCGTCTTCTGCCAGGCAACTGATGGAGTTAGCCCGCTCCAGGAAGATCTCCACCAGATCGGCGCCGGCAGCCCGCCCCCAGCCCAAGAGAGTTGCAAGGGGATCCCGCCAGTCCTCGTCAAAGCGTTGCAGGGTGGGGCGGTAGTCGAGGTTGGGCAGTTCTTTGGATAAAAGCAGCATAGTAGGCCGAGAGCACTTAGCTGAGATGCCGCCATCTTTTGCTCCCTCAGTTTAACAAGACGTAAAGGCTGCCCTTTTGGGGAAAGAGACGCCAAGCTTGACAAGGGCAGAGGAGCAGCCGAAGATCGCTGCACAAGGATCCCTTACCTTGCAATGGCTGCCAAGAAAAGACCCTCGGAGCTTCAGCCCAGCCTATTTGACGATCCCCTAGAGCCACCTGCCTCTGCAACGGAGACGCTTCCCCAATGGGATCAGATCCCACTCTCGGCTCAGGTGCCCATTCCCCCCGGCACCTATCGGGATCTAGAACAACTGGAGCAGCACTGCCGGGTCTGCCAGCGCTGTGAGTTGGCAGCCAACCGTACCCATGTGGTGGTGCACCGAGGTAACCCTAAAGCCAAGATCGTGATTGTTGGCGAGGGGCCGGGGGAAAACGAAGATCTGCAAGGCCTGCCCTTTGTGGGTAAGTCCGGCCAGTTGCTGGACAAGATCCTGGCCTCGGTGGGGCTGGATCCCGAGCGGGATACTTACATCTGCAATGTGGTCAAATGCCGCCCCCCCAACAACCGCGTACCCACCCAGGCGGAGATGGATGCCTGCCGGCCCTATCTGTTGGAGCAGATTCGCCTAGTGGATCCCTGGATCATTTTGTTGACGGGGGCTACCTCGGTGCGCTCCCTTTTGGGGGATAAGCGGGGCATTGCCAAGATCCGGGGCGAGTGGATCCAGTGGCAGGGGCGCTGGTGCATGCCCATCTTTCACCCCGCCTACTTGCTGCGCAACCCTGACCGCACCCCCGGCAGCCCCAAGTGGTTGATGTGGCAGGATATTCAGGCGGTAAAGCAGAAGTACCTAGAACTTGCCGGCGCAACGCCACCCCAGCAGGACTTTTGAGCCCACTTTCCCTGTCGCTTACCTGGCCAGCGCTGCTGCCCTCACCCCCAGCCCCTCTCCCTTGGGAGAGGGGGGTATGGGATCCCTAACTTGCAGGCTTGAAGCCGCTCAGCAAGCCAAAGCGCAGCAAGCCGGTGGCATAGGCCCGCCGCATCAGGCCCAGCCCCAGCGCCCCACGAACGGTGACCCAGCCGCTGCGTACCAAAGCCGGGATCCACCGCCAATCGCGAGCCGAGGCAATTACCTCATCCCAAAAGGGGGCCACCCGCTCCGACCAGTCGGCGGTGCGCAACTGCTCGAACCCCACCTCTTGGGCCAGTGCTTCATACTCCGACAAGCTGATGACATAGGGCAGGCAGTACACGTCGTAGATCTGCTGCAAAAGCCGCTGATCCTGGCGGCTCAGGGATCCCTCGCGGTGGCACCAGGTCACCACCATCATCTGCCCGCCCGGCTGCAAGACCCGCCAGCCCTCGGCCAGAAACCGCCGCTTATCTGGCATGTGCTCGCCGCTTTCCAGAGCCCAGACCAGATCGAAAGTGTGGTCGGCAAAGGGCATTTCCAGGGCATCGGCCACCCAAAAGCGCACCCTGTGGCTCAGACTGGCCTCCTGGGCCCGCTGCGTGGCCCGTCGGGCCTGGACAGGGCTGAGGGTAATGCCTGTTACCTCGGCGCCAAAGCGCCGCGCCAGCTCCAGGCTGCTCCCTCCAATGCCACAGCCGAGATCGAGGATGTGCTGAGGGGGTTTAGGATCCCCGATCTGGCCCCATTGAATCACTCGCTCCATGAGATCGATCTGGGCTTGGCGGGGATCCTTGCCGGTCTGGCCCGGCTCATAGTAGCCGTGGTGCATGTGCTCCCCCCACACCTGCTCCCACAGGCCGGAGGAAGCATCGTAGAAGCGGCGGATGCGTTGGTTGAGGGGGGAAGCCATCCAGTCAGGAGCGGGTCGGGATCCCTTCCATTCTGGACGATCTGGCCGTCCCTGCTGGCCCTGGACGCAGCCTGACAAAACCCCGATTAAGCTGGGAAAGTAGGCCCTTGCCGCCCATCCCCCTTTCTTAGACTGCCTTGGCCACCTCGGAATTGGCTCTGGAACAGCTTCTCTTCACCCCGGCCACACCTGCGCCTGACGCGGTGCGGGTCATCTACGCCTTTCCCAACACCTACTCGGTAGGGATCACCAGCCTCGGCTACCAGGTCATCTGGAGCCGGCTGGCCAGCCGCCGCGAGGTGGCGGTTGCTCGCCTGTTTACCGACCTGGCCGAGCCGCTGCCGCGGGATCCGGAGCTGGTGGGTTTTTCCCTGTCCTGGGAGCTGGACTATGTCCATATCCTGGATCTGCTGGAACGACAGGGGATCCCCCTCCAGGCCGAGGCGCGGGGGGAGGCGGATCCCTTGGTTTTTGGCGGCGGCCCGGTGTTGACGGCCAACCCTGAGCCCTTTGCTGCGTTCTTTGACTTTATTCTGCTGGGGGACGGGGAGGGGCTGGTGGAGCAGATGATCCAGACCTACCGCCAGGTGCGGCAGGGATCCCGGGCCGAAAAGCTGCAGGCGCTGGCCCAGGTGCCGGGGATCTACGTGCCCAGTCTCTACGAAGTGCACTACCGCGGCCCCGACGGCCCGGTGGAAAAGGTCATTCCCAAGCGGGACGGGATCCCCAGCTCCATCCGCAAGCACACCTTCCGCGGCAACACCCTCTCGGTGTCCACCGTGGTTACCCCCAAAGCGGCCTGGGAGAGCATCTACATGGTGGAGGTGGTGCGCAGTTGTCCCGAGATGTGCCGCTTTTGTCTAGCCAGCTACCTAACTTTGCCCTTTCGCGCTGCCGATGTAGAAGGGCATCTGATCCCGGCGGTGGAGCGGGGGTTGCAGGTTACCCAGCGGATTGGCCTTTTGGGGGCTTCGGTAACCCAGCACCCCCAGTTTGAGGAATTGCTGGAGTACCTGGCGCAGGATCGCTTTGAGCAGGTGCGCCTTAGCCTGGCCTCGGTGCGCACGGGCACGGTTACGCCTCGCTTGGCGCAAGTGCTTTCCCGCCGCGGCAGCCAGTCCATTACCGTGGCCATTGAAAGCGGCTCAGAACGGCTGCGCCAGGTCATTAACAAGAAGCTAACCAATGAAGAAATCTTGGCGGCGGCCGCCCACGCCCAGGCCGGCGGCCTGAAGGGGATCAAGTTCTACGGCATGGTGGGGCTCCCGGCGGAAACCCAGGCCGACCTGGAGGCCACCGTTGCTCTTTTCAAGGAGCTCAAGAAGGTGGCTCCCCGCCTGCGCTTGACTTTGGGCTGCAGCACCTTTGTGCCCAAGGCCCACACCCCTTTCCAGTGGCAGGGGGTGGATCCCCAGGCTGAGAAAAAGCTGCAGTGGTATCAAAAACATCTGCGTCCCCTGGGCGTGGAGTTCCGTCCCGAAAGCTACAGTTGGTCGGTCATCCAAGCCCTCATCTCGCGGGGGGATCGGCGGGTGGCCCGAGTCTTGCAGCTAGCCCGGCAGTGGGGCGAGTCCCTGGGCAGCTTCCGCCGCGCCTTCAAAGAGCTGCAGGGACAACTGCCGCCCTTGGACTACTACGTGCACAGCAACTGGGATCCGGCGGATCCCCTTCCCTGGCAGCACATCCAGGGCCCCCTCAGCCCGGAGCGGCTGGCCCAGCACCGCCAAGAGGCCTTCTCCACGTAGCCCAGGCTCTAGGGATGGGGGCCTGCAGCGGCCAGAAACACCTCGATCTCGGCGCGCTGGGGCAAACTGGGCTGGGCCCCAGGGCGGGTCACGCACAGGGCCGCGGCGGCATTGGCAAAATGGAGGGCTTCCCTCAGGGATCCGCCAGCAGCCAGGTAGGCGGCCAAAGCACCGCAGAAGCTGTCGCCGGCAGCAGTGGTATCCACCACCAACACGGGGTGGGCTGGCAGATGGCCCCTTTCCTCCCCATCGGCCCAGACCAAGCCCGCTCCCCCCAAGGTGATGATCACTGTCGGGATCCCCTGCTGTTGCAAGGCTTGGGCCACTTTTTCGGCTTGCGCTGGCGTCTCCACTGGAGATTGGGCAAGGGCAGCGGCTTCGCTTTCGTTGAGCACCAAGTAGCGCACCTGACGCAGGAGGGATCCCGGCAGGGGAGCCACAGGGGCGGGATTGAGGAGGACAGGGATCCCTTGGGCAAAGGCCTGCTCCGCCACCGCCTGCACGGTGGCTAGGGGGATTTCCAGTTGCAACAGCACTAGAGCCGCCGGCGTCCAGGGGGGCAGATGCTCTGGCAGGTAGCGACCATTGGCCCCGGGGCTAACCACAATCCGGTTTTGCCCTGCTTGATCCACGGTAATTAGAGCAATACCGCTGGGCCCTTCCAGCTCCCGTACGTAGTGGGTAGCAACGCTGCTTTGCTCCAAGTTCTCCTTTAGCAGGCGGCCAAAGCCATCGGATCCCACTGCCCCCCACATCTCCACCTGGGCTCCTGCCCGGGCTGCTGCCACCGCTTGGTTGGCCCCCTTGCCCCCAGGGTAGGTGGCGTAGTCCGATCCCAGCACCGTCTCCCCCGGCCCCGGCTGGTGTGGCACCTGCACCACCAGGTCTAGATTTAAGCTCCCCACTACGCGAACGAGGGTCGTCATTGGCTGGCTGGAAAACGTTGCCTCCAGGGTAGCCAATTCTAGCTCCCGCTACAGTCTAAGAACTCCCCACCTTGGAGCCTCTCGGCTAGCTTAGGGAGGAGGTGACACGGAGAACGAGCCATGCTGCTAGCCACTACAGACATGCTCCAAGGTAAAGAGGTGGAACGCTACCTGGGCATTGTTACTGCCGAGGTAGTTTATGGCACCAATGTTCTGCGGGACTTCCTTGCTGCCCTCCGCAACATTATCGGGGGACGCACAAGAACCTACGAAGAAGTGTTCGAGAATGCTCAGAAAAAGGTTTTGGAAGAGTTGGAGCAGCGAGCCAAACGTTTGGGAGCAAATGGCATCCTAGGCGTTACCATTCATACCAACATGAGCACGACGCTGATCCTCGTTACCGCCGCCGGCACCGCCGTCAAGTTGCGCTAAGCCTTTCCCCTTAGGCCAGGCTCTCCATCACTGCCTCGTCAATCTCGAAATTGGCGTAGACATTTTGCACATCGTCCAAGTTGTCCAGCCGTTCCATGAGGGTCAGCACCAGCTTGGCCGTCTCGGGATCCTCCACATGCACTTCTGTGGAAGGGATCCAACGGATGGCCGCCTCCTGCACCCGGTAGCCCTCTTTTTTAAGGTAGGTGGCCACCTGCTCCAGCAGGGTGTAATCGCAATAGACCTCTGCGCCGGTCCCCTCCACCTTGAGATCCTCCCCCCCTGCTTCGGCTACCGCTAGCAGCAGAGCTTCGGGATCTGTCACCTCCTCTAGGGTGATCACCCCTTTTTGCCGAAACAGCCAGCTCACGCAGCCGCTTTCCCCCAGGCTGCCGCCGACTTTGCTGAAGGCTTCCCGCACCTCGGCAGCCGTGCGGTTGCGGTTATCGGTCATGGCCTCAATCAAGACAGCCACACCCCCAGGGCCGTAGCCTTCGTAGCGGATTTCCTCCAGGGGGCTGTCGTCGGTCCAGTTGCCGGATCCCTTGGCAATGGCCCGTTCAATGTTCTCGGCGGGCATGCCTGCCGCCTTGGCTTTCTCTACCGCCGAGCGCAGCCGAAAATTGGCTTCCGGATCCGGCAGGCCGCTGCGGGCTGCCACAATGATGGCGCGGGAAAGTTTGGTAAATAGGCTGCCTTTTCTGGCATCTACGCGGGCTTTTTGCCGCTTAATGTTGGCCCACTTGCTGTGTCCTGCCATAGCTGCACACTGGTCAAGCAGTAGGAGGGAAGAGATCCCCTTAACTCCGAAGCCTAGATCACCCCAGGCCCAGGACTCAACCCCACCCCAGCTCCAGAACCCTAGCTTGGATCCCCAAGCAAAACCCCTTAAACAGCAGCCAGCCCTATCAAGGCTAAATGGGCTGCCGCTCGATGACATCCCCCGGTGGCGGTGGAGCTTCGGGGGTTGGCGAAGCTTCTGGCGTTGCTTGCGGTGTGGGCGTTGGTGTCTCTCCAGGAGCTGGCGTGGGAGGTAGAGGAGGCCCAGGCTCTTCAAGCACAGCCCCAGGCGGAGGGGTCGGGGTTTGCGGCCGAGTTAAAAAGGGCGTTACCTGTTCCAGCAGCTCGGCATAGAAGATTCCATCCTGCTCTAGCCCAAAGCGACCCACCGCCCAGCGGTGACGGGGCACAAACAACGTTTGCAGCAGTACTTCCCGACTGGCGAAAGAGGGAGTGCCCACAAAGACATAGCCATCGACGATAACACGGTTCAAGTCAGGCCGAGTTTGAAACACCCGATCCACCTCCCGCAGCATCTCCGTATCCAGCCGCTCCAGCAGAGTTTCCAGAGTATCTTCAGGCCTGACCAAAACCCGCACGGGGAAGCGATAGCCTTCGCATCGGTAATCTCCGCAAAGTTTAACCAGCTCGTTCCGAACTCGGATCTGCACCGCCGGATCGAGGTCTCTCACCGGTAGGGGGACTTCTGGCTCTGGCTGCTGTTCCGCTTCCTGGGCCCAAGTTAGAAATCGGCCGCTCCCTGCCCCCAATAGCAGCGATCCGCACAACAAGCCGAGTCCCAGACCCTGGAGGGGGAAGCTCCGGCCTAGGTTGCCCTGCCTGGAGCGCTGTGAAAAGCAATCCCGATTCGGGCTACTCGGCGGGTTGTTCATAGGTTAACCAATACGGCAGCGATGGCTATCGCCAACTCTACCCGACATCTGCCTAAGAGGCACTAGGCCAGGGGAAAAATGGAGTTGCTCTTGCTGGGTATCGCTGCTCTAAGGAGGCAGACTAACTAGATCGGAAGGGCATCCTGGTTTGCTGCAGCTTGCCGAAATGGCTGTAGTCTGGAGAAGTTAATGATCCTGTGGCAGAGGAGTGTCTATGTCGTCATTGCCGGCATCGAAGGTGGGGGGATTGCAGGTGCGTTTTTTCTGGGGCCTTCTAGCCTCGACTCTCCTTCTAGCAAGCTGTGGGGGGTCTGGGGGGACAGTGCCACCTCCGGTCAATGTCTGCGAGCAGGCCTTTCCAGCGATTTTTGCTGCCAAGAGTTTGCGCCCAGGAGAGAGGCGCAGTGGAACCTTGGGGCCCAATAGCGACTTGGAGATCTACTTCGATGAGAAAGACAATGTGATAAATGCCCGGGAAGTCCCACCCCCCCCTGGCACCTTTACCTTTTACGTTGATGGATTTCTTTACTTTCCTTCTGCAGCTAATGTTACCGGAGTTACTATCCGCCTAACCAGTTCAGTCTTCGATCCTCTGCTGGTCATCCTTGGCCTTGATGCCAACAGGAATTCTGATCCGGAACTCATCTTTATCAACGATGACGCAGCTCCTGGCAATTTCACCGCCTCTGAGCTGACGATCCCAGTACGCCAAGACCGCTGTTACTTAGTGCTGGTGGAAAGCTACTGGGCCCAGAATGCCCGCAGCTCTGCTCCGGGTAGCCCTGGCCGCGGCCCCTACACCCTCGAGGTGGTCAGGGAAACCTCTGCCACTCCTCCTCCTCCCCCTGCCATCCAGCAGAAGCCGGAGGATCCGGAGAACGGCGGCGGCGGCGACCGAGGCGGCGGCGTGGGTATTTAACTCTGGCGGATGAGCCTGATGGCAAAGCTGGCGCTGCCACAGGTGGCTGTGCCGCGAATGGAGCGCCCGTCAGGGCTGACAGTGCCACTCCACGTGATGGTTGGAGTACCGCTGCCCCCTATCCTGCCGCTGACAGAAAATTGGTTGCCGATGAGCTGGCCGCTGCGCTCCTCAAAACTGGGAGAGGAAACCCTGAGCTGGGTGCCGTCTTGACGAATGGAGACGGTTTCCTGGATACCGGTTGCAACATTAACCTTACACAGGGATCCCTGCCAGACAAAGGATCCTCCCTCGTAGAGCCACTGGCCGCTCAAGGCAAGCTCTGGCACAGGTGTTGGCGTTGGTGGAAGTGGTGTCGAGGTGGGCGGCGGGGGTGGAGTTGGGGTAGGGGTAGGAGTGCGAGGAACAAGCGGCGTCAATCGAGGGGTAGGAGTAAGCGTTGGTGTTGGCACCGGAGTGGGAGTGGGTGTCGGTGCCGGAGTTGGAGTAGGCGTTGCCACTGGAACGGGAGTGGGTGTCGCTGCCGGAGTTGGAGTAGGCGTTGCCACTGGAACGGGAGTAGGTGTCGGTGCCGGAGTTCGAGTAGGCGTCGCCACCGGAACGGGAGTGGGTGTCGCTGCCGGAGTTCGAGTAGGCGTTGCCACCGGAGCGGGAGTGGGTGTCGCTGCCGGAGTTGGAGTAGGCGTTGCCACCGGCGTGGGGGTGGGGACGGGCTCGAGGGTAGGTGTCGGGGTGACTGCGGCGGTAGGGATCGGCTCCGGTTCTTCCTGGGTATCGCGGGTTGCTGGGCGCGGCCAGAGCCAAAAGGCGGCCAACAAAGCCACAGCGCCTCCCCCAGCCAAGACCCACTTCAGGCTGCTGCCAGAAGGCTGGAGAACCGTTGGGGGGGCAGCTTGCGGCAGAGGGCGGGTGCGGGGGGTATCCGTCCGTGGTGGGACGGGGGGATCCTGAGGAGGAGCAGCCGGACGAGTGTTGCTGGCTGGGATGACTGTAGAGGGCGTTTTGGGAGTTTCGCCTGCAGCTTGAGAGGAGGGATCCGGTGCAGCTTCTGCCGAGGTAGTTGAGGGGAGAGGTTCCTGCCCGGCGATGTAGTAGGGGATCCCTGCACCTGGGGGAGAGACCGGCTCCTCTTCAATGAGATCCAAATCCTCATCGCGGATATCTTCAAAGGCTCCAGCAGTTGATCCTGTATTGCTGGTGGTTTCGATTGGCGGCCTGGGAATAGAAGAAGGTGGAGCATGGCCTTGAGCCTTGGCACCGCTGGTGGGAAGAATCACAGTACTGGCCTGGCTGCTGGAGAGTTGAGTGGCTACCGTCAGCTCATAGGCTTGCAGCAGCCGCTCCCCTAGCTCCTGCATCGTCTGCGGCCGCTCGTCGGGGTTTTTCTTGAGGCAATCCATCACCACTGCTGCCAAGGCGGGCGGGATCGGCTGCGGGGTTGTCTCCGGGTTGATCTCAAGGGGGCTTTCATAGCAATGGGCGTGGATCCAACTGTGCAGAGAGTCGGTTTCCAATTGAAAGGGCATGGATCCCGTCAGCATCTCGTAGAGCACCACCCCCAGGGAGTAGATGTCTGAGCGGGCATCCAGAGACTTGCCCCGTATCTGTTCAGGAGAGGCGTAGCGAGCGGTGCCGATAAATCCGCCCCCCTTTTGGGTGCCCAGGCTAAGGGTGTGATCAGCTAAGGTTTTGGCTACACCGAAGTCGAGGATTTTCAGTTGCGACGTGAGCTGGCCATCTCGAAAAACCCGCTCAACAAACAGGTTGCTGGGCTTGATGTCGCGGTGAATCACGCCCCGAATCTCGCGGCCCTCGACCTTGGCGTGAAATGTATGGGCAAAGTGCAGCCCCTCACAGGCCTGCAGGGCCAGCCGAAGGGCTTGCCGGAGCGGCAGAGCCCCTTTTTCTCGAATCAGCTTGCCCAGATCCTGCCCCTTGAGGTACTCCATCACCAAGTAGGCCTGCTCCCCCTCTTGGCCGTGATCCAAGACTTTGACGATGCGGGGATGCTGGCCCAGAAGGGTGCTGACGCGGATCTCTTCGGCAAAGCGGCGACGCAAATCGGTCTGGGCGTCACCCCGGCTCAGCAGCATAGGGACATGCAGGATCTTAACAGCCACCTCTTGGCGGTTGTTGTGCAAGTCCAAAGCGCGAAAGACGGATCCCATGCCGCCGCCACCGATTTCTTGAATCAGTTGGTAGCGGCCACCCAAAATGCGATCGGTGAGATCGGGGGCCATAGGTTTGCAGGTGCAGCGAAGAAGCAGCTTGGGCAGGGCTGTCCATACGATAAACCAATTGCTGGAGTTTATACCGGCTCATTTCCCCGTCCAACTCAGGGATCCCAATCTTTGACGCTCTGGGAACTCTGCGCCGCTCAAGCCCTCACCCCCAACCCCTCTCCCAGAGGCCCTCACCCCCAACCCCTCTCCCAGAGGGAGAGGGGAGTTGGAGCGGCGCGTTTGCGGCAGCGCTGCCTAGCAATAACGACGCGACGAGCCGTTTTTTACTGCTACTTGGAATAACCATTTAGAGATTTTCTTAAGGATCCCTAGTAAATGTGAAAAAAAGCGAGAGGGAATGCTGAGGAAATGAGGCCTTGTGGGCAACCTTCGGCCTGAAGAGGGATGATCGGAAGGGATCCCTGGGCGAGGGCTTATGGACTTGGGCTTGGTGGTGATCGCCTACAAGGAGGGGGATCGGGAGAGCAAAGCCGCCTGTCAATTGTGTGCGGAGCAATTGCGTCGGCGCGGCGTTACGGTGCTGACCGCTCCCACCGGCTTGCACCACAACCCCTACCCGGTCTTTTTGGAGGCCACTTCGGATCCCATCGATCTGGTGGTGGTGCTGGGGGGAGATGGGTCGGTGTTGGCGGCAGCCCGCCACCTGGCCCCGCACGGGATCCCGATTTTGCCCATTCAGTCGGGGGGCAGGCTGGGGTTTTTGGCTCAATCAGAGCGGGTGCTGCATCAGGATCCCTGGGATCGCATTCAGGCAGGAGACTTCGTCCTGCAAGCCCGCATGATGTTACAGGCCCAGATTTGGGAGCAAGCGCAATTGGGGCAAGGGGCTATCCCTGGGGAGGGCAAGCGGCAGGGCCGCCCGGTCAGCGAAGTCTACTACGCCCTCAACGAAATGTGCCTCAAGCCCATCAACCGGGAACGCCTGCCCGCTGCCATCATGGAAATCGAAGTCAATGGCGAGATTTTGGATCAGTACCACGGGGATGGCGTGCTGGTGGCCACGCCAACGGGATCCACTTCCTACACTTTGGCAGCCAATGGTCCCATCCTAGAGCCTACCTTTGAGGCCATCATCATCACCCCCATTTGTCCCCTCAGCTTGTCCAGCCGGCCCATTGTTATCAGCGGCACGGCCAAGGTGGAGATCTGGCCCCTTGCTGATCCGGAAGGGCTGACCCGCCTCTGGACTGATGGTGTCTTGGCTCAATCGGTCAACCCCGGCCAGTGGGTGCAAATTCAACGGGCTCCCCTGCCGGCCAAGCTGATGATCCTAGAAAAAGACCTCTCCTACTTCCGCACCCTGCGAGAAAAGCTGCAGTGGGCCGGCAGCCGCATCTACATCCCCACCACCAACCACCGCCCCGCGGGGGAGTAGCGGAGTTTAACCCCCCTGGAATCTTCTCCCCTGAGCCTCAGACTTTACCTACTCAGACACGGGGAAACCCCCTACAGCCGTTCCGGCAGCTTTTGTGGCGCCCTTGATCCCGACCTCACCCTCGAAGGCCAGCCGATGGCAGAAGCCTTTGCCGCCGCCTATGCTGGGATCCCTTGGCAGGCCCTCTACGTCAGCCCGATGCGGCGCACCTTGGCTACCCTCAGGCTGCTGGCAGAGAAGACGGGGTTGGAGATAGGGAAATCCACTACAGCGAGTGGGAGGGCAAAACCCACGCCGAGGCCCGCGAAGCCCATCCCGAGCCTACTGGCGCTGGAGGACTGAGCCGGCCTGGAACGCCCCCAGGTGGCGAAACCGCTGTGCAAATTGCCAACCGCGCCCTGCCGGTTGTGGCGGAGATATCGTCTCCCACAAACAAGGCCACCCTTCGGATTCTTCTCCGCAGCCTGCTGGGCATTCACCTGGGCCGCTACCGGGATCGCATCGAGGTTTTGGCTGCCTCGGTCAGCGTGGTCAAGTTCGATCGCTATGGGCCCCTGCTGGAAAGCTTGGGGGAACGCGGCTATCTGGCGCCTAATCTGCAGCAAAGGGTAGGCACCTAAACTTTCAATCAAAATGGGTCTGAAGTTCACTCAATGGGGATAAATTGCAACAGCAACCCTGGGTGGATGAGATGAACCGGGGCAGATTTTCCATCCTGGTCGGGATGGGCCAGCAGCACACAGCGATCTTGAGGGGTGAGGTTAAACCCGGCAGAGGGATCAGCCAGTTGAGAGTTGAGTTGGGGATCCCCGACAAACGTTAGTTGGGCCAACAGAGTTAACAGCCGGTCTTGGTGGGCCAGATCCGCTCCAAAAGCAGTTCGCTCCTGCAAGGTGGCCAGCGCCACAGGATAGCCTTCTCGAATCAAATAGGTGAGGATCCCGGCACAGCGCTCTACGGCCCGCTCCAGCTTGTTGCGATGGGCTTCAGGGCTTTCTCCCCACGGCTGCCAGCGATTTTCAAAACAGAGGACGATGGCCTGGGAACGGGGGCGCTCCAGCTCCCGCACAACCAGTTGATCCCGTTTGGCCGAGATCTTCCAGTGCACCGAGCGCAGATCATCCTGGGGACGATAGGGCCGCAGGCTAAGGTAGTCCCCCTCCTGGCCGGCCTGAGGGCGCAACTGGCTACCGCCGCTCAATTGTTCCCACAGCAACAGGTTTTGGACAGGGGCAGGCCGAGGAAACACAATTACCGTCTGCGGGTCCTCGATTTCCACTGCCTTGCGGAAGAGTTCAAAGGGAAAGCTGGTGGCAATCTCAAAACCCTGCAACTGCCACACCCCTCGCCTTGAAAAGGTGTGTTGATAGAAAGTCTCCACCCTGCTGCCGGGATCCAGCCGCAGCACATAGCTGGAAGGCCAATCCGTCTGCTTCAACCCCTCGATGCGTTCCCTTACCTGGAGCGAAAAACTGGGCAGGCGCCGTTTGCGATTGACCAGCGTCAGCCCCACCAAGACCGGCTGGCCGGCAAAGATGCGGCTGGGCAACCGCCGGCTCACCTCCAGATCTTTGAGGGTGAGCTCGGAGAGGAGGCCGCTGAGGAGAATGAGGCTAAGCAGCATCCCCAGCACCAGGTATAGGGGATTGTTGCCGGTGTTGAAGGCGGCAATACTCACCAGGAGGGTGATCCCGACAAACCGCCCCCCGATGCGGGTAAAGCGGAAGCGGCGCAGAAAACGAACCCGCTGCCTCAACTGGGGAGAGCGGATCCCCAACTTCCACCGCCATCGCGAGGATTGGAAGAGTTGAAATGCTGCTTGGCTAAGTTTTGGTAACACTGGCATCCCTTCTCCGCCGCCCTGTGCCGCTAACTCTTGCCCCTCAACCCTCCGCTGGAGTTAGGGGGAGTACTGGACATTCTCAAACATTGAGCTACGCGATAGGGCAAGTCCCGCAAATAAGTTGCTCGTTACTGGTCGGATCCTTCCTGCCATTCGCGTCAGCAGGACGGACTCCTTTCGAGTGCGGTGGCACAGCAGTTACAGGCTAGCGATGGTGCTCTGGGGTTTTTCCTCAGACCTTTGAGGGATCGTCCGAGACAAGGTAGCTATCGTTGCGTTGGCCGGAGAAGGGGCAGGGTTGTTCTGTGAGGATTTCGGCAATGGCCGCGGCCACTCGCTCTTGTTGCCGGAGGGTCAGCTCGGGAAAACAGGGCAAAGACAACACCTGGGCAGCACAGAGCTCGGCATTGGGCAAGTCCCCAGGTTTGTACCCCAACTTTTTGCGGTACACCGGCTGCAGATGCAGAGGAAGGGGGTAATAAACACGGCTGGCAATGCCCCGCTCCTGCAACTGCCGTTGCAACCGGTCGCGCCGCCGTGAGTCGGTTGGGTGGGAGCCAGGCACCCGCACCGTGTACTGGTGCCACACCGAGTTGCCCCCCACCGCCACCTGGGGCAGGATGAGGCCAGGGATCCCCTGCAACAAGCGGTGATAGGACTCGGCAATGGCCTGCCGCCGCCAGTTCCACTCCCGCAGGTAAGGCAGCTTAGCCGTGAGGATCACGGCCTGCAGCGCGTCGAGGCGGCTGTTGAGGCCAATGTATTCGTGGTGGTACTGACAGACCTGGCCGTGTTCTTTGAGGATGCGCACCTTGCGGGCCAGTTGCGGATCCCGGGTTACCACTGCCCCGCCATCCCCTGCTGCCCCCAAGTTTTTGGTGGGAAAAAAGCTAAAGCAGCCGATATCCCCCCAGGTGCCCACCGGCCTCCCCCCCCAGCAGGCTCCTACCGCCTGGGCACAATCTTCCACTACTGCCAACCCATGTCGCCGCGCAATGGCCAGGATCTGGGTCATGTTGGCTGCCTGGCCGAACAAATGCACTGGGATTATGGCTTTGGTGCGGGGAGAAATGCTCTTTGCCAGAAGCTGGGGATCCAGGTTAAAGGTGCAGGGATCCACATCCACAAACACCGGGCGTGCCCCCACCAAATCAATAGCCTCAGCGGAGGCAAAAAAGCTAAAGGCAGTGGTGATGACCTCATCGCCCGCTTGGATCCCCAAAGCCCGCAGGGCCAATACCAAAGCATCAGTGCCGGAATTGCAACTGACAGTCTCTAGGTCGCCGCCGCCAAGAAACTGGGAGAATAGCTCCTCAAAGCGCTGCACCGCCTCTCCCCCGATGTACTGGCCAGAGGCCAGCAACGCCTCCACCTCAGGCAGAAGGGATCCAGCCAGAGCGCGGTATTGCAAAGTTAAATCCAGCAGCGGGATTGGCTCATCCGTCATGGTGCTGCCTTTTGGGGGGTAGCGGCCACAGCCCATCATCGAGGATAAGAGCCGGTGGAGACAACGCTCTGGCACCAAATTGGGCTTTTGTGGAGCTCAGTTGCTGAGCGAGCAGCTGGGATCCAGCCTCGCTCCGGATTGATCCTAAGCTAGAGTGAACGCGGTACATTTCTGACCAGGGATCCCCTAGGCTGGATACAGCTACCGCTATCGACAGGATGCTCTATGCAGGTTGCTTCTCAACAAGTTGGCGGCAAAGCGCCTTTAGCACCCCGAATTCTAGCTTTGGTGCCGGGAGGGATTGGCGACCAAATTCTTTTTTTTCCCACCCTGGCGAGTTTGCGACAGCGCTTTCCAGAAGCGGAGCTGGAGGTGGTGGTGGAGCCACGGGCAGCAGCTGCCTACGAGCTCTGTCCCTCGGTGAATCGGGTGCTGACCTTTCCATTTAAAGAGCAGCTTTCGTTGGGAGATATCAGCGATCTGCTGGGGCGAATCCGAGAGCGGCAGTACGACGCTGTGCTGAGTCTGGGCAAAAGCCTGGGGGTCAAGCTGCTGCTTTGGCTAACTGGGATCCCGAAGCGAGTTGGCTATGCTCCGCCAGGACCTGGACGACCTTGGCTAACTGACCCAGTACCCCTGAAGCCAGCCCAGTACGCCGCCAGCATGTACCACGACTTGCTGCAGGGGTTTGGCATCACTGCGCCGGCAGGCTTGCCTCAGATTCGCCTCAAGAAGACAGACCTGGAGTGGGCCGAGCAGGAACGCAAGCGCCTGCTGGGGAATGCCGCCCAAGATTACGTGCTGCTGCACCCTGGCGCCAGCCAACTGTCCCAGGAGAAGGGAATTCAGAAGATCTACCCCCCCGCCAACTGGGTCAGGGTCATTAAGGGTTTCCGGGAAAAGCGGCCGGAGCTGCCGCTGGTGCTGCTGTTGGGGCCAGAAGATGAGCAGCTGGCGGAGGGCTTTCTGTCGCAACTGCCAGATCTGCCGGTAAGCCGCCCCCCCCAACTGGGCCAACTGGCGGCCTTGATTGCTGGCTCCACTCTGCTGCTGTGTACTGATAGCGCCCCCATGCACCTGGCGGTGGCTACGCAAACTCCGCTGGTGGCTCTGTTTGGCCCCACCGATCCAGAGCGGCTGCTGCCTTCTGAAGGGCCCTTCCGCGCCGTCAAGGCAGCCAAGGGGGTGATCGACTCGATCCCTCCTGAGCAGATTCTGCAGGTAATCTTCCCCGGATAGAGGGCTTGCCATGCGGACGAAGGGACTTGAACCCTTACGCCTTGCGGCACTAGATCCTAAGTCTAGCGCGTCTGCCATTCCGCCACGTCCGCAACGGCGGGATCCCGCTCACCTATGCTAACCCAAGCTGGCTCCAGCTAGCTCGGCAACTGGCTAACGGCAACCTTCAGTTCTTCTGTGGCGTCCAAAACCCTCCAGCTCTGCCCCGCTGTCCGCTGCCACAGCTCAAAGTGCAGGTGCGGCCCGGTAACTGCTCCTGTCGCCCCTACATAGCCAATGATGGATCCCTGCCGAACCACTTCTCCTGGGGTGACAGCTACTTTAGACATGTGACCATAGCGGGTGCGCCGGCCACCGGCATGCTCCAGGACCACCGTGATCCCCAGATCTCCTAGGGATCCGGCACTCACCACCTTACCAGTCAGGGCAGCTAGGATTGGCGTACCCAGGCTGGCTCCCAGATCCACGCCGGCGTGAAACTCCAGCTGACCCTTGAGGGGGTGAATCCGCAAGCCAAAGCCAGAGGTGATCGGCACGGGGTGGGGCAGAGGATAGAGCAGTTGCTCCTCACTTGGGATCGATGGGGGCCAGGTCGGTGGTGGCGGCTCAGGGGTTGGGGGCGGGCTGGGATCCTCAATGCGAAGCTCTTCCCCTGGCAGGAGAAGGATGCGGCGACCAGAGCTGCGCTCCAGCAGCACTACTGCTACCCCACTTTCCGGCTGAGTCTCGGTAACCTTTGTTGGCTCGATAACGATTTCCCGGCCCACCTCGGTGCGGAGAGCCTCGCTGGGTTGCAAGAGCAAGCCTGGGGTTCCTGGGCTAGTTTGCGGCAGGGGAATGGCGCCATCCAGGACCAGGGCCTTTGCTGCAGGGGTATCCAGCGCTGGCCCGACGGGGGGAGGAGGGGGTAGGCGCGTCTGTGCCAACAACGCTGGGGGAGAAAACCAGAGCAGGCTTAGCCCTAGGCCTAGAGTTAGCCCCAGCCGTCGCAGCTGTCGCCCTCTGGCGGCCCAACTGCTGCCTAGCCAAGAGAGAAGACGCTGCCCAAAAGAGGTGGAATCCATCACGCAAAGGAGGAGCTGCTGGCAAGAGACACTTGATAGCTTAGGCGCACCTGCTCGGGAGAGAGGACGAGGATCTGTCCCCCCTGAGTTTGTACCCGCAGCCTGCCATCCTCGGCAAGGCCCAAAGCCGTAGCCGACGCCTCCCCGGGGAGCGATTGAATTTGCGGCTGCACTGTCCAGGCTTCGTACTCGGAGCGCACAGGAGCAAACCCCTCCTGCAGCCAGCTCTGAAACCCCCGCTCCATCCCCTGCAAAACCCAGGCAGCAACGGCAGTGCCATCCTGGCGGGATCCCAAGATCTCGGCCAAATTGATTCCCTCAGCGGGCACGGGATTGTTGATATTTACACCCACGCCAGCCACCAACCCCAGCAACTGTCCCCTCTCCCCAAAGCGGCTTTGCACCAGGATCCCCCCTAGCTTGCGCAGAGAACCAGGTCGCTGCTTGTCCGGCACCACCAGGTCGTTGGGCCATTTCAGCCGCAGCGGGATCCCCAGTCTCTGGCGCAAGCTGCCCGCTATACCCCAGGCCAAGGTTAGGGTCAGTTCCAGCAAAGAATGCCGCAGGGGAGGGGATCCCAGCCAGACCGACAGGTACAACCCCCCCGCTGGCGATTGCCATACTCGCCCATGCTGGCCCTGTCCTGCCCGCTGGCGGGTACTCACCAAAACCGTGCCCAGGGGCAGCGGCTGAGGGAAGCGACGACCCCAGTCCAAGAGCAGCCGGTTGGTGGAATCGGTTACTGCCACCTGGAGAAGGTGATGCCCCCAGCCCCCCCGACCCACCAGGGATCCCAGCCGCGCAGGGGAAAGCATGGCTCGGCTCGGCCCTAGCTCAACACAATGTCTTCTGCGGGGCGCTGGGCCAGCCGCTTCAGGTTTTGGTAGCGCAGCATGTCCAACAGGTCGTTGCCAGAACGCCCCTCCAGACGGGCCTCTAGGTGCAGCGCCTGCCCTAAGGCCTCCACCGCCTGCAGCCGCGGAACTCCGCGCAAGACCAGCCGGTCCACAGCGTAGGCATCGGCAGCCAAAAGACGGCGGTCGTTGGTCTGGTCGCGGCGCAACTGCCAGAGAGCCAAGCCGCTCAAGCCCCCGGAAACCGTTGCCCCCACCGGATCCTGCTGCACCGCCTCGAAGATTAGGCTCAAGCCTCCCAAGGCAGCAATAGCCAGGTAAAAGTCAATCTGTCGCGAGGCCGCCCGGCTGTAGTAGCCTACTTTGTGCAGAAACAAGCTGGCCCGCTGCAGCGGAGTAAACTGCCGCCACTCGTAGGGCTTAACAAAAAGCCGCAGCTGCCGCTCCCAGGGCAGTTGCCGGCGGCCTTTGATTACGACTGTCTGCCGCTCCGAGGCCGGCAAGATCTTGACGCTCTCCCGCATGCTGGCCGGCAGCAGATCCAGCAGGCGGTCGATCTCAGCCTGGTCGAGAACGTAGTTATCGTAGCCGTTGTCGTAGCCGTAGTACTCCGAGTTCATGCCGGGCCTACTCCTAATCCCATCGCCTGACGCATCTCCCGCACCGCCCGATCCAACCCCACCAGCACCGCTCGACTGATGATGCTATGGCCAATGTTTAGCTCCTCCATGCCCGGGATCCGCGCCACCGGGCCCACATTCCAGTAGGTGAGGCCGTGCCCAGCATTGACCCGCAGCCCCAGTTGAATGGCCTGCTGGCTGGCTTGCTGCAGCTGGGCCAGCTCTGCCTCCCGTTGGGCTTCTGAAGAGGCCTCGGCATAGCGACCGGTGTGCAGCTCCACCCAGCGGGCCCCCACCTGGGCAGCGGCGGCAATCTGGATGGGATCTGGATCGACAAACAAGCTGACGGGAATGCCGGCTCCTTGAAGTCGGTCAACCACTTCACTTAGGCGCGAAACCTGACTGGCCACATCCAGTCCCCCTTCGGTGGTAATCTCTTCCCGCCGCTCAGGAACCAGCGTGACATAGTCGGGCTTGATCTCTAAGGCAATGGCCACCATCTCATCCGTTGCCGCCATCTCCAAGTTCAGGTGGGTGCGCACCGTCTGCCGTAGCAGCCGCACATCCCGTTCCTGAATGTGGCGGCGATCCTCGCGCAGGTGCACCGTGATCCCATCGGCGCCTGCCAACTCGGCAATTACAGCCGCGGCCACTGGATCCGGTTCGACGGTGCGGCGGGCCTGGCGCAGCGTGGCCACGTGGTCGATGTTAACTCCAAGGCTGACCAAGGCTACCGTTCTCTCGTTGCAGAAGATCCTAAGGGATGCTTCTAGTATTACATTATTCAGTTTTGGACTGCTTGGGGGAGGGCAAGACAGAAACCCCGCAGGCCGAGGGCCTATGATCAAAGACGACGCTTTCCCCCTCCTGGATCCCCTTCAGGCTTGCCATGACCAATCCAGATGCCTCTTTGGCGGTGGGACACCCCTCTCTAATTGACCGGGCACGGGTGGCAGCCCTGATTGCCCAATACTTGCCGGTGGAGATTTGTATCTACTACCAGGTGGTGCCTTTGGCACTGGATATGGACAGCTTGATCCTGGGTATGGTGGATCCCCAGGATTTGGCAGCCCTGGACTACGTGGGCAAGATGCTGGCCTATTCCCAGATTACGGTTGAGCCAGTTCCAATTACGCTCGAGCAGCAGCAAGATTTAATTGCCTACTACTTCAGTCATCCCCCTAGCCCGGCAGAGGTGGAGCGGCTGCGCCTCCAGGCCCACGCCAGCCGTACCACTCGGGAAGTCCCTGCTCCCGTAGCTGAGCCGCCCAGCCGACCAACTCCCACCCAGCCGCTGCCGGCACGGCCAACTGCTCCGCCTGTTCCTGCTGACGAAGCGGAAGAGACCGTGCAGCAGCTGCTGAACTCGATGCTGCGGCGGGCTCTAGACGAGAAAGCAGAGCAAATTTTTGTGGAACCCCAGGAGGGAGTGGTGTGCCGAGTGCGCTATCGCCAGCAAGGGATCCTGCGGGATCTGTTCAAGGATCTCTCAGAACCGATCCGGGCTAGGCTGATTGCCGCCATGAAGCGGATGATGGCTCTCGATCCTGCCCTCATCGGAGAGCCGCAACAGGCGGAGGCGGAGCGGCTGTACCGGGGGGAGCCGCTGGTACTGCAGTTGCGCATCATTCCCCAGCCCTCTAAAACCGGACCGGGCTCCCCTCCTAGGGAAGGAGCCATCCTCAGCATTCTGCGAGGAGAAGCCCTCCAGAAGTATCAGCAAAGCCAGAACCGCCTCCGCGTCTCCGAGACCCTGGCCTTGGCCCAACAGACGCACCAACTGCTGCAGCAACTGCAAGTGGCCCTCAGCAGCACTCTCGGGAAGCTCAAGCAGTATCCCACTCCCCCTGACAGCAACTGGCCCCTGATGGCAGAAACGTTGGCGGCCATTCAGGCCCAGGCCCAAATGCTCGCCATCCACCAGCAGGACTGGGAAAAACTTAATTGTGGCAGTTGAGCCGCTGGTTGACACTCCCCTGACTAGAGTCGGGGGATGCTTACGCAGTCCACCGTTGGACTCGTAGACGCCCCTAGACAGTTCCTAGTTCCGCTTACTTACTAGCTTTCGGCACTGTCCGGGGTAGCGGGACGGAGGGTTACCAAGCTACTCTGCTGGGTTACCGGAAAGGGGAAAGATAGACGGGACAAGCTGCTTCGCTACAGAGTTGTGGTGGCAGGCGCTTTGTACAAGCAGGCTGTAGCTGCGGCTGCCAGGATTACAAACCACTGTTATCGGTAGCAGGCCACTGCCTCGATTTCCACCAAGGCATTCAGGGGCAGGCCAGCCACTTGCACGCAAGAGCGGGCCGGCGCCGGATCAGTGGCGAAAAACTCTCGATAAACCTCGTTCATGGCAGCAAAGTCTTTCATATCCGCCAAGAAAACCGTGGTCTTCACCACATTGGCCAAGCTCGTGCCCCCTGCTTCCAGCACTGCCTTCAGGTTCAGCAGCGCCTGGCGAGTTTGCGAGGCAATGTCTTCCCCCGCCAGCTTGCCGGTTCTGGGATCCAGGCCCACCTGGCCAGCAGCAAACAGAAAGGGCCCCGAAGCGACAACGCCCTGGCTGTAAGGGCCGACAGGAACAGGAGCAGCCTCGGTTTGCACCTCCCGAGGGCCTGGCCTGGTTTGACCCTGGGGGTGGCCCATCTCTGCCCTAGCCAGATCAATCGGCTCCATAGAGGTTTGCCCCAGTGAAGAGAAGCTCTTCCGCTACGCTACCACAGGCGGATCCCAGAGAAGACGAACCCGCAATGCCAAAATAGGCTTGTCGGGAAGAAAAAGTACTCATGCCTTTGATCAAGTTGCAAACCTCTCTGCAGCCAGAGCCTGCCGCCGTGGCAGACCTACTCAAGTTCCTCTCTGCTGCTCTGGCCAAGCAGTTGGGCAAGTCGGAAGCCTACGTGATGACTGCTTTTGAAGGAGGGATCCCGATGACCTTTGCCGGCAGCGCCGATCCCTGCTGCTATGTAGAGATCAAGAGTATTGGGCAGTTTTCCGCCGATCAAACCCGATCCCTGAGCGAGTTTTTTTGCAGCACCATCGAGGACAAATTGGGGATCCCCAAGAAGAGGATTTACATTGAGTTCGGCGATGCCAAAGGCTATCTTTGGGGATGGAACGGCACGACCTTTGGGTGAAAGCTCGCACAAGTCAAGCCTCTCCTCGCCTGGCTGCTCCAGCCTATCCAACAAAGCGGCAGCTTCTACTGAAGTTCGCCAGTAATTTGGGTGTGTCCGTTCTTGTCTTTTGGGCAGCCCATCGATTGGGATGCTTTGCAAGACTGATTTGCCGGGGCTCTGGTGGAAGACTTGAGGCCGCTGGGGCCAATGATTGTGGCGACGGTGCCGCCTCTGCCGGCTTCGCTACTGACTTGGACGCAGGAGCTGTGGGGCTCGGCAAGCCCTACGGGAAGTGGTGAAGCAGGGCTAGGCCAACCTAAGTCAAAGTGGCCTTGTGCAGAGGCTTAGCCAACCAGTTGGCAGAGGGTCTCCTGCCTTTCTCGGTCTTGTTCGGCCAGTTCCTGGATGGCCCGTTGGTACACCTGGGCGGGTGTGGATCCCTGGTTGACCTGCTTCAGCCAGCGCTGGGCTTCATTGCCTTCCTGGAGCAGGGTTTGCAAGGGAGCCAAGAAGCAGCCCAAGCCCTGGGGTTGGCCGATGCGCCAGGCTTCGGTCAGCAGCTCTTCAACCCACTCCTGGGCTAAGCATTCCCGGCCGGTGCGCCAGTCGATCAGCCGAGCTTGCAGGGACTCACGGGCAGCAGCCTGCTCGTTGGCCTCGCAAAGACTCTCCAGCTCCTCTGGGGTAAAGGCCCCCCCCAAGGGATCCAGGGCCTCCGGGTGGGATAGCAATTGCCAAAGGCGGGCCTCCACCAAGGCGGCGATGGCCAGGATCATCACCGGATCCGCCACCAGGTCGCAGATGCGCAGCTCCACTCGGTTGAGGCGATAGGGCCGCTCCGGGCCGTTGGGCCGTACAGAAGTCCAGAGGTGGCGCACATTCTGCATCGTGCCCAGGGCCAGTTGCTCCTGCATCCAGGCGATGTAGTGGGCGTGATTCCGGAAGAAGGGCACCTGGGCCGGCGTTTTAGGAAACACCTGCCAACGGCTGGAATGATAGCCCGTTACCTGGCCGTCCAGGAAAGGAGAAGAAGCGCTCAGGGCCAAATAAAGAGGGGCTTCCGCCCGCAGCAGGCGACAGGCGAGGAAAATGGCCTCCGTATCCGGCAGACCGACATTGATGTGGATGCTGGCGGTCACCACCCGCGTGCCGTAGGTGCGCTCGATGTAGTCGTGGTAGGGGTTGCCCGGATCCGACCGCTCGAAGTGGTCACTGCCGCCCAAAGCCAGGGTGCTCCCCGGCAGCAAGGTGTAGGGGCCAAGACGACGCAAAAACTGCCGCAGTTGCAGGCGAGGCCGAAGCAGGGCACAGAGCAGGTCTTCGTAGCGGCGAAGGGGCGGGGTGGTGTACTCGACGTTGCGCCGATCTGGTTCTCGCACAAACCCCGGCAAAGCCTGGCAGATGCGATCCGATAGGCCCACCACTTCCCCGGCGGCGGTGCCGGTGTACATTTCTACCTCAAAGCCCTTGGTCAACAGCACAGGCCAGCCTCCAGCTGCAGCCCCATCAGTTTAACCTTTCTCTTCTTCACCCATTTTCCTGAGATTTTGCAGGAGATTGGCCACTGGAGGGGGAGTTTCTCGTCCTACTGTTAAAATGCTTGGCAATGCTTGGATGCAGCTGGGGGGGAAGAATGGAGTGCGGGATCCTATCTATATCCTAGGGGCGGGGCCGGCGGGCATGGCGGCTGCCTATCGCTTAACCCAGCTAGGCTTCCCTGTGGTGGTGGTGGAACGAGAAGACAGGGTTGGGGGCCTGGCCAAAAGCATTCGCTACCAGGGGTTCATTCTCGACTATGGCCCGCACCGGTTTTTTACCAAGATCCCAGCGGTGCTGGAGCTGTGGAACCAGGTTTTGGGATCCGAACAGGTGACTGTCCGGCGGCTTACCCGCATCTACTACCGCAAGCAATACTTTCAGTACCCCATCCAAGCTTGGGAAGTCCTGCGCAAGGTTGGCTGGTGGGAAAGTTTGCTCATTGTCCTTTCCTACCTCTGGGCCCAACTCATCCCCCGCCCAGCTCCCCAGAACTTTGCCGACTGGGTCAAGGGAAAATTCGGCAGCCGGCTTTTTCAGATGTTCTTCAAAGGCTACACGGAAAAGCTGTGGGGGATCCCTTGTACCGAAATCAGCGCCGATTGGGCTGCCCAGCGCATCAAAGGTCTCAGCCTTGGGCAAGCCATCCGCAAGGCGCTGGGGTGGAAGCGCGGCTCCGTCAAATCACTAATTGAGCAATTTCAGTTTCCTCGTCTGGGATCTGGTCAGCTCTACGAAAAAATGCAGGAGTTTTTGCTGGCCGAGGGTCAAGAAGTTTGGCTAAATACGGAGGTCATCGCCCTTAGGCATGAGGGATCCCGGATTGTCGAGCTGCAACTGCGCCATCTTCAGGATGGAAGGGAAACCTGGGTCTCCCCCTCCCACGTCATCTCTTCGATCCCTCTGACAGTGTTGGTGCAGAGCCTGCGGGAACTGCCTCCCCCAGAAGTGCTGCAGGCAGCCCGCAACCTCAAGTTTCGCAACACGGTTTTGGTTTACTTGATTGTGGAGGGATCCCAGCTTTTCCCCGACAACTGGCTGTATATCAACGACCCAACAGTGCAGGTTGGTCGAGTAACCAACTTTGCCAATTGGTCACCGGCTATGCTCCCCAACCGGGAACAAACCCCCTTGTGCTGTGAGTATTGGTGCAACTTTGGGGATCCCTTGTGGCAAGCCCCTGAGGAGGAATTGCTGACTTTGGCTGAGAAGGAGCTACGCCAAATTGGCCTGCTGCAAGGCCAGAAGATCTGCGGCGGCTTTGTGGTGCGCCTGCCCCGCACCTATCCTATCTATGCCGGCAGCTACAAAGAAGATCTAGCCATTTTGCAGAAGTATCTTGGCCAGTTTGAAAACCTGCAACTGGTGGGTCGCTACGGCTCGTTTAAGTACAACAACCAGGATCACAGTTTGCTGATGGGCCTATTGGCGGCGGAAAACGTCCTCCGCCCCGGCAGCCACGATCTCTGGCAGGTGAACTCCGACAGTGATTACCAAGAAGAGATCAAAGTGCCATCCCCACCTGCGAAGGTCCGACGATGAGTTTCTCTCTTAGCCATCTGTTGCAGCAAAGCCGGCAGTGTCTTACCCCTTTCTGTACCCAGGTTCTGCTGCCAAGCTTGGCTTTGACAGGGTTACAGATCTTCTTAATCTCCTTTTGGAGCCAGGAGGATGACTATGCTTCCATCTTCAAGGGTTTAACCCAGTGGGATAGCCATTGGTATTTGGGGATTGTGCGGCAGGGCTATCAGTTTGTCGGCTTTGACAAGATTGCCTACGAGCAGAGCAATGTGGCCTTCTTTCCTGGCTACCCTCTAGCCGTTGCTGCCCTTAGCCGCTTGTTGCGGGTTGAGCCTGAGTTAGGGCTTTACCTGACCGCCCAGCTCTTTTGCTGGCTGATGTGGGTTTACCTTTTCCTGTTTTACCATCTCTGGCAGATCCCCTTGCTTTGGCAAGCTTTGGCAAGTTTGATGATCTTGGTCTATCCCAGCAGCTTTTACCTTGTCGTGGGCTACAGCGAATCCCTCTTTATGGCCAGCCTGCTGGGTTTTTTCTACTGGTCGGCCCACTTGAATTCAATGAGGTCAGGGCTCCTAGCCGGGATCCACGGTCTGGTGATGAGTGCCACCCGCATTGTGGGTTTGCCGGTGGCGCTGGTTCCTCTGCTGCGGCTATCCCGCCCTTGGTTTTGGACAGCCAGCGCCGTTGTTTTGGCCTTGTCGGGCGGGCTGAGTTTTTTCCTCTACTGTCAGCTCCGCTTTGGCCGCTGGGATCTCTACATGGAAATGCAGCGCTACTTTGGCCCCAGTTCTTTCGATTACCTGGCTATTATTCAACCTCGTACTTATGCCCCCCTCTTTTCTCTTGGGTACTGGCAGTCTTTGTTTTCCTTTTCCGAGGCTTTGGGGGATGGGATATGGGCCATTTCCCTCAGTCAACTGTTTGTTCCCCTCACCCTGGGATCCCTAGTTGTTACAGGCTTGCTGGATGGGTGGAGTGTCCTGGCCGGCAAGAGCCGGCACTGGCAGGAGCGGCTGGGGTTCCATTTGGCTGCCTGGATTATGTTCTCCATTTCCGTGGCCGGCATGAGTGCCGTGGCCCAGAGAAGTATGATCCGCTACTGTCTGCCGATTCACACCCTGCAGGTGCTGGCCTGGTTGCATGGGATCAGATACACCGATTTCAGCTTCATCCCCCAACAGGTGCGTTTCTATCTTGGCAGTGTCCTGAGGCTGGGCTACTGGATCTTGGCTTTAGTCTTCTTTGCCCTAAACCAAATCCTCACCTGGCGCTACGTCCAGCATCTTTGGGTGGCTTGATCGAACCTTGGTGGTGAAGCTGATGAGTTTGCGCCCTGGCCCTCTGCTGCAGCAGATTCGCAAATGTTTAGTTGGCTTTTCTACTCGGATTTTTTTGCTGGGCTTAGCGCTGACTATCCTACAAGTGTTAACGATATACCTCTGGACAAAACGCGGCAGCTATGCTTCTGCTTTTACAGCCCTGAGCCAGCGCGATAGCTATTGGTACCTGAGCATTGTGGAGCGGGGGTATCAGTTTGTGGGCTTTGACAAGATTGCCTACGAGCAGAGCAATGCAGCTTTCTTTCCCGGCTATCCGCTGGCGGTGGCCGCCATGAGCCGCCTGTTGGGAGTTGATCCGGAGCTGGGGCTTTATCTCACTGCCCAGCTCTTTTGCTGGCTGATGTGGGTTTACCTTTTCCTGTTTTACCATCTCTGGCAGATCCCCTTGCTTTGGCAAGCTTTGGCAAGTTTGATGATCTTGGTCTATCCCAGCAGCTTTTACCTTGTCGTGGGCTACAGCGAATCCCTCTTTATGGCCAGCCTGCTGGGTTTTTTCTACTGGTCGGCCCACTTGAATTCAATGAGGTCAGGGCTCCTAGCCGGGATCCACGGTCTGGTGATGAGTGCCACCCGCATTGTGGGTTTGCCGGTGGCGCTGGTTCCTCTGCTGCGGCTATCCCGCCCTTGGTTTTGGACAGCCAGCGCCGTTGTTTTGGCCTTGTCGGGCGGGCTGAGTTTTTTCCTCTACTGTCAGCTCCGCTTTGGCCGCTGGGATCTCTACATGGAAATGCAGCGCTACTTTACTGGCGTGCAGGCCAATTACCAAGCCCTTTTCCAAGCTTCTACCTATGTTCTTTCCCCTGAGCGATGGCAAGTCTTGCGCTCTCCTTCTGCACCCGTGAAGGATCCTGGCCTGTGGTCTGATGCTCTCAGCCAACTGTTTGTGTCTGTTACGTTGGGATCCCTGATTGTTGCAAGTTTGGTAGAGGGGCTCAGTGTCCTGGCCGGCAAGAGCCAGCGCTGGCGGGAGCGGCTGGGGCTCCATTTGGCTGCCTGGGCCATGTTCTACATCGCTGTAGCCGGCATGAGTCCCCTGGGCCAGCGAAGCATGATTCGCTACTGCCTGCCGGTTCACGTCGTACAAGTGCTGGCCCTCCTGCACTGGGCCAGGCACACAGATTTCGGCTTCCTTCCCCTCTGGGCCCGTCCCCACCTGAGCAGAGTTCTCAAGCTGGGCTATGGGCTTCTGGCTCTCATCTTCCTCGTCCTCAACCAAATCTTGACCTGGCGCTACGTTCGCCATCTCTGGGTAGCTTGACTCCACTTTCTTGAAGATAGGATGTGAAGGATCCCGACTTCTCGCCAACTAGGAGCTGTGGCCTTTTCTTCTCCTCGCAAGTTGCCTCGGCAGAAATCGTCCCTGCGGGTGGCTCAGCCCATTGAGCCCACCAAGATCTACCCCTGCCCATGCTGCTACCAGGGTCAGTTGCGCCTGATTACCCTGACCGAGGCTTTTGGCTGCAGTCGTTGCCAGCATATTTTTGCCATCACCCCCGACCGCCTGCACATTGAGCAACTGGCGGTTTCCTACCCCTACCGCAAAATCTGGTTCTGGAACGGCCATCAATGGGTGTTGCGGCGGGAAAGCGCCTTCCAGGGATCCACGCTCTTGGGCCTTACCCTTGGCTTGGGAGTCGTTCTGGTGGTGGGGTTTGTCGGAGCGGTGCTCTTCCCCAGCCAAACCCAGTTGCTCAGTTGGCTCATGATTCTTTGCCTATTGCTAGCGCTGTTGGCAGTGACGGCAATCCTGCTGCTGCGGCGGCCTTGAGATGCTTGAGATTTTCGCCGGCCATCGCGCCCCTAGAACCCCCACTTTGGCTCTTGTGGATCTAGCCATTTCTTGTTAGCAGTGGTCAGGAGCAGATCCGTCGTCGGTCAGCCAGGCAGGAGGGAAGCGAGTGACCGATTTTGGTTCAGCCTTTGACCTCAGCACCACCCTGCGCCAGGTGCGCCGCTTGCTGCCTCAGCTCCAGCGCTTGAGCGGCGAAACCAAACGGCAGGCCCTGCTGGCCCTCTCGCGCCGTTTGCTGGAGCGCTCCGATCTCCTCTTAGAGGCCAATACCCTCGACCTGGAAAGCTGCCGCGAACAAACTGTGCCGGAGTGGATCCTCAACGGCCTCAAGCTCACCCCCGAGCGCCTGCAGCGGTCTGCCCAGTTGCTTGCTCTCTTGGCCCAACAGCCGGATCCCATCGGCAGCCTGGAGAGGGGGCACCGCCAGGACAACGGGCTGTTCATTGGCCGCTACCGCGTCCCCTTGGGGGTGGTGGCTTTGGTCTATGAGATCTACCCCGAGTTTGCCCTCAACGGCATTGGCATGGGTCTCAAGACGGGCAATGGTGTGATCTTGGCCGGCAGCGGCCCCATCCAGAAAACCCACCAGGCTTTAGTTACCCTATTGGCAGAAACAGCCTACGAGCACGGGATCCCGGAAGGGGCCATTCAAGCCTTGCCCACCCAAGACCGGCCGGCGGATCCCCAAGAGGACTCGCTGCTGCTACTGCTGCTGCAGCAAACCCGCTACGTGGATCTGGTAATCCCCTGTGGCCGCCCCGGCTGGGTGGAGTTTCTCCTACAGGCTAGCAAAGTGCCGATCCTGGCTACCCACCTGGGCTATGGCCATGTTTATCTGGATCGCACTGCTCCCTGGCCTTTGGTGAAGTCAGCTTTGCTAGATCCCTTGGCTCGCTATGGCCCAGAAGGGATCCCCATCTACCAGCCCCTCACCCTCTGGCTGCTGATCCACGCCGACTGGGCCGCCAGCCATCTGCCAGCGCTGGTCGAAGCTTTGCTCAGTCAGGGGGAGGTCGATGTCCAGGCGGCCGCCCCAATTCTAGAGCAATTTCCCCAGCTCCAGCCGCTGGGAGAAGAGTTTGACTCCACCCGGCGTCCCCATCTGCGCCTCCAGCTAGTAGCGGATTTACCGGAGGCTATCGCCTGGATTAACAAAAACGGTTACCATCAGTCGGAAGCCATCCTCACTGACAGCCAGGCGGCGGCCCAGCGCTTTCTCCAGGAGGTGGATGCGGCCCTTATCCACATCAACACTACGCCCCTCTCAGCAGGCCGCGGAAGCGGGATCCCTACCTTGGGGGCGATTCGCGACCCGTCCCTGGGCATTTCTACCCAGCGGCTGCATGTGCGCGGGCCCATCGACCTGGAAGCCCTGACAACTGTAAAGGTGGTGGCCCAGGGCGGCCTGTAGCAGCAGGAAGGTGGGATCCCGCTGGCCAGATCAGGCGAGACTGAAGATAGGGATCCACTCCCAGCTTGTCATCCCACAGAGCCCAAGCGACTAGGGGGGAACTCCTTTGGGGATTGACCTACGCAGCTACGTGTTTTTGGATCGGCTCCAGCCCCAGTACGCCGCCTATCTGGGCACGGTGGCCCAGGGCTTTTTGCCCCTGCCGGGAGACACTTCCCTCTGGGTCGAGATTTCCCCCGGCATTGAGATCAACCGCGTCATGGACATTGCCCTCAAAGCCACCTCGGTAAGGCCAGGACTGCAGGTAGTAGAGCGCCTCTACGGTCTTTTGGAGGTTCACTCCAGCAACCAGGGGGATACCCGCACTGCCGGGCGGGCCATCCTAGCGGCTTTGGGGGTGAGCGAACAGGAGCGTCTCAAGCCGCGCATCATCTCTAGCCAGATCATCCGCAACATCGATCCCCACCAAACCCAGTTGATCAACCGTTTCCGCCGCGGCCAGATGCTTCTTGCGGGCCAAACCCTTTACATCCTGGAGGTGCAGCCGGCAGGTTATGCTCCCCTGGCCGCCAATGAGGCAGAAAAATCGGCCCGGATCAACATCCTCGAGGTGATGCCTTTTGGTAGCTTTGGCCGCGTCTACTTGGGTGGAGAAGAGCAAGATATCCTGGCCGCCTGTCGGGCCGCCGAGGAAAGTCTGGCTGCGATTTCTGGGCGGGATCCCTTGCTCTTGCCTGAAGAGGTATAGCCAATGGCGGAATCGGATCCCAAGTCTTTGCCCAAAGCCAGCTTGCCCCAGGATCCGACGGCGGAGCAGGCGAGGCTGCTGGCAGAAATGACCGCTCCCTACCGCAGTTTGCGGCGCTTTGTCTACCTGGCGGTGGGTTTTTCGGCTGGCGTTGGGGCATTTGTGTTTTTCTTTCGGGCCTTGGCAGGGCGGGATCTGGAGACTACCCTGCCCAGCTTGGCTTTACAGTTAGGGATCCTGGCCGGCGCCCTTGGCCTAAACAGGCTGGAAAACCGCTCCCAGCAAAAGCTGGTCAGACAGATGAGGCAGCGCCTTAGCAGCCAAAAAGAGTCGCCCCCTCCACCCAAGGGTGATCCCCTGTACCAGCGCAGGGACAGTTAGCCCGTCAATCGTCCCAGTCCTCTCGGCGGGGATCGGGGTCGTCCTCCGCATCGGCGCTCGGCAGATAGTGGCGATCCCTGGCGGGGGCTGCCTGGGGCCATTTTTGAACCATTTGGATGGCGAGAAAGGCAACAACGGCAACCACAACTGCCCAGGTGAGAATTGGAATCGCCAGGATCACCACCGTACCCAACACGTAGATAGCCACCTTAGGCAAGGAGGGATCCACCCTCCAGCCGCGGCGGTATACCCAGTTGGTAAGCTGCCGATCCCAGCGGCGCAGGCGAGGTATGTTCTCCTCATAGATTTCCTGCAAAATGCCAGCCAAAACGGAGCCCAGGCGGCGCATCTGGCTTCGAGTTTGCCTTCTCCAATTCCGCACCGAGCGTCCCATTCGTAGGATCCTTGCCCTGCTCTTCCTCAGGCGATCCTAGCCCAACTGCGAGGGCGACCTTCCCGTCGGGGCGGCAAGGGATCCCTGGGGATGTAAATTTGTTTGAACATTTGGATCGGAGATTGGGGTGGCTGGGCAGGACTACAGTACACTGAGGGCACCTGTGCAGTGGTGTGGCTGCCACGCCAGAGGGGTAAACCTCTTTCAAAGAGCTCGACTGGAGAACGCTAATGGCTCACACGGTCAAGATCTACGACACTTGCATCGGTTGTACTCAGTGTGTGCGGGCCTGCCCTACCGATGTGTTGGAAATGGTGCCCTGGAAGGGGAACAACAAGGCCGGCATGATTGCTGCAGCCCCCCGCACCGAGGACTGTGTTGGCTGCAAACGCTGTGAGACCGCTTGCCCCACCGATTTCCTGAGCATCCGCGTCTATCTTGGGCCCGAAACCACCCGCAGCATGGGCCTGGCTTACTAAGCCGCCGGCAGGTTGGGTTGCAATTTTTTGCGATTGCCCGCCCACTCAAGGAAACAGCACCTTCTAACTTCACTCTCTAGCCTCTCCTCCCCGGGAAAAAAGTTGGGCAGGCCGTTGCTGTAGCCAATGGGTTGATTGGAGAGGAGGGATCCCTCCTCTTTTTTTCTTCAAGGGTCGAGATAGAGTCGGTGTTGGCGAATGTAGTGCTCCACAGCGGGGGGGACCAAGTAGCGGATGGATCCCCCTTTTTGGATCTGCTGACGTAGGTAGGTGGAAGAGAGCGTTAGGGTGGGGGCGTCCAAGATTGTCGCCCGGATGGGCAGCTTCTCAGCCACCGACCGCAGCACCTGGGCGGCGTCGCCAGCATCGAGGCGGGGGGCAACAATCCAGTGACAGAGGCGGGCCAATTCTTCCGCCTGGTGCCACTGGGGCAGCTCCTGCAGGGCATCCACACCGATGATCCAGTACCACTGGGTGTTGGGTTGCTCCTGCATCAGGCAGCGTAGGGTCTCAATGGTGTAAGAGGGGCCAGGACGGCGGATCTCCAAGTCAGAGCAGGCAAAGCGCTCATGGTCGGCAATGGCTAGCTTCACCATGGCCAGGCGATCCTCTTTGCTGGCGCCCCCAGCTAAGGGCTTGTGGGGCGGATTCCCTGCCGGTATCCACAGCACCTGATCCAAGTTGAACTGCCAGAGGGCCTGCTCGGCCATGATTAAATGGCCGTGGTGGACGGGGTTAAAGGTACCGCCGAGAATGCCAACGCGGCGCTGCTTGGGGGCTGAGCCACTCATGGCTGTTGACTGAGGTAGCTGATGGCCTCGCGCAGCCAGTCTTCTGTTTGCCGAGACTGGGGTGGCAAGGCTTGCAGGGCTGCTTGGATTTCCTGGGGGCTATAGCCAAGGGCCAGCAAGGCCATTTCCACCTCTTCGCGGATAGGGGAAGGTGGCCCGCTCGACAAAGGCTGATTGGCATTCTCCAGGCCTTTTCGCCAGTGGGCCAATTTGCTTTTCAGCTCCAGCGCCAGCCGTTGGGCAGTCTTTTGTCCTACCCCTGGAGCCAGGGAGAGGAGGCGGACATTTTCGGTTACCACCGCCTGCACCAGCTCCTGGAGAGTAAAGGTGTTGAGCAATGCCAAACCCAGGGCAGGTCCCACCCCTGGCACCTTAATCAGTTCCGCAAACAGATCCCGCTCCGCTGCCGAGCCAAACCCGTACAGCACCAGCTCAGTCTCTCGCACGAGCAAATGGGTGAACACCCGCACAGGCTCCCCTACAGGGGGCAGTTGCTCGAGAAAACGGGCCGGCGCCTGGATGCGATAGCCGATCCCTTGCACCTCCAGGGTGAGGCTGCTGCGCTCTCCCAGTTCTACAGCAACAAGATGACCTGTCAAAAATGCGATCATTTGCGTATCTAACCTGTGTTTTAGGATACCCTGCCCAGCAGCTTTCGGGGTCGGCCAGGCAAAATCTAAATCTAGAATTAGGAGGAGCTTGCGAGCGACTCTTATGGCTTCAACCTCGGCATTGGCTACTCCTATCTCAGCACGCTGGATTTGGCGAGGGCAGCCTGTCCATTATGTCAAACAGGGCGAGCAGGGACAGCCGCTGCTGTTGGTGCACGGCTTTGGAGCCTCCACTGACCACTGGCGCAAGAACATTTCCCAACTGGCGCAACACTACCAGGTCTATGCCATTGACTTGCTGGGCTTTGGTCGCTCGGCCAAGCCCAAGTGGAACTACTGCGCTGAGATCTGGCGGGATCAACTGCGGGACTTCTGTCAACAGGTGATCCGACAGCCGGTAGTGGCCATCGGCAACTCCCTAGGCGGCTATGTGGTGCTCAGCCTGGCAGCAGAGTGGCCTGAGTGGGTGCGGGGTGTGGTGCTGCTCAACGGAGCCGGTGGCTTTTCCACTGCTAAGGGATCCCCCTCCACCTGGTGGCAGGGGCTGGGCAAGCTGGTAGGCTGGAGTCTGCGCCAGCCCTTGGTGTCTTACCTGTTGTTTCAGTACCTGCGTCAGCCACAGGTCATCCGGGCCAAGCTCAAGCAGGTCTATTACAATCAGGCGGCAGTGACAGACCAACTGGTGGAGGACATTCACCGGCCCACGCGGGAGCCAGGAGCAGCCGATGTGTTTGTGGCTCTGATGCGAGGCGGGCAAAAAGGACGCAGCGTGGACGAGCTGCTGCGCAGCCTGGTGCGCCCCCTGCTACTGATTTGGGGAGAGCGGGATCCCTGGATGCGGGTCCGCGAGCGCTCGCAGCTCTACCGCACCTACTACCCCAAGGCAGTGGAATACTTCCTAGAGGCCGGCCACTGTCCCCACGACGAGTGCCCCGAAGAGGTTAATACCCTCATCCATCGCTGGATCGAGGCAGGGATCCCTTCTGCGCCAATCCCGCCATCTAACTGCCATTCCTAAAGCTCTAGATGAGATTATCCAATGGCTGGGGCAGCGAGGCTTCCTCCAGGCCGATGGTGTACTTCAGCCACTCCCGATAGGAGCCGCTGCTAGTAGCTTTGGCAATTTCCAAGTAGAGAGTGCTGTGGGGGCGGCGGGGCTGGCGCAATAGGGGCATACCTGCCTCACGGGGGGTGCGATTCCCTTTTTTGAGGTTGCAGCGCACACAGGCGCTGACCACGTTTTCCCAAGTGTCACTGCCGCCGCGGGAGCGCGGGATCACGTGGTCTAGGGTAAGGTCTTCGCCATAGCAGCCGCAGTACTGACAGCGGTATCCATCGCGATGAAGGACATTGCGGCGTGTTAAGGGAATCTCTTTGTGGGGAACATGAACGTAGTGGCGGAGACGGATGACTGTAGGCAGAGGAATGTTGCCGTAGACTACTTTGCCGTTGTGCTCGATTTGCTCAGCCTTGCCCTTGAGCAAGAGCACGACTGCCCGGCGCCAACTGGTGATGTTGAGCGGCTCGTAGGAGGCATTGAGTACCAAAACCTTGCCCATACTGCTACGTCCGGCTGACGGGATCCCCACCCCGACCCACAAGGCGCCAGCTCTTCTGAAATTTAACACAGCCTTATTGGGTTGCGGTGGGAATCAGGTAAGTGCAGCGGTGCACTGTCTACTCTTGACACTCCCACCGACTAACGCAGTCCACAGTTGGACCCGCAAAGGCGCTGTCAAGACACCCCTAACTGGCTTTCGGCACTGTCCGGGGTAGCGGACGGAGGGTTACCAAGCTACTCGGCTGTGTCCACTTCCACTTGGTTAGCTGGCCCCAGGCTGACGCGAAACTGCCTAGCCCCTCTCGGCAAGGGATCTGGCGCCACTTCAGGCAGGTTGGCAAAGGGAGTTGTGGCGCGACGCTCCCGAGCTAGCGCATTCTCTGGCTCAGCAGCCAAGGGAGATCCCGTCCCATCCACCGTTACCCGGTAGACTAAACGCTCCTGCAAACCTGGAGGGGACTGCCACTGCTGGGCCAGGGTGCTTTCCAGACGCCGCTGAGGATCTCCAGAGGCTTCCGGCACGGTAAGCTGCCCCTGTTGCGAGGAGGGGGGAGGGGAGGGATCCCTGCGGCTGAGCCAGAGCCCAACCCCGGCCACTAGGGCAATCCCGCCTGCCAGCAGGGCAGCAATGACAGGGGGCTGTCGATACCAAGCTGGCGCCGGCGGCGTTGCCAGTTTATCCAGTTGGGGCAGGTCCTCGGCCGCCTGAGAGAGGTTTTCTAGAAGGTCATACAACTGTGTCATTGACAGATCCACCTGGGCAATGCGATCCTCCCCCTGCCGCACTGTGAGGCGGTGGAAAATAAAATCCAGCGGACGGATGGCCACAGTCCCACTGAAAGCTCCCTTGGGCGTACCGCTGAGCTGGAATCCAACGTAGCGGTCGATCACCGTGATCAAATCCTTGAGCCAAACGCTGTCTCCCCGTAGAGTCTTGGTGGTCTCTCCCTGGCGAATTTCCAACTGACACTCAAAGTTGTTCTGAATCGCTTGCAGGGGCGGCGTAGCTGAGGCCTCGATACCCTGCCGAGGGAGGGGGGCTTCTCCTCGCACAGTGAGGGTAGAGGTGGGCTGGTGATAGGTTTGAGTGAGGGTGAGGCTGGGCATGGCAACTGGCAAGCAAAGGACGCCGGCAAGAACTCCAGGGTCAGAGGAAGAGCTCCGCCTTAGGAAGAGGGCAAAGCATCTGATTCCACCTTCCCTTCCTCGAGGTTGCTGCCAGCAGGCAGATCCATCTCAGGGCGGCTGAGCAAGGCTTTCCAGAGGCGCTCTGCTCCCCTGGGGCTACTGTAGAACAGTAGCTCAATCAAGATGCGCAGAGCCAGTTCGGCAAGGCTATCCTCATCGCGCACATCCCCATCCACCATACGGCTGCGGTAGTGGGAGATAAACTCGCCCAGGTAATCGCCCACCAGCGGCTGACGAAAGGGACTGAGCTCCTGTTTGAGGGCGGCTTCCAGCTGCTCCAGCGTGCTGCGGATGCGAGCCTGTTGCTGGGCTGCCAGATAGGCAATTACCTTGGCTAGGGCGCGGGCCTCTTCAATCTCAACTTTTTTGTGGCCACCGCTGGTGCGGCGGAGGGGATTGGCGTTGCGCAGACGCCAGAGGGCCACCCGATCGCCAAGGTGCTCCTCCAAGTTCAGGCTCTTGGCTGCTGCCAGAACGGCCTCGGAAATCTCCCCGCTCAGGGACTCCAGGCCCAACAACAGCAAATCCAACTGGGCTTTGATGGTTGCAGTAGCTGGGGTGAGGCTAGGAGCTTGAGGATCTAACTGAGTCTGCTTGGGTTCCACCGTCACGCTGTCAATGGGAACTTTTGGCTGGGATAGGACTCTATGATCTCCTGTCTGAGGCCAAGCTGCAACCTTCCCCTCCCGCGCTTGAGGGAAGAATTGCCCTGGGCAAGAGCTTCGCTGCCGGGATCTGGCAAGCGCTGTCCACCCCTTTCAAAGGGGCAGGGTATACTGTAGCAAAGACAAGGAGAGACAACCATCCTCCCTGCCTTTTCGGGCCGCGCTAGGCCCTGTTTCAGATGAGCATGGATGCTTCCCAGTCTGGCCCTCCTCGCCTCATCCTGATCCTTGAGGATCAAAGGGGTCAGCGCGGCGTTGTGTTGGACAAGATTTACTACTCAGTAGGGCGAGCAGCCAACAACCACATCCGTCTCTATGACCCTTTTGTCTCCCGCCGGCACGCTCTCATCATCCGCGTTCCTGAGGAAAACCAAGCGGGGTACAGCTACGTCATCTTTGATGGCAGCCCCGGATCCCGTCAGAGCACCAACGGTTTGTTCGTCAATGGGAAACGGGTTGCCTCCCATCGGCTGCAGCTTTTTGACAAGATCGGGTTTGGGCCGAGGGTAACAGCCATTGTCAGGAGCACCGACCACTTCAGTCCCCAGACCTTGGCTGCTCTTTTGAAAACGCTGCCCAATGCTCCTGAGCCGGGATCCCAGCAAGACACTGAGAAAGTTAGCGAGAAGGAGGACTTCACCGCCATCCCCTGCCTTGCGGTATCCTGAGGCCAGCAGCCTAACAAGCTTTGGGTTCCCGTGCCTTCTATTCCTCCTAAGCTAAGCAACTACTGGCAAGATGCCTTTGACCTGGAAGCCCATCTGGGATCCTTCCTCGGCCTTGAGCCTGGCGAGCTGCGGGAGAAGCTGCGGGCGGGGCAGCAACAGTTGGCGGAACTGGGCCGGCGTGACTTCGAGTGGGATCAGGCAGACGCCTTTTACCGGGATCGGGTGGGATCCGCCTATTTGCTGGACTTGGCCGCTTGGCACCTGAGCAGCACCGACTACATCGGCAATACTCTGCGCCTGGTGGCGGATCAGGCTCGCGGGCTAGTGCTGGATTTTGGCGGCGGCATCGGCACCCACACCCTTGGGGCAGCTCTCTGCCCGGCGGTGGAGCAGGTGATTTTTTGGGATATCAACCCCATCCATCGGCAGTTTGTACAACTGCGGGCGGAAAAGCTAGGTCTAAGCGAACGGATCCACTGCCCGGAAACCTTCCCACAAGGGATCCTCTTTGACACCGTCATCTGCTTCGATGTGGTGGAACATTTGCCGGATCCGGCAGCGCAGTTGCGTCAGTTTTACGCCTGGCTTAAGCCGGAAGGCAAGTTGTTGATCAACTGGTACTTTTTCAAGGGGTTTAATGGCGAATTTCCCTTCCACCTAGACGACCCGCAAAAAGTCGAGCAGTTCTTTCAGGTGCTGCAGAGCCATTTCCTAGAAGTGTTTCATCCCTATCTCATCACCGCCCGCTGCTACCGTAAGTGGAATAAAAGCTGAGATTGGAGAGAGAACGAATGCTGCGCTACTTGCGGGTGCTGTGGCTGTTTTGGAGCACTTCTGTAGCAGCAGAAATGGAGTACCGCGCCAACTTCTTCTTTGCCAGCCTCAGTAGCTTAGGCGGTCTGGGATCGGCTCTGTTTGGGCTTTCACTGTTCTATCAGCGGGGGCACCGCCTAGGGGGCTGGAGCTGGCCGGAGGCGCTCATCGTCTTGGGCATGTTCACTATCTTGCAGGGCGTGTCGGCCAGCCTCTTTAGCGTCAACTTAAACCGCATTGTGCAGCAGGTGCAGGAGGGCACCCTGGATTTTGTCTTGCTCAAGCCCATTAGTAGCCAGTTTTGGCTGTCAACCCGCGTGTTCTCTCCCTGGGGCCTGGTGGATATCGGCTTTGGCCTGGTGCTGATTCTCTCCGCCGGGATCCAGTTGCAGCTGCCGGCCTGGGCCTATGTTCTGGGTCTAGTGCCCCTTCTGCTGGGATTGGTCATCCTCTACAGCCTCTGGTTTATGCTGGGGGCCACCAGCATCTGGTTTGTCAAGATCTACAACGTTACCGAGGTGCTGCGGGGCTTGGTGGAGGCGGGGCGCTTCCCCCTGGTGGCCTATCCGGTGGCCTATCGGCTGTTTTTTACCTTCGTTGTGCCGGTGGCTTTCTTGACCACAGTACCGGCGGAAACCTTGTTGGGGCGAGCCCAATGGCCGTGGCTTGTGGGATCCGCCCTGCTGGCGGTGGGGCTGCTGTGGGGATCCCATCTGTTCTGGCGCTTTGCCCTGCGCTTTTACACCAGCGCTTCTAGTTAGGCTCCCCCATTCCACCAAGGCCGACAAAGTACCCCTAAACTTCAGCCGACCCAGCAGTTGCAACCCCACCAGCTAGGAGAGGCCCAGAGGAATTAAGATGAAAGTCACGACTGGGCCAAAGCCATTGGAGGCCAGCCTATGGGCGAAGCAAAGCGCCGCAAAACCCGGAACAACCCCGATCCCGACCAAGAGCTGCTGTTTCCCCAGCTCAAAGATATTCCTCTCACCAAAGCCCAGGCCCGCACAATCTACAATTGGACAACTCGGGGCGCTTGGGCCGGCATTATTCTCCTGGCCATTGTCTGGGTGGTGGTGCGATTTGTGGGGCCTGCTCTGGGCTGGTGGCACCTGGCGGGCTAGACGGCTGGATCTCTTGAGTCTCCTTGGAGTTTTCCTATGCAATCCTACTTGGCAGCCGCCATTCAGATGACCAGCACCCCGGATCTAGCCAGCAACTTGCAACAGGCAGAGGAGTGGATTGACTTTGCAGCGCGCCGGGGGTGTGAGCTGGTGACCCTGCCGGAAAACTTTGCCTTCATGGGGCCGGAGGCAGAAAAAGCCCGCCTTGCCCCGGAGATCGCGCAGCGGGCCGAGGAGTTTTTGGCCAAGATGGCCCAGCGCTACCAGGTATTCGTGCTGGGGGGGGGATACCCGGTGCCCGATGGACAGGGCAAGGTGTACAACACCGCCGCCCTCTACAGCCCCGAGGGCAAGGAGCTGGCCCGCTACCGCAAGATCCACCTTTTTGACGTCAACCTGCCCGACGGCAACACCTACCGCGAGTCCAACACGGTGGTGAGCGGCAAGGAGGTGGTGGTCTGCCAGGAGGAGCGGCTAGGCACTCTGGGTTTATCGGTCTGTTACGACGTGCGCTTTCCTGAGCTGTACCGCTCTTTGGTGGATCAAGGGGCGGAGGTGTTGCTGATCCCTGCCGCCTTTACCGCCTACACAGGCCGGGACCACTGGCAGGTTTTGCTGCAGTGTCGGGCCATTGAAAACACCTGCTACGTGATTGCGCCCGCCCAGGTGGGCACCCACTACGAGCGGCGGCAATGTCATGGCCACGCCATGATTGTGGATCCCTGGGGGACGATCCTGGCGGATGCCGGCGGCGAAAAACCAGGAGTGGCCATTGCCGAGATTGATCCGGAGCGGCTGCAGCTTATCCGGCGCCAGATGCCTTCACTGCAACATCGTCGTCTGGCCTGCGCTGTCCCTCGCTAGAGATTCTCCTATGCCTTGGCCGCCCCTAGTCCTCTACAGCAAGCCCGGCTGCCACCTCTGCGAGGACTTAGCCAAGAAGTTGCAGCAGATCCCTGAGATCGGCGAGCTGGAAATCCGCGATATTACTGCCAACCCCGCCTGGTGGGAGCGCTACCAGCTGGAGGTTCCCGTGCTCAGTTTGGCCGGGGATCCCGAACGGCCTTTGCCACGTCCCTCGCCGCGGCTGACGGTGGCGCAGTTGCGCACTTGGCTGGGACGCCAGTTGGGTTGTCTACCTTAGCGCTTCCCTGCGGGCGGTGTAGCCGGCTTGGCACAAAGCTGCCACGGTGGCCTCGGCATCTTTAACCCAAAATTGGGATCCCAGTCTTACCCAAAGGGTATGGGGATGGGCAACGATAGCTGCCACGACGGGAACGCGATTTTCTTCCTTGGCTTCCGAGCGTTGACGGGTAAGAACCGCCTGCAGACGGTGTCGCTCCTCTACAGTTCCGGCAGCCTCCAGAGGAAGTTCCACCGTAACCCAACTCACCGATTCAATTGGCTGTAAGTCTTCAACAATCAGCTGCAACTGCTCATCCCGCTGATCCAGCTTGGCCCACACCAATAGCCGTTGATCCACCTCTAGGCAACCGCGCAAACGCTTGTAAGTCTTGGGGAAGATTACCGCTTCGCAAGTGCTCGTCAGATCTTCCAGTTGCAAAATCGCCATGCGCTCCCCTTTCTTGGTGGTTGCGGTTTTGATGGCGGTCACCAGAGCTAGAATGCCAACTGAGGCATCAGGTGGATAGGCCTTCAAATCAGCAAGGCTAGCGAGAGCTAGTAGCCGTACTTGCTCTTGAATCCGCCGCAGGGGGTGGTCTGAAACGTAAAAGCCCAACAGCTCTCGCTCTAGCCTCAGCTTTTCTTGCGGTGGAAAATCTTCAGTAGCCGGCCCGCGCGGTACCTCAACAAATCCCTGGCCATTGCTGCTTTCGCCTCCTAATAAATCAAATAGGCTGGCCTGGCCAATGGCGTTAAACTTAGCCCGCTCTGCTGCCCAACTGAGGACGGGATCCAGATCCGCCATTAACTGTTTGCGGTTGCGGGAAATACAATCGAAAGCGCCTGCACAAATGAGTGACTCAATAGCCCGGCGGTTAACGATGCGCAGATCGACCCGCTGGCAAAAGTCGGCCAAAGAGGTGAAAGGACCACCAGCTTGGCGAGTAGCCAGAATGTTTTGAACGGCTCCCTCCCCTACATTCTTTACTGCCCCCAGACCAAACAAAATGCTGGATCCCTGAGGAGTAAAGTCCAGGCCGGAGCGGTTGATGTCAGGCGGCTCGATTTGGATTCCAATGGATAGACAGTAGGTAATGTAGCGCTGGACTTTATCCTGATCCCCACTTACAGAAGAAAGCAGTGCCGCCATGTATTCTGTTGGGTAGTTGGCTTTCAGGTAAGCAGTCTGGAAGGTAATCAATCCATAGGCCGTAGAGTGAGATTTGTTGAAGCAATACTCGGCGAAAGCAACCATTTGGTCAAATAGCTCCGTGGCTACTTCTTTAGCTACACCTCGCGCGACTGCCCCTTGGACAAACTGCTCGCGGTGTTTCTCCATCTCGGAGACCTTCTTTTTCCCCATCGCCCGCCGCAGTAGGTCGGCCTGGCCCAGGGTATAGCCGGCCATGTCCTGGGCAATGCGCATGATCTGCTCTTGGTAGAGAATGGCGCCATAGGTATCTTGAAGGATTGGCTTGAGGAGATCGTGGACGTAGGTTACCGGCTTGCGGCCATGTTTGCGATCGATAAAGTCTGGGATCATGCCCGTATCCAATGGCCCCGGTCGGTAAAGAGCCAGGACCGAGGAAATATCCTCCAGATTAGAGGGCTTGAGCTCTCGCACCACCTGCTTCATACCGGAAGATTCCAGCTGGAAGATCCCTTCCACCTCCCCTTTTTCCAAGAGTTGGTAAGTTTTTGGATCATCCAGGGGCAGGTTGTCCAGATCGATGGCAACACCTCTGTGTTCTCGAATTAGCTCCACAGTTCGTTGGATCAAGGTAAGGTTGCGCAGCCCCAAAAAGTCCATCTTCAACAGACCCAGAGACTCAATGTCTTCCATCGAGTACTGGGTAATGATTTGGCCTTCGTTGTTGTACTGCAAAGGCACAATTTCATCCAAGGGATCCTTAGAAATAACTACACCGGCAGCATGAACTCCAAAGGTTTTGTTGGTGCCCTCCAGCAATCGAGCTAGATCAATCCAGCGGCGAGTAGTTGGGTCTTTCTCGTATTTTTCCTTGAACTCTGGGGCAGGAGTATTCTCGCTGATCATCTCCTCTAATTTTGCTGGCTTGCCCCGGGACACCGGGATCAACTTTGCCATTTTGTCAGCTTCGGCATAGGGAATGTCCAGCACTCGGGCAACATCCTTGAGAATAGCTTTGGAAGTCATGCGGTTAAAGGTGATGATCTGAGCTACTCGCTCTTGACCATACTTGCGGGTTACGTATTCGATCAGCTCCCCTCGCCGCTCGATACAAAAGTCGGTATCGATATCCGGCATTGATTGCCGTTCTGGGTTGAGAAAACGCTCGAAGAGCAACCCGTATTTGACGGGGTCAATATTGGTAATCTGTAGGGCATAGGCCACCAGGGATCCGGCTGCTGAACCGCGGCCTGGGCCCACTGGGATCCCGTGTTCACGGGCATAGCGAACATAGTCCCAGACTACCAAGAAATAGCTGGAAAACCCTTTTTGCTGGATGATATTCAGCTCAAAGCGCAGGCGCTCCTGATAGTTTTGGGGAATCTGATCCGGATGGGCGACACCGCAGCGCTTTGCCAAGCCTTGCCAGGCCAACTCAGCAAGGTAGCTATCGGCAGAATAACCCGGAGGAACCGGGTAGTCGGGCATGCGTATTTCCCCAAACAGGTCATAATCCTCGATCTTTTCCAGCACTTTGAGCGTATTGGCAATTGCCTCGTCGATGACCTCCTGCTCGAGGTGATCGCGGCAGAGGCGGCGCATTTCTTCTGGACTTTTCAGGTATTCCGTCCCGGTGTAGCGAAGGCGATTTTTTTCGCTGAGAGATTTGCCTGTTTGGATGCAGAGCAGAGCATCGTGGGCCTCCACATCCCAGCAAGAAATAAAATGAGTATCGTTGGTGAGGATGATCGGGATCCCTAGTTCGCGAGCAATGCGCACCAATTGCACGTTGACAAAGCGGTCTTCCCGGTAGCCGTGATCCTGGATCTCAATGTAGTAATCATCTCCAAACTGTTCCTGATACCAAGCAGCCACTTGGCGAGCAATTTCTGGCCGCCCCTGCAAAATGGCCTGGGGCACTTCCCCAGCTAGACAGCCGCTGGTCACGATCAACCCCTCCTTGTATTGGGCCAAATACTCTTTGTTGATGCAGGGGCGCGCAAAGATCCCCTTGCCTTGAACGCCGTGGAGATGGGAAATGGTGGTTAGCTTCACCAAGTTTTTGTAGCCCTGGGTGTTCTTGGCTAGGACTACTTGGTGATACTTGGGATACTTGCGGCTTTTGTCTCGAATATCGCCGTTGATCACATACATCTCGTTGCCAATGATTGGCTTGATCCCTTTGCTTTTACACAGTTTCACCAGCTCAATGGCCCCGTACATGACGCCGTGATCGGTTAGGGCCAGTCCTGGCAAACCCATCGCCACCACCTGCTCAACCAAACGCGGCAGTTGGCTAGCCCCGTCCAGAAGGCTGTACTCGCTGTGCAAGTGCAAGGGGACAAAAGACATGGCAACGCTATGGGTAGAGGGATCCCTTCAACCTTAACCCAGCGCCCCTTTTTCCAGTTGCTGCTAGCTGCCGCTACAGTAAAGTCAGTCCGACGTTTTCTCCCTTTGCTTGAATGGAGACTCCCCTTCGCCTTACCCAGTACTCCCATGGTGGCGGCTGCGGCTGTAAGATTGCCCCAGCTCTGCTGCAGCAGATTCTCAAGGAGCTGCCCCTCCTCTGGTCGGATCCAGCCTTGCTAGTGGGGGCTGAAACGAGCGACGATGCCGCCGTCTACCAACTCAACGACGAGCAGGCCCTAATCCTAACCACCGACTTTTTCATGCCCATCGTCGACAATCCGGTGGATTTTGGCCGCATTGCTGCAGCCAACGCCCTCTCTGACGTTTACGCAATGGGGGGTAGGCCCATTCTCGCCCTCGCCATTTTGGGCATGCCGGTCAACACCCTGCCCCTGGCAGCCATTCGGGAGATCATGGCCGGGGGAATCCAGGTCTGCCAGGAAGCCGGGATCCCTTTGGCGGGGGGGCACTCCATCGATTCACCCGAGCCCATCTTCGGTCTGGTGGTGGCAGGGCTGGCCCACCCGCAGCACATCCGCCGCAACGCTACTGCCCAGCCTGGCGACGACCTCATCCTAACTAAGCCGCTGGGGATCGGGGTGATGACCACCGCCCTGAAAAAGGGCCAGCTCAGCGCAGCGGGCTATGCAGAAGTTTTGCAGGTGATGACCCAACTTAACTGCATCGGCCCACAACTGGCGCGGCGACCCCAGGTCCACGCCCTAACCGATGTCACGGGGTTTGGTCTTTTGGGGCACTTGCTGGAGGTCTGTCGTGGCTCAGGGGTAAGCGCTGAGTTGGATCTGGCTGCTATTCCCTTTTTGCCCGAGGCCCTCTCCTTGGCGGAGGCGGGGATCTTCCCAGGCGCAGCCCGTCGCAATTGGCAAAGCTATGAAGGCGTAGAGGCCGACTCTCTGCTGGAGTGGCAGCAGTTGCTCTTGGCGGATCCGCAAACCAGCGGGGGCTTACTGGTGGCGGTGGATCCCGCCTTCACGGCAGAGCTTTTGCAAGAGCTCCACAGCGCCGGCTACTCCCATGCCCGCCGCATTGGCCACTGCCAGGCCGGCGAAGGGATCGCCATTCGGGTTGTCGGCGAGATCCAAACCCCCCGCCAGTAGCTTGGGGGAAGGCCACGTTTGGCCCTCTCCCCCCAATCTATGAAGATTTGGTCAAGCAGAGCTGCGAAAGTTGAAGATCTCATGTAAGGAGAAGAGGAGCTGAGATATCTTAAAGAGGTATGAACGAGCCCTCTCCCAACAGCCACAGCCTGGTTCCCTGGGTTGAGCCAGGGCAGCTAATTCGCAGCCTCAGCAGCGGCCAACTGCTGATGGTAGACCCCCAGCGGCCCAATGCCTTGATCATCTGCAAGACGTTCCATGCTGAGTTTGCCGGGCCAGGGGCTGCAGTGGGAGGGCCCTTGGATGTGGAGTCGAGCAGCGTGATCCCAATTGGGGAGGTGGCTCTGTTGCATCCCCAAGGCTATCAAGAGCGGCAAAACGCCTATGCCAAGCGGCTGCACTGGATGCGGTGGCTACAGCAGATTACCGACAATCCTCTGCCGGCCCGGCGGGCGCGGATCTTGCTCTTTAGCTTAGAAGAATTTTTCTCGGCGGAGCTGGTCAGCCAGTTGCCGGATGAGGTTTTGGCGCGGCTGGTGGGGGTGCTGCCCCAGACCATTGCTGCAGCCCGCAGGAAACTAACACCCCTCGCTAGCCCCAGCTATTCTTTGACCGGCTAAGTTAGCTTCCTAGGGGTGCTGGTCTGGCCTCAGGGTTTTCCGTTGGGGTAGAGCCGGTTTAATCCTTTGCGAGCCTTGGCGTGGATATCCAGGGTGGTATTCATTTTTAGAATTTGCCGGTAAACCTGCTCAGCTCGAGCCGTTTCCCCCTCCTGTTCCAGCTTCTCGGCCAGCTTGAGCAAGCTCTGGGCTGAAGGATCGCCCAGGGATCCCCCCTGCAGTCGCTGCAGCTCTTCTAGGCGCTCCAGCACCATTGGCCGCAATAGCCAAGAGTGATCTAGATCCAACACTTCTCGGTAGTAGCGCTGGGCCTCTTTGAAGTTCTTTTGCTCGTCGTAGGCTTCCGCCAGCTGTAGAGCCAGCTCTGCAGTGGGCTGATCCTTGAACTGCCGATGCAGTTGGTGCAAACGCCGCAGGAAGGGGGATCCCTGCTGCGGGTTTTGCAAATCTGGGGCGTGTTGAACCGGCAGATAGTTGGCCTTTTGGGCGGAGTGTTCCCCAGAAGAGGCAGCCTCTGGTGCTAGCGGTTGCAGGGGTACCTGACGGCTAAGGCTTTTGGGAGCAAGGGGTTTGGAGACCCCAATTGGCTGATCCCGAGAAGAGGGGGAGGGGCTGGAAGGCGGGACCGGCTGCGGCAAGGGAACGGTCTTATGAGTTGGGGGTTGGGGGGGTAGCTGCTTCAGCTCCCCAGGGGTGGAGGCCTGAAAGGGAATTGCTTTGGGGGTCTCCTTGCGCTCTTGGGCCAGTTCTCGATAGAGAGCGGCTAGTTGAAGGTAGCCTGCTTCCTCGTAGGCAGTGGCCAACCAACGGGCGTTTTCAGGGCTAGGATCGGCGCGATATGCTCGCCGCAACAACTGCAAAGCAGTGCCATAGTTGCGCTCTCGAATGGCTGCCTGCCCCAAGCTGGCTGACCTGGCCCCAGTTGTATCGCTAGCCATACCTGTTGCGCCTCCCTGTGTGCCGATTCCTTGGCCTTAGCATAACGTTGACTGCTAGGAAAGAGGTCTCTTGTTGGCAAACACTTTTAGCCAATAGCCAATATTGACTGGCTGGAATGTTGGGGCAAGGAGATCTGGATGTAAGGCGTACTTTCAAGCTAGCCTGTAGTCAAGGCTTCAGCAGCAACAGATGCCGGCGGCAGGATGATTCAAGACTTTCGAGAGCGGTACCCCATGGGCAGCTTGCTCACTGATCTGTTGCGCGTGGAGGAAGGGATCTACATCGTCAAAGCCCAGGTGGTGGTGAACAACACCGTTTTGGGCAGTGGCATGGCCGGCTCGAACACTATTGAAGAAGCGGAAGATGCTGCCTTAAAACGTGCTCTTCAGCATGCAGGATTTGGTCGCCCTACCTCCTCCCTGAGTTTGGGGCTGGACGCCGCCACGTCGAGGACCCCCTATCTGCCCACTCCCAGTTGGCCAGCCCCTAACCTGGGCAATGGACAAGCCCCCCCTTCCCCTACCCCTTCAACCCCTGAAGCAGCAGGGATCTCAGCCCGATCCCAGTCGCTTGCAGAGCTGTCCAACCTCAAGGAAGCGGAGACGCAAAGCGACGATCTGTCGGATCTCATCGCGCAAACAGACGTGGAGATGCAGCGCATTGGCTGGGGTCGCAAAGAGGGCCAAGAGTTTTTGGAACGTCGCTTCCAGAAAAAATCTCGCCACCAGCTGACTGAGGCTGAGCTGCGGGAGTTCTTGCGCTATCTCAAACAGCAGCCCTCCCGCCTTAGTAGTGAGCCCCGCTTCTAGCCTGCCTCTCTTTAGGCGCAAGCTAGGGCGCTCCCACAATCAATGTTGTATCCTGCATTGTCTTGACCACCGTCTCTCCCCCTTCTAGGAGCACCACCTGCCGCTCTGGCACCGATACCCTGGCCACTTGGGCAGTTTGGTAGTCTTGCCCAGTCTGCACAACTGCAGGAATGGTGGCAGGGGCAGAAATGAGAGCAAAGGACTCGCCGCCAATTTGGATAAACCCAGAAACCTGCACGCTGCGGGCAAAAGCAGCCGGATCTGGGGTGGGAGGCGGCGTGGCCCCTGCTGTAGGTACTTCACCTTCGGGTGGAGGGGGAGGCAGTTCTGGAAGGGGCGGCAGATCTGGGAGCGGCTCAGGAGCCCGCACGTTCTGGGGCACAAAGGGATCCGCCCGTCCCGCTCCGCTCAAAGCCCGCTGCGTTTCCTGCTCCCGGTCCGCCGGTCGGATCAGACTGGAGGCAGGTGGGAGGGAGGCCGGCGGAGGTTGGTCAGGGGCGGTTTGGCCAAAACCTGCAGGCAGACCTGCTGCCTGTTGCCGGGCAAGAGCCTGTAGCTGGCTGGCTCCACGGGCCAAGGTGGCGTTTAGATCCTGCTCCCAGCGGCCGGCAGCATTTAGCCGCATGATCACAGGGCTGCTGCCGCCGCGAAACTCCACCCAGACTTCTGCTTCTGTGTTACTTAGCCGACGGGAGCGGAGGAGGCGGGATCCCGGCGGCAAAAGTGGCTGCAGGGCCAGCTCTGCGTCCGGCACCGCCGAGGGGGCGTTGGCCAAAGCGGGAGACAAGCAAGGGGATAGGCACAACAGGCCCACCGTCGACCCCAGAAGGATTCCAAGCAAAGCCAGTTGACGAGCCATAAAAACCATTGGGGGAGAGCCTCACGTCTAAAGTATCCAAAATCCTCGCCATAGGGCCAACTCAACTTGCCTTCAAGGCAGCAAAGTTTGCCATAATTAAGTGAGAATCCGTAACATTTATTAACAGCATGACCCTTCCCACTTTGGATCCCACCAACCCTACCCGCTTGCAGGAAATTGCCGAGCGGCTGCGCAGCCCACGGGCAGCGGATCGGATGCTGGCCTTGGCCCAGCTGCGGGACGTGCCAGCAGAGCAGGCAGTGCCCCTGATTTTGCAGGTCATTGATGATGAAAACTTACAAGTGCGCTCTTTCGCCGTTTTTGCGCTAGGGGTCAAGCAAACTGACGCCTGTTTGCCCAAGTTGGTGGAGATCCTCACCCAAGACCCCGACTACAGCATTCGCGCCAATGCAGCAGGCGCTTTGGGCTACCTAGAAGACCCGCGGGCCTTTGAGGCGCTGGTGCACGCCTTCTACGAAGATGTGGAATGGCTGGTGCGCTTCAGTGCTGCCGTGGCTTTGGGCAACTTGAAGGATCCACGGGCCTACGACGTCTTGCTGCAGGCCCTGGAGGGGCCGGAGGTGTTGCTGCAGCAGGCAGCCATTGCTGCTCTGGGAGAACTAGGGGATCTGCGGGCTTTGGATCACCTCCTGCCCTTTGTCCAATCGGAGGATTGGCTGGTGCGGCAGCGGCTGGCCCAGGCCCTGGGGAATCTGCCCTCGCCCAAGAGCGTTTCCGCTCTCCACTATCTGGCGAGAGATCCCCACGATAGTGTGGCGGCAGCAGCTTTAGATTCCTTGCGGCGTCTGCAGCAAAGGGGGTTCTCGGAAACTCCACCACCGCCTCAGGCGGAGACAAGTTAGCGTGAAGGTAGCCCTGCAGTTGACAAGCCAACGGCCTCTCTCCATCACCCGTAGACCGGGCGAGGGAGGACGGGGCGAATTTACAGCCGCCGCAAGGAGTAGAACACCGCTCCATTTTGGCAGGCGGCTGCTGCCAGCCCAAGCAGCAGGAGAAAATCCGCGCAGGCGGGTGGCTTTGACAGATCCTTGCTAGGTCTTTGCGGTTGCAGCTCCTTGAAGGTTAGGGTGGCTCTTAGAGCAACCTCCTCCCGGAGGGTTAACTTGCAGACTAGGCCAGGGGTTGTTGCATAGTGGTAGTAGGGTCGTTCTTTACTCGAGAGCCGTGCTTCCTCCCCAGTTGCTTGCTCCTGCAAAGCAGGAGGGAAGGGTTACTGTGCGGCGTTTCTCGGTGAGGATCAAGAGGCTCTGAGAGTTTCGGGAACTTCGGGACTTCCAGGTAGCGTTTTTGGCAGGGGATCTGCTGTCTCATGGTAACTGGTGCTTCAGAAGGAACTGGCTCTCGCTCGCGGCCCCGCATTGTGGCAGCCCTTTCCGGGGGAGTGGACAGCTCCACCGTGGCAGCTATTCTTCATGAACAGGGCTATGCCGTCGAGGGGGTAACTCTCTGGCTAATGCGGGGGAAGGGCCAGTGCTGCAGCGAGGGCCTGGTGGATGCTGCTGCCATTTGTGAGCAACTGGGGATCCCGCACCACATTGTGGATAGCCGTGAACTCTTCCAAACCAACATTGTTGATTACCTGCTGGCTGGCTATGCGGCTGGGATCACACCGCTGCCCTGCTCTCGCTGCAACAAGCTGGTCAAGTTTGGTCCCTTGCTGACCTATGCGCAGGAGAAGTTGGGCATCTCCCAGATTGCCACTGGCCACTACGCGCGGGTACGTTTCAACGCTGAGCTGGGACGCTACCAACTGCTGCGGGCGGTGGATCGCCAAAAGGATCAGTCTTATTTTCTCTACGATCTCAGCCAAGAGCACCTGGCCCATAGCCTCTTCCCCTTGGGCGAGTACACCAAGGCCCAGACCCGCCAGATTGCTGCGCGCTATGGTTTGGTTACAGCGAATAAGCCTGAAAGCCAGGATCTGTGCCTAATCGAGACCTATGGCTCGATGCGCAACTTTTTGGAGCAGCACCTGGGGGAGAGGCCGGGGGAAATTGTCGATACCCAGGGGCGAGTTTTGGGATACCACCAGGGCATTCACCACTACACCATTGGCCAGCGCAAGGGGCTGGGCATTGCTGCTCCTCGTCCGCTCTACGTGGTGCGCCTTGATGCAGAGAGGAATCGCGTGGTGGTGGGAGAACGGGAGGAGGCCACCCAAGGAGAAGCCTGGGTGCAGCAGGTCAACTGGGTGTCAATCCCAGCGCCCACAGAACCCTTGGAGGTAGAAGTGCAGGTGCGCTACCGTACCCCTGCTGTGCGGGCTACTTTGATCCCAGAATCGTCGGAGCGCGTAAAGTTGCAATTTGCCGAGCCGCAGTTTGGCGTCACTCCCGGCCAGGCCGCTGTTTGGTACCAGGGGGATCTCCTGCTGGGAGGTGGCATTCTGGAGCGCCCTTCTTCCTAGCTGAGAGTTTGCCGGAGCAGAGAGAGGGGCAGCCGCGGCTAGAGTCGGTCGGTTGTGGCTAGGGAGGCCCATGCGTTTGGCTCTCTACCTGCGCTTGCTGCTGTTGTTGGCGCTGCTGGCCCTGTTTACAGGCCTGATTGTTTGGCTAATTCAGTCGTTTCTCGATCTCTACTACGCCACCCGCTACCACCCCCTTTTAGGAGGTCTGTTGGTTGGGGTGCTGACACTGCTGCTGCTGGTGTTTCTGGCAGCTTCAGTCTACTACTTGTTCCTCTTCGGCCGAGCTTCCTCCCCCCCACCTCCGGGCCTCCCTAAGCCAGCCCCACCGGCAACTCCAGCCGAAAAGTGGGAGGCGGCCCGGCGCAACCTAGCCCAGCTGGAAGCTCAAGTAGCCCAGATTCAGGATCAGGTGGCCCGAGCAGCGCTGGCAGAACGGTCGGCCCGTTTAGCCCAGCAGTTAGCCCAGCCCCAACTGAAGGTGGTAGTGTTTGGCACTGGCTCAGCGGGCAAAACCTCCCTGGTGAACGCTCTGCTGGGGCAGCAGGTAGGAGCAGTAGGGGCTACCCTAGGCACCACGCAAGCGGTGACCGTCTACAACTGGAACTTGCCCGGGATCCTCCACCCAGTACAGCTCGTGGACTGTCCAGGCATTCTGGAAATTGGGCCAACAGGAGTAATGCGGGAAGAGGAGGCCCAGGCTCAGGCCCGGGCTGCTGAGCTGCTGTTGGTGGTTGTGGATGGGGATCTGCGCCAGTCGGAGGCGGAGCCCCTGCGCCGCCTTCTGGCCCTGGGCAAACGGGCCCTACTGGTGCTTAACAAGATTGACCGCTACACCCCTGAGGAACAGCAGCTTCTGCTCCAACGGCTGCGGGAGCGGGTTTACCCCCTTATCCAACCGGAAGATGTGCTGCCAGCTGCTGCCAATCCGGCCCCCGTGCGCCTGGGATCCCAAATCTGGCAGCCGCAGCCCGAGGTAGCAGCGGTGCGGGATCGCGTCCAGGCGGTGCTCTATGCTGAGGGGAGATCCCTGGCCTTGGACAATGCCCTCCTGCAATCCCAGCAATTGGGCGAGGAGGCCAAGCGCATTCTCCAGGCGCAGTTGCGCCGCCAGGCCGAGGAAGTGGTCGATCGCTTCCAGTGGATTGTAACGGGGGTGGTCTTTGCCAACCCAATCCCAGCGCTGGATCTGCTGGCCATTGCCGCCATCAACGCCCAAATGGTGGTGGAGCTGGGATCCCTCTACGGCTGCAAGATGAACCTCCAGGAGGGGCGGGAGCTGGCCTTGTCCCTGGCTAAGACCCTGGCCGGCTTGGGCCTAGTGGAAGGGGCGATCCAGCTCACCACCGGGATCCTAGCTACAGTGGCTGAGGTTAGCGTCGTTGGCTTTTGGCTGACGGCACCCATCCAGGCGGCCAGTGCTGGCTACCTCACCCGCATTGCCGGCAAAAGCTTCATTGAGTACTTCCAGCGCAACCAAAGCTGGGGAGAAGGAGGCATGCAGGCGGTGGTCAGGGCCCAGGTGGAGAGCGCCCAGAAATCCGGCTGGCTCAGGGAGTTTGTCCGCCAGGCCTGGGAACGGGTTTTCCGCTCTCGCTAATCCCTGCCGGCAATAAGCTAGCTCCCTCTGCCCCAAGTAGTGGGAACCGCCAGTGGGCAGCAGCAAGTTGGGGAGCACCCCGCAAGTGGCTTCGCGCTGACCCGGGGAAAGGTGGCACAGCCAAGCTTAGCCCTGCACCAACTTGCCCTGGGAAGGGGGAAGTTAGATGGCTCCCGACCCCTTGCTGTAGGGTGTTGCTTCTCGTTATCCTAGTAAAGCTGAAAAATTGGGGAAGTAGCTGAGGTGAGCCGTGGCTAAAAAGAGCATGATCGAGCGGGAGAAAAAGCGCCAGCGCTTGGTTGAAAAATATCGCGAAAAGCGTCAGCAGTTGAAAGCAGCGCTGGCTGATCCCAACCTCGACCAGGCCACCCGCATGGAGCTGCATGCTCAACTGCAAAAGCTGCCGCGCTCCAGCTCACCCACTCGCCTGCGCAACCGCTGCTGGAAAACCGGCCGTCCTCGGGGCTACTTCCGCGACTTTGGCCTCTGCCGCCATAGCTTGCGGGAGATGGCTCACCGCGGCCTCCTGCCAGGCGTGGTCAAAGCCAGCTGGTAGCCGCCGGCAGCCGCTTGTAACTGGTCTGAAAAAGCAAGCGCTTTCTTCGCCCCCTTGGGGAGCTCCTCGTGGCCCTAAAGCCCTTCCAGATTTGCGACGACGATCTCACCCCCGACCTGGTCAAAGACCTGGCCGGAGAAGCCTACCTGGCAGTGGACACAGAGACAATGGGCCTAGTCCCGCAGCGGGATCGGCTCTGTGTGGTGCAAATGGCCAACGCGGCCGGTGAAGTGGTGCTGCTGCGGCTCAACCGTGGCGTCAAGCAGGCCCCCCGCTTGGCCAAGCTGCTGACGGATCCCGGGATTGAGAAGATTTTCCACTATGCCCGTTTTGACCTGGCCATGCTGCGCTACCACCTGGGGATCCAGGTGTGGCCGGTCTTCTGCACCAAGATTGCCAGCAAACTGGCCCGCACCTACACCAGCAAGCACAGCCTCAAAGATGTGGTGAGCGAGCTGTGTGGGGTTGAGTTGAACAAGGCAGCCCAGAGCTCCGACTGGGGAGCTGTCCACGCCCTCTCAGCGGAGCAGTTGGAATATGCAGCCAACGATGTCCGCTACTTGATCCCGGTGCGCCACAAGTTGGCCCAGATGCTGCAGCGGGAGGAGCGCTGGGAGCTGGCGCAGCGTTGCTTCCACCACCTTCCCACCCTGGTCGAACTGGACTTGCTGGGGTATAGCAACGTCTTCGAGCACCAGTAGCTGCAGCCCCCGCAACTGAATTAGTTGGCCAGGTCGGGGAAAGTAGCCCGCAGGGCTGGGTGGATGAGCTTGCCAGAGCGGATGTTGAGTCCTTTGGCCAACGCTGGATCCTGCTCCAGGGCAGCGCTCAAGCCAAGGTTGGCCAACTTGAGGATGTAGGGGAGCGTGGCGTTGACCAAAGCCTGGGTTGAGGTCCAGGGGACAGCGCCCGGCATGTTGGGAACGCCGTAGTGCAACACGCCGTAGGCTTCGTAAACCGGCTGGGCATGGGTGGTGACCTTGGTGGTGGCAATGCACCCTCCTTGGTCCACTGCTACGTCCACAATCAGGGATCGGGGCCGCATCTGGGCCACCAGCTCCTCCCTCACCAAAATCGGCGCCCGCCTGCCTGGCACTAACACCGCTCCCACCACGAGATCAGCTTCGCGAACGCACTCCTCGATGCTTTGGGGGGTGCTGTAGAGCAACTCTACTCGCGATCCAAAAATGAGCTCCAGCTCATTGAGTCGCTGCAGGTTAATGTCCAGAATCTGGACCCGCGCTCCTAGGCCCACAGCTACCTTGGCCGCCTCGGTGCCCACAGTTCCTCCACCCAAAATTACCACTCGCCCTGGTGGCACGCCCGGGATCCCGCCCAGCAATACGCCCCGCCCCCCCTGTTGGCGGGTGAGGTAGTGGGCCCCAAATTGCACTGAGAGCCGCCCCGCAATCATGCTCATGGGCATCAGGAGGGGCAGGGAACCATCGGCCAGCTCCACTGTCTCGTAGGCCAGGCAGGTGGCCCCCGAACGCAACAGGACTTGGGTTAGCTCGCGGCTGGCCGCCAAGTGCAAGTAGGTAAACAGGATGAGATCCGGATGGAGCAGCGGGTACTCAGCAGGTAGGGGCTCCTTCACCTTCACCACCAACTGCTGCTGGTAGATCTCCTCAGGAGTGGCGGCCAGTCTGGCCCCCGCCTTCTCATAGTCCTCGTCAGTAAAGCCGGCCCCCCGGCCCGCTTGAGTTTCTACCCACACTTGGTGCCCCTGCTCAGTTAGAACCCGCACCGCCGCCGGTGTCAAGCCGACGCGGAATTCTTGCTCTTTAATCTCCCTGGGCACGCCAATGCGCATAGGGATCCCTGCAGGACTGCCTTCCAGTCTAGACAGACTCTCCCTGCAAAGGGATCCCCGCTCTGGCTAGGAAAGCAAGAATTGTAACTAGCGGGGTCAGCCATACTCCCTCGCCAGTGCCCCTTGAAAATCCCTCTACGCGCAGGGGGGTCTCTCTCAAGCCCCAATCTAGGGCAACTCAGAGAAAAAGCCTGCGCTTTCAGCGTAGGGAGGAAGCTACTAGAGTGTAAGCGTGGTTTACGGCACAGAATCTATGACCCCTGTCTCCGCTGCTGCTACGCCTACTGTTCCAAGGACAACCCTACTCGACGTCTGGCAGGTTCTGGCTGAAAAGTTTGCTGACCAGATTGCCCTCAGGGATCCCCATGCCCAGCCAGTCTTTGAGATTTCTTACGGGCAGCTGTTTCGTCGCATTCAGACCTTGGCTGCCGGTTTGCAGGCTTTGGGCATTCGCTCCGGGGATCGGGTGGCCATTTTTGCTGAGAATTCCCCCCGCTGGCTAATGGCGGATCTGGCCACGCTGTTTACGGGAGCGGTCAATGTGCCCCGCAGCGCCGTGGCGGATCCAGCTGAGCTGGGTTACATCTTGCGCCACTCCGGCAGCACGGCTTTGATTGCTCAGGATGTGAAGACCCTAAGGCGGGTGCAGCCGGTTGTGCAGGAGCTGGGCCTGAAGCGGCTGCTGCTGCTTTCTGATGAAGAAGAGGCAGGAGTATTGAACTTCTCTCAGTGGCTGCAAAAAGGGCAAGAACACCGCTACGAGCGGCCGCAGTTGGAGCGCTCCCAGTTGGCCACCATCATCTACACCTCTGGCACCTCTGGTCGCCCCAAGGGGGTAATGCTCAGCCACGGCAACCTCATGCACCAGGTGGAAAATCTGCATGTGGTGGTGCAGCCCCGCCCGGGGGAGAAGGTGCTGACCATTCTGCCCACCTGGCACTCCTACGAGCGGACCTGCGAGTATTTTCTCCTCAGCCAGGCCTGTACGCTGATCTATACCAACCCTCGCTCTATCAAGCAGGATTTGCAACAGGAGCAGCCCCACTATCTGGTGGCGGTGCCCCGCATCTGGGAGACCATTTACGAAGGGATCCAGCGGCAATTGAGGGAAAAAAGCCCTTTGATGCAGCGGCTGATCCGCACCTTGATGGCAGCCAGCGAAAGCTACGTGCTTGCCGGGCGAATAGCCCGCAACCAGTCAATTTTGCATTACGATGTCAGCCCTTGGGTGCGCCTGCGGGCCCGCCTACAACAGGGGCTGCTCTGGCCAGTCCACCGCTTGGCCGATGCGCTCATCTACCGCAAGGTGCGGCAGGCTTTGGGCCCCAATTTTCAACAGGCCATCAGTGGCGGCGGATCCCTGCCCGCCTATCTGGATCTGTTTTACGAGGTGGTGGGCATTTCCATCCTCAACGGCTACGGCCTTACCGAAACCTCGCCAGTGCTGTGCGCGCGCCGTCCCGACAACAATGTGCGCGGCACGGCTGGGCCCCCCTTGCCAGGCACGGAGTTTCGCATTGTGGATCCGGAAACCCGGCAGCCGCTGCCGCCAGGAGAAAAAGGGTTGATCCTGGCGCGGGGGCCACAGGTGATGATGGGCTACTACAACAATCCAGAAGCCACCGCCCAGGTGCTCAGCCCCGACGGCTGGTTTGAAACAGGGGATCTGGGCTGGCTTACCCCCGACGGGCAACTGGTAATCACCGGCAGGGCCAAGGAGGTGATTGTGCTGCTTAACGGAGAGAACGTCGAGCCGCAGCCCTTAGAGGATGCCTGCCTGCAATCCCCCTACATCAGTCAGATTGTAGTTGTCGGCCAAGACCAAAAGAAACTGGCCGCCCTCATCTATCCCAACCTGGACGCCCTCAAGGCTTGGGCCGCCGAGCAAGGGATCCCAACTGCTGAGGCCGAGCTGCTGGCCCATCCGCAGGTGCGGGCGTTGATTTTGCGGGAGGTGCGAACCCGCATCCAGGAGCGTCCCGGCTACCAAGCGCACGAGCAAATTGCTGACTTCCGCTTTTTGCCAGAGCCCCTGAGCGTGGAAAATGGCCTCCTGACCCAGACACTGAAAATTAAGCGCAACCCGGTGGCCGAGCGCTATGCTCACCTCATCCAGGAGATGTATCCGACGGGGAGCTAAGTTTGGGATCCCCATTGTTGCTCCAGGTAGCGCCGGAAGCTCTCGGGAGGAATGGCCCCCCGGTAGGCACCGCAGTAGTAGAGGGTAAGCACTGCCTTGTAGGCCCAGTCGGTCGGCGCCACGTCCGGGAAGGGACTGGGCAGGGTGTCTGCTTGGTTGGCGGCGCAGGCCTGCAAGATCTGCTCCGTGGTGAGCTGTTCGGCCAGATCGGGGGGCAGCTCCCGCAGGTTGGCCTGGGCAAAAGCAGCACTGGGCAGGCAGAGAGCGGAAAGAGCTGTTGCCCAAAAACTAGGAGTGAGGAGGGATCGCCAGTTCATGGTTTTGGAGGGGTCGGCAAGTGTCTCTTTTCCAGGGTAATACGGGCCAACAGGGCGCTTGGAGGCTGTTCTGAGGTTAAGATGCAAAGCACCGGGGAGCGGCACTAGCGAAGATCCGGTCGAGTCTTTGCGGCCAGTGCTGGCCTTTCTCCAAGAAGACGACAACCCGATCCCTGCTGGGGGCCGCTGGTCTCAACAACTGGCTGGGTGCAGCAGGAGAAGGGATTCCTGAGGTGCCCCTCCCCTTCCTGGGGGGTGGATGTGAGAGCGCGATAGATCAAAGCCAATGAGCTTATCCAAAGGGCCAAGTTTTGACAGCCTGGATCCGCCGGATCCCAAGCTAATTGATGCCTGTGTGCACTGCGGCTTTTGCCTGACCACCTGCCCCAGCTACCGGGTCCTTGGCAAGGAGACGGACTCGCCGCGAGGGCGCATCTACCAGATGGACGCCCTCAATCAGGGCCAAATCTCTCTCTCGGCAGCAGTGGTTTCCCATTTCGATACCTGCTTGGGCTGCTTGGCCTGTGTTACCGCCTGCCCCTCGGGGGTGCGCTACGACCGGCTGATTGCCGCCACTCGCCCCCAGATCGAGCGCAACTACCGCCGCAACCTGTGGGATCGCCTGTACCGCCAGTTCATCTTCTTTCTCTTCCCATACCCAGAGCGGCTGCGGCCTCTGCTTTGGCCCCTCTGGCTCTATCAGAAGATGGGGATCGGCGCCTGGATCCGGAAAGGGTTGGAAAAAGTCTCCCCGCGCCTGGCGGCTATGGAAGCCCTCTTGCCCCCTCTGGAGGTGGAGCAACTGCTGCCCAAGCGCTACCCGGAGCGGATCCCGGCGGTGGGCAAGCGCCGCTTTCGCGTGGGGCTGATCCTCGGCTGCGTGCAGCGCCTGTTTACCCCCCAAGTGAACGAGGCCAGCATTCGCGTGTTGACCCACAACGGCTGTGAGGTGGTGATCCCGCCGGCTCAGGGCTGTTGTGCGGCCTTGCCCCACCACCAAGGGCAACTGCAGCAGGCAGAAGCCCTGGCCCGCCGGATGGTGGATGCTTTTGCCGGCTACGAACTGGATGCCATCTTGGTGACCGCCTCCGGCTGCGGCCACACCCTCAAGGAGTACGGCCACCTTTTGGCCAGGGATCCCGACTACCAAGAGAAAGCGGCCCAGTTTGCGGCCAAAGTCAAGGATATCCAGGAGTTTCTGGCGCAGGTGGGGCTAACCGCCCCGCTGCAGCCGCTGCAGCCGCATCCCTTGGTGCTGGTCTATCAGGATGCCTGCCACATGCTACACGGGCAACGGCTCAGCCAGGAGCCGCGGCAACTGCTGCGGCAAATTCCGGGGCTGGAACTGCGGGATCCTGTCGATGCCGCCCTCTGCTGTGGCAGCTCCGGTGTCTACAACCTGCTGCAGCCCCAGATAGCAGACGAACTGGGATCCCAGAAGGTGGTCAACCTGCTCAACACCGGCGCCCAGGGGATCGTCTCTGCCAATATCGGCTGCCGCCTGCAAATTCAGAAGCACCTGCGCCTGCAAGGCAAGGCTGGGATCCCGATTTATCACCCGATGGAGCTTTTGGATTGGGCTCTCCAATTGTCTAGCTAGAGCTTGAGGGCGGCGCGGGGATCGTAGGACTGGATTCGCTGCAGCTTTTCGTAGAGCTCCCGCTCCTCCTCCGAAACACGGGTGGGCAAATAGATCTGCACTACCGCGTAGAAATCGCCCCGCTCCCCATTGCCCTTGGGAAAGCCCCGCTCTGCCAGGCGCAACTTCCGCCCTGGCTGCATTCCCGGTGGAATGCGCAGCTTCACCACTCCATCCAGCGTGGGCACCTCCACCTGGGCACCTAAAACCGCCTCGCTGGGACTAAGCGGCAGGTTGCAGTAGACGTCGAACCCCTCTAGGCGGTAAAAGGGATGCTCCTTCAACTCAATCTTGAGGTAAAGATCGCCAGCACCCCCGTTGGGTTTGGGGTGGCCCTGGCCGCGCAGGCGAATCCGCTTCCCCGGTGTAATTCCTGGTGGGATGTTCACCTCAAGCACGCGATCCCCGCCCACCCGTAGGCGGCGCTTCCCCCCCTCAAACGCTTCAGCAATGGTGAGCTGGAGGGTGGCCTCTGCATCGTAGTTGGCATTGGCAGAAGCACTGCTGCGGTCTTTGCCGGAGCTGCGCACTCGCCCCAGCAGTTGATCGATAAAATCTTGAAAGTCTTCAAATTGGTCGAAATCGACGCCTCCTCCCGCCCCTCCAAAGTCATTGCCGAAGGAACTTTCGCCAAAGGGGCTGCTGTAGGTCTCTCGCCGGTAGCGAAAGCCGCCCTGCTGGTGGTACTGGCTGAATTGGTCGTACTGCCTGCGTTTGCTGGGATCCGAGAGAACCTCGTAGGCTTCGTTGATGTCTTTGAACTTTTCCTCAGCAGTTTTGTCGTTTGGGTTGACGTCGGGGTGGTATTTCCGCGCCAAGCGACGATAGGCCTGCTTGATCTCTTCAGCAGTGGCCGTCTTGCTGACCCCCAAAATCTTGTAGTAGTCCTTGAAGTTTTGCATGGAGGCGTCCGCAGGCAGAGGGCTAAGGGGTTTTTCCCATCACGAAGAAGAAAGGAGGCGGGCTAGAGACCATCGCCCATCCCCTCCCTCCTCCGTGTTAAAGCTGGCAACAGAAACAGGATCCCTCCCGGCGGGAGGGATCCCCCAGCGGTTACTTGGCCTCCGTGAAGTCGGCGTCAATGACGTCATCGCTGCCGCCAGTGGCCTTCCCTGCGCTGGAAGTGGAGCTAGCGGAAGCGCCAGCTTGCTGATAGAGCTCGCTGCTCATGGCGTAGAGAGCCTCCTGCAGCTCCCGCTCCTTGCTCTGGATGGCACTGTCGTCGTCGCGCTGGATGGCCTCCCGTAGCTCGCGCACCAGGGTCTCGATTTGGCTGCGCTTGCTAGAGGAGATCTTATCTCCCAGCTCCTTCAACTGCCGCTCGGCCTGGTAGGCCAGTGAGTCGGCCTTGTTGCGACGCTCGATTCTCTCGCGGCGGGCACGGTCTTCGGCGGCGTATTTTTCCGCCTCGGCAATCATCCGCTCCACCTCTTGTCTATCGAGCGTGGAGGCGCCGGTAATGGAGATGCTCTGCTCCTTGCCGCTCCCCTTGTCTTTGGCCGTTACCTTAAGGATGCCATTGGCGTCGATATCAAAGGTTACCTCGATTTGCGGCACACCGCGAGGAGCCGGCGGGATCCCTTCCAGCCTAAAGCGGCCCAGAGATTTGTTGTCACGGGCCAACTCCCGCTCCCCTTGGACCACGTGGATTTCCACCGAGGTCTGCCCGTCTTCCGCTGTGGAGAAGATCTCCGACTTGCGGGTGGGAATGGTGGTGTTGCGCGGGATGATCTTGGTGGCGATACCGCCCAGGGTTTCCACCCCCAGCGACAAGGGAGTGACATCCAGGAGCAGCACGTCTTTGACCTCGCCTGCTAGCACGGCGGCTTGAATGGCAGCGCCAACCGCCACCACCTCGTCGGGGTTGACAGTTTGGTTGGGCTCTTTGCCCAGCAGTTCCCTCACTAGGCGCTGCACTGCCGGAATGCGGGTGGATCCTCCCACCAGCACCACTTCGTTGATGTCGGCCTTGGTGAGCTTAGCATCCCGCAGAGCTTGCTCTACTGGTCCTTTGCAGCGCTCCAGCAGGTCGGCGCAGAGGTGCTCAAAGTGGGCGCGGGAGAGCTTCAGCTCCAGGTGCTTCGGGCCATCGGCAGTGGCAGTGATGAAGGGCAGGTTGATGGTGGTCTCTGAAACACTGGACAGCTCAATCTTGGCTTTCTCAGCCGCTTCTGTTAAGCGCTGTAGGGCCTGCCGGTCTTGCCGCAGGTCGATCCCTTCCATGCGCTTGAACTCTTCAGCCATCCAGTCGACAATCTTCTTGTCGAAGTCGTCGCCGCCCAACTGCGTGTCGCCGCTGGTGGCCTTCACTTCAAAGACCCCATCTCCCACCTCGAGAATGGAGACATCGAAGGTACCACCGCCCAGGTCAAAGACAAGAATGGTCTCGTTGGTGCGCTTATCCAAGCCGTAGGCCAAGGAAGCCGCCGTCGGCTCGTTGATGATGCGCAGCACCTCCAAGCCGGCAATGCGGCCTGCATCTTTGGTGGCCTGCCGCTGCGAGTCGTTAAAGTAGGCAGGGACAGTAATGACGGCTTGGGTGACCGGTTGTCCTAGGTAGCGGCTGGCATCTTCCACCAGCTTGCGCAGCACCATGGCCGAGATTTCCTCGGGGGCAAATTCTTTGTTCATGCGGGGTGAGTACAACTTGACGTTGCCCCGCTCATCCCGCCGTACCTGGTAGGGAACTCTCTTGGCCTCGGCGCCCACCTCATCGTACTTGCGCCCAATGAACCGCTTGACGGAGTAAAAGGTGTTTTCGGGGTTAAGCACCGCCTGGCGACGGGCCATCTGACCCACCAGGCGCTCCCCGTCTTTGGTAAAGGCGACTACCGAGGGTGTGGTGCGGCTCCCCTCGGCATTGGGAATAACCGTGGGGACACCCCCTTCCATTACGGCGACAACCGAGTTGGTTGTGCCCAAGTCAATTCCTACAACTTTTCCCATCGGCTCCTTCTTCTCCTCTTTGTGTGTACACTACTTCGGTTACCGCCGCCAGCCCATCCGCTTTTGGGGTAGCTTGGCCAGCCAACTTGCGAAAATCTGGCAAATGTTTAGCCATTTCCTGGGTTGATCTTAGCGAGTTGTCTGCCGGCGCCAGGGCGAGAATGCCGCCCATTTCTTGGGGTTGAAAAGCCGACCTATTACGGATCTCCGTACCTGCGGGGTCAAAAAGCCAGATGGCTGCAGCTGTGGCAGTTAGCTTTGGATGAGCTGCAGCGCCTCTAGGCTGCGGGCTACAACGGTTTCAGCTAGGGGCAAGTAGCCCATCTCTTTAGCCAGCGCTTGTCCCTTGGTGAGAGCCCAGCGCAGCACCGCCCGCAGGGCTTCTGCCGCAGCAGCTTTCGGGTACTGGCGGTAGGTCAGGATCCAGGTGTAGGTGACGATGGGATAGGCCCCCACGCCAGCAGGATCCGGCTCAAAGGCCCGCAGGTTCTCAGGCAGCTTGATTTCGCTTAGGGCCAAGGCCGAGGCTTGGGGGGTGGGGAGCACAAACTCGCCGCGGCGGTTTTCCAGGGCCGCCACCGACAGATTCAGGTTGCGGGCATAGACTGACTCCCCATAGCCAATCACCCCTTCGCTATAGAGCATCTGGGCGCTCATGTACCCCAATTCCCACCGGCCACTCCAGGGACATGCCGACACCGATCTCAGCAGCCCAAGCGGGGTCGATGGCAGCTAGGTGGCGGGTAAAGGTGTCGGTGGTGCCGCTGCCGTCAAAGCGGTAGCAGACGGTGATGGGCAGGTCAGGGATCTCCCAATCAGGGTTGAGAGCCAAAATCTGCGGATCCCGCCACTGGGTGATTTGGCCGCGGAAGATCTGCACCAACACCGAGCGGGACAGCTTGAGGCCGGAGCGGATCCCGGGCAGGTGGTAGCCCACGGCAATGCTGCCTGCCGTCATTGGAATCATGACTACACCCCACTTCACCTCGGCAATTTCGGCATCGCTCATGGCCACGTCGCTGGCGGCAAAGTCCACCGTTTGGTCGATAAATTGGCGGATGCCGGTGGCGCTGCCCACCGGCTGGGAGTTGATTTCGACTCTGGGATCCACCTGGCGGTAGTCGGAAAACCAGCGCAGATACAGAGGCCCTGGAAAGGTGGCGCCGGCCCCGTTGATCAACAAGGTCTTGCCGGCAAACTGGCTGTCAGCACCAGGGACAGCCTCGCTGGGTTGGCTGGAGCGGGATCCCTGCTGGCAGGCACTCAGGCCGGCAGCCGTGGCCAGCAACGACAGCAGCATTTCCCGACGGCGGCAGCGAGGCGGTTGAACCATGGCTGGGGCACTCTAAGCTCACCGCCCCGATCCTCCGTCTTGCCCACAGGGTCCTGTCAAGGGTTGTCCTCTTGAGTTCTGGGAAGCACCGGCGGGGGCAAGTTGCCGCAGGGTTGGCTGGGATCCAGGCGGTCGCCTCTAGCCCCAGACCACAGAAGACAGAGCCCAAGCAAGAAGCGGCAATTTTCAAGGCTTATCCGGTGTCCCTGCTTGGGAAAAATCTTGACGCCTTCTGAAATAGGGAAATAGTATTGTGGGTTCTGTGCAGAAATCCTGCGCTGTTCACATCTCGGTATCTGGGGGACTACTATGCCAACTTTGACTCGTTCTCCCTGGACACTGCGAGACAGCGAAAAGCTCTATCGCATCTCCTACTGGGGGGAGCCCTACTTCCGTATCAACGCCGCTGGTCATGTGGAGGTGACCCCACAGGGCCTACAGCAGCAGGAACCGGGCATTGACCTGTACCACCTGGTGAGGGATCTGGTGGCGCGGGGTTTGCAGTTGCCCCTGTTGATTCGCTTTCCCGAGATTGTGGCCGACCGCATGCGGCAGCTTTGCCAGAGCTTTCAGCAGGCCATCGAGCGCTTTGGCTACCCCAACGTCTACCGGGGGGTCTACCCGGTCAAGGTAAACCAGCAGCGCCACCTGGTGGAAGAGGTGGTCAAGCACGGTCGCGCCTACCACTTTGGCCTGGAGGCGGGCTCCAAGCCGGAGCTGTTGATTGCCCTGGCTTTGCTGGATACGCCTGGGGCTTTGTTAATCTGCAACGGCTACAAAGACCGCGATTTTATGGAAACGGCCCTCTTGGCTCAGCGGCTAGGGCGTACCCCCATTATCGTTCTGGAGCGGCTGCAGGAGCTGGAGCTAGTGCTGCAGGCTGCTCATCACCTAGGCATTGATCCCATGCTGGGGGTGCGGGCCAAGCTTTCTACCCAAGGCAGCGGGCGCTGGGGCACCTCTGCCGGGGATCGGGCCAAGTTTGGCCTTACAGCCACGGAGATGTTGCAGGTGGTGGAACGGCTGCGGGAGGTTGGCAAGCTGCACTGTCTGCGCCTGCTGCACTACCACATCGGCTCGCAGATCTCAATGGCCAGTGTGCATGGGCGGGCCGTGCGAGAGGCCAGCCAGATCTACATCGAACTGGCCAAGCTAGGGGCACCAATGGGCTACCTGGACATCGGCGGCGGCTTAGGGGTTGACTACGACGGCTCCCAGTCCCCCAGCCATTTTTCCCAGAACTATAGCATCGAGGACTACGCCGCCACTGTGGTGCAGACGGTGCTGAGTGCCCTGCAGCCACACGGGATCCAGCCGCCGGTGCTGGTTACTGAAAGTGGGCGGGCCCTGATGTCCCACCAGTCGGTGTTGGTCTTTGACGTGCAGGATGTCAACGCTGCTAGCCCTTACCCCATGCCCACCCAGCTCACCTCCGATGCAGAGGTGATCCGGAAGCTAAACCAGCTTTACTACGAGATTCGGCCCGAGACCCTAGTGGCCGATTACCGTCGCTGCCAGGAGCTCAAAGAGGCCGCCCTGCGCCAGTTCATCGAGGGATCCCTCAGCTTGCAGGAGCGGGCTGAGGTGGAGCGGCTGTTTTGGAACTGTTCCGACAAGATCTGTACTTTGGCCTACGAGCAGTACCAGGCAGGCCAGCCGGTGGCTGTAGATCTCCTGGATCTGGACGAGATGCTAGCCAGCATCTACTACGGCAATTTCTCCCTCTTCCAGTCCCTGCCGGATAGCTGGGCCATCGGCCAGGTTTTCCCCATCATGCCCATCCACCGTCTGGACGAGGAGCCGCGCCAATGGGCTACCTTGGCAGACTTGACCTGCGACAGCGACGGCAAGATCAACCGCTTTTTTGGCGAGGACGGGCAGATCACCTCGGTCTTGCCGCTCCACGATCCCGACGGGCAGCCCTACCTGCTAGGGGTGTTTCTGGGGGGCGCCTACCAGGAGATCCTGGGAGACCTGCACAACCTGTTTGGGGACACCAACGCCGTGCACGTCCGCACCCGTCCCGGCGGTTACCAGGTTACCCAAGTCATCAAGGGGGACACAATTGCCGAGGTGCTGAGCTGGGTGCAGTACAACAGCGAAGACCTGGTGGAAACCCTGCACCACGCCACCGAAGCCGCCCTGCAGCGGGGGCAGATCAGCCTGGACCAGGCCCGCGCCCTGCAGCAACACTTTGAGGACAACCTGCGGGCCTACACCTACTTGCACCGCTAGGTTAGACCAGGGGATCCCGGTTCTGGACCGGGATCCTTTTTTTAGCGATGATGATAGGGACAAAAAAGACTGGCGGCATTCAATCCACCAGTCTTACTTGGTTCCCTGCGAGTGAGCTGATGCCGTCGTTGCCAACGTCTTCAACCCAGTCCCAGTCTCTGCCCTTTTCCCCCCTCTCGAAGTGATCTGGATCACTGGGCAAGAACCCCTCAGCTAGCGGCAAAGGTTAAAACAAGGGCAATTGCTGCTCTTCCCCCTCAGCAAGGCTTGCAGGATCCGGCTCCTCCCCGTTGGCATTTCCCTCCAGCAAGGGATCTGAGGCTTCCGATAGCAACTGACGAGCGGCCGCTAGCAACTCGTTGCGCAAGGGGGCCAGATCGCTGCGGTCAGCCAGATACTGCTCTAGAGCCGTCAGAGGCTCAAGTCGGTTGGGATCCAAGCCGGGCAAGCGGATGCGCTCAGGGCTGACCACCTCCGGGGCAATGGTATAGCTAAAGGCAGAGGCAAGAGCCTGGTGGAGGGCCCGCTCGTCGAGGCAATCCAGTTGGTCGGGGCGGAGGCGGTAGATGAGGCGCAGGATGGAGCCGGCTACAGGGGCTTTGGCGATAGCCTCCAGCAGCTTGGCCTGCACCTGCTGGGGGGGATAGGGGGTGAGATCAAGGCGAATGGTGTGAAAGGTACGGGTAGGCAAGGGCCAAAACTCGTAGCTGGCCCCCGTGGGCGTAACCTCTGCCAATACACAGCCTTTTTCCTCCTTTTCCTCGCCGAAGTCCAACCGCTCGATGCTGCCGGGATAGATCACTAACGGCTCCCGACAGAGCACCTGGTGGCAGTGGACATGCCCCAAAGCTACGTACTGGTAGGCCGGCCGCGCCAGCAGCGACAGGGGCACCGTCAGTCCTTTACCCAGCGAAAGATGCCGCTCGGCCCCGTGGCGGGCTGTATCCACCATTACATGAGCCAGCAAAATCGCTGGGATCCCTGGCTGCAACCTGCGGGTCTCGCCTTCCAGAGCCAAATCCAGGCGCCGCAGAAGCTCCTGGACCAACACTTCAGGGTCAAGGCCCCAGGCCTCCTGGTGGGCCAGCAGGGTGGAGCGGTTTAGCCAAGGCAGGGTGGTTACCTGAACCGGGCCACTGCGAGTTTCAATCCAATGGGTCTGCAGCCGATCCCCCACAACAAACCCTGCCACCCCCAGGGCTCGGTAGATGGCTAGGCTGTTGCCCTCCTGGCCCTGCCCGTATTGGTCGTGGTTGCCTACCAGGAGAACGGTCGGGATGCCGGCATCGGCCAAGCGACGAAACTGTTGGGCAAAGAGTTCTTGGTGCCGAGGGGGCGGCGTCGCATCAGGAAAAGCATCTCCCCCAAACAGGACTAAATCCACAGCTTGATCGAGGGCAAGGTCAATGCACCGCTGTAAGGAAGCCACAAAATCCTCCAAGCGGGTGTTCAATCCTGTGGCCGGGTTGATGGAGCCATGGGCTAAACCACCGCCCAAATGGATATCAGAAAGATGCAGCAGCTTCACCATCTCAGCAGCCCCTCTCTCACCTCGACTCCTGGCTGCCAAGTTCCACGCCCAAGCCGCGATCCCTGCCTAAGCTAAGCTTCTCGGCGCGGTCGGGCCCACTCCAGCCGTAAGGGCCGACCCATAAACTCCTGACCGTTGGCAACGTCAATGGCTTCTTCTTCCTCTGCCTTGGTGGCCAACTCCACAAATGCAAAGCCACGTGTCTGGCCCGTTTCTCGGTCTACTGGGATGGTAACCGACTTAACGTTCCACCGCTGTTGGAAGAAGGCTTTGAGATCTTCAGGTGAGGCTTTATAGTTTAGGTTTCCCACAAAAATGGTCATAGCAATGGAAGCAAAGCAAGGCCCAGGTCAGCAAGAGCAGCAGCCCCAGCTCAAGGTACTTCACTTCTACCACGGCGCCTTGCCCGCTTGCCCAAAATAACAAGACGTAAAGGAATCCCTGCTTAAAAATCTTCGCATTTCCCTATCCAAAATACACCCTTGTCAAACTCTGGGGGACCGGACTTTTTCTGCAGCGTTGTTGGGATCTCCAAGAGTTTCCTCCCCCGCCTAGCTACCGGGGCTTGACATCTTGTTGCAGCTTGTTAAGGAGGATTGTTAAAATATGTGTTGTCCTGCCTTACCCGTCAGGATCAAGGCGGGAACATCACCTACCCCGAAGCCTCTTGAGGTGACGATAATGGAAGAAACGCCAGGTCTTCCCTTGGAGCAAGAATTTCGCCAGCGGGCTTTTGAGATGTTGGTGGCTCGCATGAGCCCCGAGCAAGCTAAGGACATCCTGGTCAAGCTGCACAAGCAGATGCTACTGCAGGAGGTTACCTATCGCCAGTTGCTGCGCCACTTCCTCAACGCCTAGGGGTATATGAATGCCCTTTCGCTGCCTACCTGGTGGATTCACGTGGCTAGCGTCTTGGAGTGGCTAGCGGCCATTGTTTTGGTTTGGCAGTTTGGGGAGCGAATGGGGCGGCCAGAATGGCGAAGTTTAAGCTGGGCGATGCTGCCGGCGCTGGTGGGGGCCATGTGTGCCATTACCTGGCATTGGTTTGACAATGACCCCACGTTAGAGTGGGTAGTAACTGCCCAGGCGGGGTTTACCCTGCTGGGCAACTGTACGCTGGCAGGGGCAGCCTACCACATTTGGCGGGCTGAGCAAGCAGATAAGTGATGAACAGCTTGTTTGCCCTCTCTTTGTTCCCCTACTTGCTCTTTTTGTTTTTCCTGTCGCGGCTGCGTCGGATCCCGCGCCTGGCGTTGGTTGGCTTTTGGCTGCTGCTGCTTTTTGTGGCTGTCAGCATCCCGGCAGGGTTGTACGCCCAGAGGCATTATGGTACTTCTTTAGCCAATGTGGATCTCCTCCATGGAGGGGCAGAGGCTTTTCTCACCCTCTCCAACATTTTGGTGGCTCTGGGCTTCAAGCAAGCCCTTGACCAGCACGCTCAGGGATCCCCGAAGAGCCCAGAGTAGTCGTGATCCCTCAGGCCTCCCTTGGAGTTGGAGGGCAATTGCAAGCAGGTGTAGAATGAAGCTACCAGCTAGCCTAGTTCCCTGGAAGAGACCTGCCTGATGGTGGCCACACTTTCTGTCCCCAAAGTTAAACTCAAAAACCCACCGCTGCGCATCTACCGCATGGGGGACAAGGTGCTGCGGCAACCAGCCAAGCGTATTAGTCAAGTCAACGACGAGATCCGCCAGCTGGCGCGAGACATGCTGCAGACCATGTACAGTTCTGATGGCATTGGTCTAGCGGCGCCGCAGGTGGGTATTCACAAGCGCTTGATTGTGGTGGACATCTATCCCGATAAGCCAGAGGTGCCGCCGCTGGTACTGATTAATCCAGAGATTCGGGAGTACTTTGGCGGGATGGTGGCCGCTCAGGAGGGCTGCCTAAGCATTCCAGGTGTCTTCTGGGAGGTTCTGCGGCCGCAGGGAGTGGTGGTGTCGTTTAAAGATGAAACCGGGCGGCCCCGCACAATCCAAGCCGATGACCTGCTAGCGCGGGTCATCCAACACGAAATTGATCATCTCAACGGCGTGCTGTTCGTAGATTACGTGGAAAACGAACTGCTGCTGGATCAGGAGCTGCGCAAGCACGGCTTCCAGATGCAGGATGTGCAACGCAGAGCTAGCCCAGCTGTTACTCCCTCCCTGAACCCTTGCTAGGATTTCCGCAGGCGCTGCGCTAAGAGCTGTTCCTCCAGAGCGGCAATGCGGTTATAGGCAGCAGTTAGCTGCGCACTCAAGCGCTGAATCTGGGCCTCAGGGGCAAGATCATAGGTTGGCTTGCAGTTGCTTACAGGCGGGTCCTCCTCCAGCAAAAGGTTACGGCTTCCATCTCCAACCAAGTCGGAGTTGAGAGCGCTGTAGTAGGAGGAGGCAGGTACAGCTTTTTTGGCCTCCTGCCGCGCCAGGAGGGCAGCAACCACCTGCTCTGGCATCCGCTCAATTGCAGCTTTCAGCTCCTGAATTTGCAACTCCAGACGCTCAAAATAGTGCTGCAAGGTTTCGCTCATAGCCGCCCTGCTTTCAACTCTTTACTTTCATTGAAAGAGACAAGGTCCGCTCCTCCCTCTCTTTCCCCAGATCATTTAACGATTGAACAAAAATGCAGAATTCCCCTCCTCCCCCCTCCCTACAAGGGGGTTACACTTTGCCAGTGTTCGCAGTGGCTGCCGCTAAGGCTGCCCTTCACCACCTGCTCAAGATTCCCTTGCCGCAGGAGGGCGGTTGCCCGGCCGTGGCAGTGCAGGTGGAGCCGGAGGGGGGATCCCCTACGGCCGGGATCAGGATCCCGGTGGAGCAAGTGGCGGCTTTGTCGGAGGACACGGCGTTGGCCATCACCCGCTCGGATCCTGGCCCCCACCTGGATCTCACCCGCAATACACCGGTCTGGGGGTGGGTGGCTCTGGAGGAAAAAGATCCCACTGCTTCCCCTTTGCTCCTAGAAGCTGGAGAGGGGCTGGGACGACGCGCCGACGGCAGCCCGGCCATCTCTGCCTACGCCCGGCGCCTGTTTGAGATCAATCTTTTGCCCGGGATCCCGGATGGGTATCGCCTACGGGTGCGCATCATCTTGCCGGAAGGCAAGCTACTGGCAGAACGCACCTCGAATGCCGCTTTTGGGGTGCTGGAGGGGCTGGCTCTCTTGGGGACGCGAGCAGAGGTGGAGCCTTCTGCCACTGCCGAGAGCCTGGAGCGGGCCCGCTGCGAATTGCAGCAGAAGTTGGAAAAGCACAGGCATCTGGCCTTTTGTGTCGGCAGCCACGGGCAGCAGGTGGCGCTGCAACAAGGGATCCCGGCAGAGCAGATCCTACTGGTGGCCAACTGGATTGGGCCGCTGCTGGTGGAAGCAGGGTTGCGGGGGGCGGAGTTGGTTCATCTAATCGGCTACCACGGCAAGCTAATCAAGCTGGCGGGGGGCATCTTCACCACCTCCAGCCATGTGGCTGATGCTCGTCTAGAGATTCTGGCGGCAGCCCTAATCCGCAGCGGGGGAGCAGCTGAACAGGCGCGGCAGGTGCTAGAGCTAAGGACGGTGGAGGCGGCGGTGCAGTATCTCAAGGAGCTGGGCTGGGCAAAGCCGGTGCTGCAGGAGCTGGCCCGCCAGATCCGCGAGCGGGCGACAGCCTATGTGCAAAAGTATGCTGGCCGCTCCCTAGAGCTGGCGGTAACGTTGTTTGATCGGCAGGGGCAAGTTTGCGCCCAGGTAGGGCAGGGATTTGGGCCTCAGTTTCCGAGACCCTCTAGCTCAAATCTCGCGGTTTTCAGCGACTCTAGGAGTTGAGCTAAGTTGGATCCAAAGCTACTCAGGGATCTCACCAGTGGCCACTGCTTCTGCGGCTTCTTCCCAGCCTGCTCTCCTGGAGATAGTGGCTTGCTTACAGGCAGCCCTGAGTTCCCTAGAGCTGGGCTATCTCCAAGTCCAGGCGCGTCTTTCCGGCCACCGTCTGCTGCTGCGTTTAGAGGGGGATCCCCTCCCCAATCCGGATTGGCTGCTGCAGCGCCTCTTGCCAACCCTGGAGCAACTGGCGCTGACCCACCGGCACTGCCAGGTGGAGCTGTTCGGCTTTCCCCCCAACGAAGGGATCCCGGAGTGGCACCGCGAGTGGCGCTACCAGCCGCCGCCTAACCCCAATAGCCCTCTGTACCGTGCCCAGCAGGGGGATGTGGAGGCCATCCAGTACGTGCTCAGCTACCTGCTGCGCCCAGAAGGGATCCAGACCCGTGTTCATCTGCATCCTAAGCTGGGCCTCTTACAGGTGAACTTACAGGCTGCGGAAGTTCCGGATCCGGCTTGGGCCAAGGATTTTGTGCGGCGGGTCTTGACCCGCCTGGAATGGGCCTTTGTGCAGCGGCTGCGGCTTTCCGGGCAAAAGCTGGGCGCTTTCTTTCCAGCCTGGAGCCAAGAGTTCGATCTCAAACAGCCTGCCTTTTGGCAGGCTCCTCCGGCCAGACTTTCTCCCTTTCCTTCTCCAGCGCCTGACACTGGCGAGCCCTCCCCACCTTCCCCTACCCCTCTAGACTAAAGGGCAGGGCTCAGAGGGGTCGGCCATGCGGGTTGTTTTCTTTGGCACGCCGGAGTTTGCTCTGCCCTCGCTGCAGCTCCTGTTGCAGCGGCAGTCTCTCTTTGAAGTAGTGGGCTTGGTCTGCCAGCCGGATCGGCCGCAGGGACGAGGGCAGAAGGTACTCCCGCCGCCCACTAAGGTTCTTGCCCAAGCCAATGGGATCCCGGTGTGGCAGCCTGTCCGGCTGCGGCGGGATCCAGAGGTGTTGGCGGCGCTAGAGGCGCTGGCTGCCGATGTGTTTGTGGTGGTGGCCTATGGCCAAATCCTGCCGCCGGCGGTGCTGCAGATGCCCAGGTTGGGCTGCGTCAATGTCCACGCTTCCCTTCTGCCGGCTTACCGCGGCGCTGCCCCCATCCAGTGGGCCATTGCCAACGGCGAGACCGAGACCGGCGTCACCACCATGCTCATGGACGAGGGCCTGGATACGGGAGCCATCTTGCTGCAGGCCAAGCTGCCCATTGGGCCAGAGCAGACCGGGCTGGAACTGGCCTCCCAACTGGCCCAACTGGGGGCCGAGCTACTGGTGGAAACCCTGGTGAAACTAGAAAAAGGAGAGATCACCCCCATCCCCCAGGATGACTCGCGGGCCACCTATGCCCCCCTCCTTAAAAAGCAGGACTTCCAGCTCGATTGGCGGCGCCCAGCCCAGGCCTTGCATAACCAAATCCGCGCCTTTTCTCCCGACTGTTTTACCGGCTTGCAGGGAAAACGGATTAAGATTGTCCGCTCTGCCGCTCCCCAGTTGCATCCACCCCCTGACCCTCTTCCCCAGGGTAGCCCCGGAGAAGTGGTGGGGTTGGCCAAAGGAGAAGGGGTGTATGTGGCTACTGGGGAGGGATCCCTTCTCATCCGGCGGGCCCAACTGCCCGGCAGGAAAGAACAGTCGGCCTGGGACTTAGTCAACGGCGGCCAACTCAGGGTGGGCATGCGCTTTGAGGTGCTGCCGGATCCCTAGCCCCCCTCTTCCTGTGGGAGAGGGGCTGGGGGTGCTACTCCGGCTGGGGAAACTCCTCCCACAGGCGGGTGTGCTGGCGCAGGCTAAGGAACTGGCCGCCGCCGAGAATGAGGTGATCCAAAACCGGGATCTGCAGCAGTTGCCCCGCCTGCAAGAGTTGCCGCGTCAGGGCAAGATCCTCCGGGCTAGGATCCAAACTGCCGGAGGGGTGGTTGTGGGCCACCAGGATGCGGCTGGCTCCTTGCTTGATGGCGCTGCGGAAGGTTTCCCGCGGGTGGGTGAGGGTTTCCGTGGCGGTTCCCCGCGTTACAATCTGCTGGCCAATGAGGCGGTGTTTGATGTCCAAGTGCAGGACGGCAAAGTGCTCTTGGGTCTCCCACATCAGGTCGCCGCTTAGGGCCATGGCCGCCTGTTCTGGCGATTCAATCACCGTCCGCTCGGGTGGTCGGGCCAAAAAGATCCGCCGCCCCAGCTCGATGGCGGCCAACACTGTTGCGGCTTTGGCTGGGCCAATGCCCTCAATTTGCAGCAGCTCTCCGGCTTCCAGCTGGCGCAGTTGGGCTAAGGGATCCCCCTGGGCTTCCAATTTTTTCAAGAGCAACTGGGCCAGGCCAACGGCTGAGAGCTTGCCCGGCCCCTGGCCGGTATTGAGCAAAATGGCCAGCAGCTCCGCGTGGGAGAGGCTTTTGGCCCCCTGGCTGAGCAGTCGCTCGCGCGGGCGATCCTGAAGGGGAAGGTCGCTGATACGCAACACGTACTGGCTCATCTTGCGGCTAAGGCAGAGAAGAGGTTTTTTTCAACAGCCAAAAGGGGCGGCGGCGCTCTACGACCTGCCAAGTTGCTGCTAGCTCAGCTACAAAGGGATCCCAGGTCACCAGATAGTCGGGCACCTGCCAGGCGGCTAGCTCCTCCAGGTTGGCGGCATAGGGCACCCGCAGCGGGCCATAAAAATAGGGTACAAATGACCGCAGCCCATAGAGGCCAACCCTTCCCAAAAGAGCCGGTTCTGGGCCGGCAAACCGCTGGAAAAAGTAGATGGATCCCCCCTGGGTATGCTGCAACACCCGCGGGAAAACCCAGCTCCAGGCCAACTGAGCGCTTAGTCCGGTGGCCAAGAGCAAGATGGCCCATCCCCGAACGCTGTGCCGCGCTCTAATCCAGGCCAGTCCCCCCAACGCCAGGAGCCCAGCAGGGCCATAGGTGAAGAAGGGCCATTCTACCTCGGCCTGCAGATACCCCAGGGCCAAGCTGCCCGCTAGGCTCTCAAAAAGGTCGGCAAGCGGGATCCCCAAAGCCGCCAATCCCTTCTCGACCCTCGGCAGCAGCAGGACGGGATCCTGGGATCCCAGCCAGGGCAATAGCAGCCACAGGGCTAGCCAAAACAAGCCGCTCAGCAGGATCCAGCCGCCTTCCCAAACGCTGAGTCGAGCCTCTCTTGATCCCAGGCGTTGCAGGCGCAGGGCAGCAAAGTAGGCCCCAATGGGGTAAAGCAGCGAGGTGTAGTGGATCAACTTGGTTTGCACCAAGAGCGAAAACAGGGCCAGCACCACCCCGAAGGCCACCAACAGCAGGCGTTCTGCCCGCTGAGTTAAATCCGCCGCTGCCGAGTTACTGTGCCTATGGAGGCTGGCCAAGATCTCGGCCAAGGCCAGAGCCGCCCAGGGAAAACACCCTAGAGCAAAGGCCAGGAGATGCAGGTAAACTGGGCCGGGGTGGCCGCTGGGGGTACTCACCAAACCCCACTGGTAGTGCCAAAACGCCGCCAGCCACTGCAGCCCCCGCGCCGCTGCTTCCAGCGCCAGCCAGGCCAGAGGAATAGCCCCCGCTAAGCCAAGGAAGGCTACCATCTCCCCCCACCGCCTTGGCGGATCCCCCAGCCAGAGCTTGTAGAGGGCCCAGATGCCCAGCGGCAACACCAGCCCCACGGGTCCTTTGGCCAACACCGCTAGGCCCAAGGCCAGCGCGCCCAGGGCGTTCCACCCCTGCCCGGAGCGGCCGGAGCGACGGGCCTCGTCAGCAGCCCAAAGGGATCCCAGCCCCACGCCCATGCACAAATTCAACAGCGGGTCGATGAGGCCGGTTTTGTAGAAAAACAAAGGCAGGTAGCCCGTCAGGAGCAGGATCCCCCAGAGGCAGCCAAACCCCACCCCGCGCAGCCGCGCTCCCCACGCCCCCAAGAGGGCCACCGTGATGCCGCCGGCAAACGCATTGGGTAGCCGCGCTGCCCCTTCGTTGACCCCCAGGGCCGCCATTGCCAACGCCTGCAGCCAGAAAAACAGAGGCGGCTTCTCGTAGAAGGGCTCGCCGTTGATCTGCAAAGCCAGGGGATCGCCGCTGGATAGCATCTGCCGCGCCAAGCTGGCGTAAATGAGCTCGTCCCAGTCAAACAGGTAAGGGATCCCCTGGCCCGCCCCCAGCCATAGGAGGGCCAAAAGCCCCATTCCTAGGGATCCCTGGAGGCCGCCAAGAAGCTTAGCCATGGAAGGCTTCCAGAGGCACCACCCGGCCCACACTGGCGGGCGAGCGCAAAAGGCGCAGTAGGTGAGCGGCTAAGGTGGATCCCTCGATCTCGGCGGGCATCTCCACCCCACACCAACGGCTGGAGCTCTCCTGCAGGGCCGCCACCCAATCGGGAGTTAGGGATCCCCGCGCCACCCCAATCAGTTGCGGCAGCGGCTTCTGGCGATAGAGCCCGATCCAACGCACGCCCAGCCGAAACGGCCCAGGCCGAAAACGGGGGTTGGGACTGCCGTCCGCTTCAAACTTGCTCAGCATCAGTTGCAGCGAATAGATCTGGCGGGTATTCAAAGGGGGAGCGGCAACCCGGCGGGCGCGAAAGGTGGGCACCATCTCGGCAAAAGGAACCTGGACAGTCTGCTCCTCCCCTGGAGTGGTGTCGAAGGCGTAGCCGTAGGCCGGGCTGTCCCAGCCCCCTTGATCCCGCAGCAGAACCTTGTAGCGCTGTCCATCGCCCCGTAGCCGCAGCTCCAGCCCGGCAAACTCCGACGCATCCAGAGGCGGCTGCCAATTGCGGGTGCGCGTGGAAACAAAGCCGCCGAAGTTGGCCGTGGAAACCTGGCCTGTAAACAGCAGCTCACCCTCCCCCCAGAGCAGTTGGCTTTGACTCACCCCGCCCATCACCACATCGTCGAGGATGCCCCAGAACTGGTTCAGCTGGGGATCGGGCTGGCGGAAGTCAAAGAGCAGCTGTTCTGTTTGGCCGCTGCGGCGCAGCTGCTCCAGGCGGGCCTTGGCCGTCTCCGGATCCCCCAGCCCTAGGATCACCCTGGCCGTCACCCCGTCCTGGCTCTGCCCCACCTCCGCCCCTTGCTGGCGCAGCGCCTCTGCCAAACCCTCAGGCAGGCCATTGCCCAAAAGCAGCAAGGGAAGGGAAGTAGCGGGCGTTAGAGAAGGAGGCATAAAGTAAGCGGCTGGGCTTGGAAAGCTATTCTGCAGCCAGCGCCAGAAGTTAGCAAAGGGGAGCACCTCGTAGTAGGTGAGGGTGTTCCAAAACCGCCCCAGATCCCAGGTCATGGTTTAGCTACTCCAAAACGCGCCCTACCTAGCTCCCGCAAGAAGAGGATCCCCATTCTCCAGCGTAGGCAAAGTTGAGCGTGAGGGGACATGAAACAGGTTAGCCGCTGGGACCGGCAAGCAGGACCTTGATGTGGGCGGCAATGCGCTGGGCAGCGCCTGGGGAGCCAATGCGCCGTTGACCGTGGGCCCGCAGCTGGGCGGCGTAAGTGGGATCCTTGGCCAGGCGGTCCAGAATTTGGCAGAGCACGCTAGGGGCCTGCTGCGGCGAAGTGAGGTGAACGGCGGATCCCAGAAGGCGACTTTGGGCTTCGGCAAAGCGGGGAGTAAATTGCGGCCCCTCCCCCGGCAGCGTCACCACCGGTTTCCCTAGACCGACGCATTGTTCCGTGGCTGTCCCCGCCATGGCCAACACCGCCGTAGCTCGGTGGGCACAGGTGCCGAAATCCCCCCACACCAGCAGCAAGTCGCGGCGCCGGGGCGGAATCTTCTCCTGAAGAGGCGCCCGCTCCAGGGTGGGGCTGAGGGCTGCATAAACTTGGATCTCCAGCGGCAGTTGCTCGACCACCTGCATCATCAAGGCCCAGTTACGGTAGGCTTCCGGAGGGCGGGATCCCGGCAGCAGCAGCACCGCAGGCCGGTCGGGATCTAAAGGTAATTCTCCCCGCGGCTCCAGACCATCCATCATGGGGTTGCCCAGGTAGAAGGCTCTCAGGCCCCGTTGCTGCAGGGCGGTTGCCGTCAGCTCATCCCGTAAAAAAGAACCTAGGCAGCGCCGGTGGGCCATCAGCCAGCGCTCCCAGGGCAAGTAATCGGAAACCGGCTGTCCCAGCCAAGAGCGGTGGTAGGGCCCCCGTTCGTCCCGCCAGTAGTAGTCCGACTTGGCCGTGCCCACAAAGACGTAGGGGATCCCGCTCCACCACGCCATGGCCAGGGGCACAATGTCTCCCACGGCTAGCACCAGCTCCACCTGAGGGGCTAGGCGGCGCACCAGGGCCAGTTGCTTTCCTGTCAGGCCCAACAGGCCAGCGCGCAGATCTCGCCACAACTGCCGCCAATCCTGGTAGATAAACCCCCCCGAAGGCATTACCCGAGTTAGGGGCAGCAGTGGGATCTCTTGCCGTCGATAGGCCACACCTTCCCCTACAATTGGCAGGGCCTGCACTGAGATCCCCAGTTGGGTGAGGGCTGAGGCAATGCGGCTAGCCACCTCGTCTTCTCCGTGGCCATTGCTTAGGCACAGCACCCGCGCCGGCATTGGTGGATTCAAGGGCATTCCTACAGCTTGGTGGCAACTCCAAACCTCGCCAGGGCAGGGGATCCCATGGCGTCGATCAGATCCCCTCAATTAAAATAGAGCCAACCCAAGGGGGGAAGCTAGGGAATGCTCCGGAACGACCGCCAACGAGCTGAGTTGATCGCTGCAGTGGAGACCCTACAGCTGGAAGGCCCTTACTTTGTCGAAACACGTCTTTTGCGCCAGCGAGGGCCGTTCTGGCGGGCGGTAAAGGATGTGCCAGCCGGTCAGCCCTGGTGGGAGATCCGCTACTTCCCTGCCTGCAGCTGCTACGCTTGGGCCTACCTGCCGGAAGGGACTGGCCCCCGCGAGTTTGGCTGGGGCCACACGCCGCAGCAGGCTTTCCTCAACGCCCTCTGGCAACGGACTCCGTCTGCCCCCTAGGGTAGGCAGGAGGGAGACCCCTCCATCAGAGTTGGGGATAGGGATCCCCTTTACTTCCACCTATGTACCTATGAAACCCCAGGCCATTGCCCGGATTCTCGATGCCAACCTTGACCGTGCTCGCGAAGGGCTGCGGGTCCTGGAGGAGTGGTTTCGCTTTGGCCTAGAAAACGGCGAGCTGGCTGGCGAATGCAAGGCGATGCGCCAGGCCCTAGCTCGTTGGCACAGCGACCCGCTGCGGTTGGCCCGCGACACCTCTGCCGACCCGGGCACCCAGATCTCCCATCCCCAGGAAGAGGAGCGGCGGGATCTCAGTCACCTGTTGCAGGCCAATTGCAGCCGCGTCCAGGAGGCGCTGCGGGTGCTGGAAGAATACGGCAAGCTGGCTGAATCCCACCAGTGGGTGGCCCCTGGGTTAGCCAAGCTGGCCAAAGACATGCGCTACCACCTCTACGTTCTTGAAAGTGAGCTGCTGGGCAGATCCCTGCGCCGGCGGCTTTTGGCAGCTCGCCTCTACCTAGTCACTAGCCCGGTGCCCAACTGGCTGGAGGTGGTGGAGAAGGCGCTGCGGGGGGGGGTAACCTTGGTACAGTACCGCCGCAAGAACCTCCCCGATAGGGAGATGCTCTGGGATCTCAAACAGCTGCGGCAGCTGTGCGACCGCTATCAGGCGTTGATGATTGTTAACGACCGGGTGGACTTGGCTTTGGTCAGCCAGGCGGACGGCGTGCACCTAGGCCAGACAGATCTGCCGGTTGCCCAAGCCCGGCAGCTGCTGGGATCCCAGCGCCTAATTGGCCTCTCCACCACCAACGCTGAGGAGCTGGCCCAAGCCCTCAGTAGCGGCGTGGACTACATCGGCGTCGGCCCTGTCTATGCCACTCCCACCAAAGCAGAAAAACCCCCTGCTGGTCTGGAGTACGTGCGCCTAGCCGCTGAGAAGGCCCATCTGCCCTGGTTTGCCATCGGCGGCATCGATCTCCACAACCTGCCGGAGGTGCGCCAGGCTGGCGCCAGCCGCGTAGCTGTGGTGCGGGCCCTGATGGAAGCGGCGGATCCCACCCAGACTGCCCGCGCCATGGTGGCGGAGCTGCAAGGGATCCCTGCTCTATCCTGAAGTATAGACCCCGAATCCTCTCAAGACCCTTCTAACTCCCGATGGCAGAAGCCGCAAAAGATCTCACTGAGCTCACTCGGCAAAGGGAAAGCAGTGGGGATCCCGGCTTGACTGGGATTGCCACTGAGGTGCAAGGGGAGCTGATCCAGGAGCTGGATCTGATGATCCGGGCCCGCTACCCCCTGATCTACCTGGTTTCCCCCGAAGAGGAGCCGGCGGACGCCGTGCTCGTGCAAGTAGCCAAGAGAACCGATCCGCCGCGGCGGCTGCTGTTTTGGGATTTGGTGCGGGGCTGGCAGGATACTGGCGAAGACCGCGGCTCCATCATGGCCGCCCTAGGGCGGGTGTGGCGCTCGGCCCCCCAGGAAGACACCCTGTTTGTGCTGCGGGATCTGCACTTTGTGCTGCGCAATGCCAGCAGTGACAAAAACGCCCCCATCCTGCGGGAGCTGAAGAACCTCAGCCGCGAGCTCAAGCGCACCCGCAAGACGCTGATCCTGCTCAGCCACACCCTGGAAGTGCCCAGCGACTTAGCCGAGGAGATCACTGTTGTCGACATTCCCCTGCCCAACAGCGAGGAGATCAACCGCCTCATCCAGCTCTACGTGGCCCCGGAAAAGCTAAAGCTCAGCCCTCTAGGTCGTGAGCAACTGGTCAAGGCCTGTCAGGGGCTGAGCCGGGAGCGCATCCGCCGCGTTTTGGCCCGCGCCTTGGCCGCCAAGCAGGAGGTGAACGAGGCCGATATTGACCTGGTGTTGGAGGAGAAAAAGCAGGCCATCCGCCAGACCGGCATCCTGGAGTTTTTCACCGCCCGCGAGACCCTAAAAAGCGTGGGCGGGCTGGACAACCTCAAAGCTTGGGTGCGGGTGCGCCAGGAAGCCTTTACCGAAGAGGCGCGGCGCTACGGCCTGCCCAACCCCAAGGGGGTGCTGCTGGTGGGGATCCAGGGCACCGGCAAATCCCTCTCCGCCAAGACCATTGCCAATGAGTGGCGGCTGCCACTGTTGCGGCTGGATGTTGGGCGGCTGTTTGCTGGCATTGTGGGGGAATCGGAAAGCCGCGTGCGCCAGATGATCCAACTGGCGGAGGCCATGGCCCCCTGTGTGCTCTGGATTGACGAAATTGACAAGGCCTTTGGCAACATCACCAGCGGCGCCGACGGCGATTCGGGCACCAGCCGCCGGGTGTTTGGCAGCCTGATTACCTGGATGCAGGAGAAAACCAGCCCGGTCTTCATCGTGGCCACGGCCAACAACGTGCCCCTCTTGCCGCCGGAGCTGTTGCGCAAGGGCCGCTTTGACGAGATCTTTTTCCTCAACCTGCCCACCTACGCCGAGCGCAAGGAGATCTTCCGGGTACACCTGCAGCGGCTGCGCCCCAGCCGGCTGCGGGAGTTTGACCTGGATGCCTTAGCAGCGGCTGCCCAGGACTTCAGCGGCGCCGAGATCGAGCAGGCCATCGTTGACGCCATGTACAACGCCTTTGGGGGCAGCGGCAGCGGCGCTCGGCGTGACTTCACCCAGGAAGACATCCTGCAGGCCATCCGCGAAACTGTGCCCCTGGCCTCCATTGCCCGCGACCAGATCGAAAGTCTCAAGTGCTGGGCTGCTCAAGCAGGCGCTAGAACTGCCTCCCAGGATGCCCAGGTGCTGCAGGAAATGAAGCAATGTTTTGCGGCTTCGTAGAGGGAATCCCCAAATCTTCTCGGCTCGAAGGAAGCAAGCGTTAGCACTCCCGCCAACTCGCAGTCCACAAACCGACGCCTAAAGGCGTTGTCAAACCTTCCCTCCCCCGTTCCTTGAGGCAAAGCCCCAAGGTTCTGCTTACTTTCTTCAGCAGGTTGGGCTGGAAGCGCCTCTTTCTCGCGTAAGACCCGCGCAGAGGCTGGCCACCGGTCGGTTTTTTCACCGGCAGCGGGCAGCTCGTTTGCCTCCAAGAAGCTGGCTTTTGCCCTGTAGCTATGCAAGCTGCATGAGCTTACGGGCTTTTCCGCCCGTCACTAAAGCACGGGGCCACCAAGCTATCCCGTTGGCAAACCCGCCAGGCTCAGCTTCAAGCCCTGGAGTCGGATTCCCGGCAGGCGGCTCATTTGTAACTGGGACTTGCCACTTTCCCTTCCTGAGCGCTACTGACCTCTCTGGGGGCGGATGGTTGAGACAACCGCCCTTTCAGGGATCCCGTCGTGTCACAATAGGTAGAAATTGGCTTTTTCTGTCTTGGCGCTGTGCTCAAGCCCCTCTACTACCGCGAGATCCCTTGCCCAGATACTGCTCAAGTGCTGCGCTGGCTGCAGGAGCACCTGCCTCTGCCTACGGGCAGCCAAAAGGTGCTTACCCCCAGCGGTCTGCGCCTAGAGGGATCCGGAGCCAAGCTGGCCGTTTTCCTCTGGTCGGGGCTGAACACCACCTATCTCAAGATCTTTCAGTGGTCAGAGCGGCCTTTCCCCCGGCAGGATCGCTGGCTAAAGGAAGTGGAGAGGGCCATCCAAAGCCAATTTCCCCACCGCTACCCGCAGTTGCCAGAGGTCGATCCCAGCCAGGGATCCATCTTTGAGCAACTGGAGCCTTTTTACCCGCAAACGGTGAAGTATTTCCGCCGCATTCCCAACGGCGAGTTCGACCTGCAGCGGGTTTACTGGTGGGAGAAGCGCTGGCGGGAAGAAGTGCAATCCCCCTATCCTCAGCGGCAGCCGGTGCTGTTTCGCCGGCCCGCCCCAGAGCCCGCCCCCCAAGTGTGGGACTTGGTGATCGTGGGCGGAGCGCTGGGGGCCATCTACGGCGCGGCCATGGCCCGCCTGGGCTATCGCGTAGCCTTGGTGGAACGGCTCCCCTTTGGCCGCATGAATCGGGAGTGGAACATCTCGCGGCGGGAGCTGCAGACGCTGGTGGAGTTTGGCCTCCTCAGCCCTGAGCAGATGGAGAGCCTGATCCTACGGGAATACACCGATGGGTTTAGCAAGTTTTTTGATGGCAACAGCCCCGTGCGCGCCCCCGTCTTGCACACGCCGACGGTGCTCAATCTGGCTATCGATGCCGAAAAGCTCCTGCAGCTCTGTGGCCAGATCCTAAGCTCCTGTGGCGGCGCCATCTATGAGCGCAGCGAGTTTCAGCGGGCCTACATCGAGGAGCAGGGCGTCACGGTGGTGGTTAAGGACTTAACCACTCAAGAAGCGTTCTCTCTGGGAGCCCGCCTGTTGGTGGATGCCATGGGGACAGCCTCCCCCATTGCCCAGCAGCTCTACGGCCGCCGCGCCTTTGACAGCGTCTGCCCAACGGTGGGGGCCACCATTGCAGGGGGGTTTGAGCCAGGGGTTTGGGATCCCCAATTTGGCGACATCCTCGCCAGCCACGGGGACATCAGCCGCGGTCGGCAACTTATCTGGGAACTATTCCCTGGGCCAGGGGAGGATCTCACCTTCTACCTGTTCCACTACCACCAGGTACACCCAGAAAACCCGGGATCCCTCTTGGAGTTGTACGAAGACTTTTTTACCATCCTGCCCGAGTACCGCCGCTGTGACCCGGAGCGTCTGCAGTGGAAAAAGGCCACCTTTGGCTATATCCCCGGGCGCTTTGGCCGGCAGCCAGCTCCCAAGGAGCCCTTCGATCGTGTCCTCTTGATTGGGGATGCGGCAGCCCTGCAATCACCCCTGAGCTTTACGGGGTTTGGATCCCTGGTGCGCAACTGCCCCCGCCTGTGCGAGTTGCTGGATACAGCCTTGCGCCATGACCTGCTCAAAGCCGCCGACCTAGCCCAGATTCGCGCCTACCAAGGTAACTCAGCGGTGACCTGGTTGTTTTCCTGCGGCATGATGGTGCCCACTGGTAAAGTGCTGCCGCCCGAGCGCATTAACGCTATCCTCAACAGCTTTTTCGGCATCCTCACCACCGAGCCGCCGCAGGTGGTGGACGACTTTATCAAAGACCGAGCCGGTTGGCTGGCCTTTAACCGCATGGCCGTCAAAGCCGCTCTGCAGAACCCACGGCTGCTAGGGTGGATCTGGGAGGCAGTGGGGGCAGAAGGCTTTGCCCGCTGGCTGCCCACCTACTTCAGCTACACTGGCCTGGCCTTCCTCTCGGCCCTCCTGGGAAGTTGGTTCCCCAAGCTGTTGCGGCGCCTACAGCCCTGGCTGGAGCCCCGCTACCCCCGGCTGTGGTTGCGCTGCCTGAGCTGGAGCTACACCCTCACCTACGGGGTAGGCCGGCCGCGCCTTGAGTTTCATCTTCCTACCCCTCCTTCTCCTGCGCCGCCAAGCGTCCAAAATGCAATACCAGCCTAGGCCGGAGACTTTCATTGCACCGGTTGTTTCTAGGCTTTCGCCCTCTTGAAACCACTGTCTCTCTGATGTCTGTAGGAGAGGCGGGTGCCGACTGTTAAACTCGCAAAAAATCTCGACGAGTGCTAGCATTCCTTACTTTGGTTTGCTAGCAGTTTTCTCCCTTATCTGCGCAGGATTGTTCACCAGAGCGCTCATCAGGCAAGGCTCCCCGCTTGGGTGCCGAAGCATCCCATCCCCAGGGAGTGGCTGGCGGAAAAAGAGTTCTGCCCGCCTGCTTTTAGCCTTGGCAATTGGCCCAAGTTGAGTATAATCAGTGCCTACCATCTATTAACCTTCAGGTTCAGGCCGATGAGGGTTGGGAAGGGATCCCAGCGTGAATCGGTCAAGAGCTTGGTCGGCCTCTTTTTGCATTTTCGCGTCCGTAGAGCTGGATCCAATGGTTTATACCTTTGAGATCATCGGCGTTGCGCCTGCCCTTGAGTTCTTCTATCAGCAGCAGGAGCTGGCAAAGCGGCCTTGTGGGGTAGAGTACTTAGGCACCCGCCCTTGCACCCTAGATGCGCTGTTGCAGTCTTTGGAAGAGCTGCCGGCGCGGCGGGGCTGGGACTGGGATCAATTGGTCGAAGCCGTGATCCGCTTTTGGTGCAGCAACCCCGATTTGGTGAGTTTGTGGCGGTCTCGCTTGCGGGACGCCGGGGAAGATGCCCTGTTGGTCTCACGGGTAGGGCACATCCAATCCCTACAGCGGGAGTTTGAGTGGCTGCTCAACCAATCATAAAGCGGGTAGGCTAAGGGCAGGATTGGTTGGTGACTACCTATGAGCGACACCGTCTTCAGCAAGATCATTCGCAGGGAGATCCCGGCCCAGATTGTCTACGAAGATGAGCGGGCCATCGCCTTCAAAGACATTGCCCCTCAAGCCCCTGTCCACATCTTGGTAGTGCCCAAGGAGCCTATCCCCGGCATTGCCCAGGCCAAGCCCGAACACGAAGCATTGCTGGGGCACCTGCTGCTGACGGCTCAGCGGGTGGCTGCCGAAGCTGGCCTAAGCAAAGGTTATCGCTTGGTCATCAACCAAGGAGAAGACGGCGGTCAAACCGTCTTTCACCTGCACATCCACGTCCTGGGCGGTCGGGCAATGGGCTGGCCGCCAGGCTAGCTCTGGGTTTCCCCCAGCTAGAATGCTGGGAGGGTGGCTGGCGCACGAGGTCTAGGGGCAATGGAGTGGCATGTCACCGATGCGGAAAGCCTGATGATCATTGACCAGGAGGTGGGTAAGCACGAGCTTTCCCCCGCCGAATATGAGGTGGTGCGTCGGGTGATTTACGCTACGGCAGACTTCGAGTATCTCCACCTCCTCCGTTTTGCTAACGAGGCGCTGCAGGCGGGGGCGGCGGCTTTGGCGGCGCGCACCACCATTGTGGTGGACGAGCCAATGGTGCAGGTGGGCATTGCACGAGCGGTGCAGAACACCTTTTCCAATCCCATCTACTGCGGCAGCGAAGCTGTCACCCGTCCCCAAAAAGATAAGACCCGCTCTGCTTGGGGATTGGAAACGCTGGCCCAACGCTATCCTGAGGCCATCTTTATCGTTGGCCAATCCCAGACGGCTCTTTCCACGTTGGTGCAGTTAATCGCCGAGAAAGAGGTGGCCCCTGCTTTGGTAATTGCCACGCCGGCTGGGTTTGTGGATGTGGTGAAAGCCAAGCGGGAGCTGGCCGATTCCATGGTGCCCCACATCCGCACCGAGGGACGTAAGGGCGGCCCCGCCGTGGCGGCGGCGGTCTTGGATGGACTTTTGGACTTGGCTTGGCAAGCCTATGTGCGAGCCAGCAGCCCAGACCCTCCGGGCAAATCAAGTCCGATCTGAATCACAGTTTCGGCGGGATCCCGGTCACTCCTTCTTCCCTCCAGCCCTGGCAAGATAAGAGCCATCTTCTCAGTGCCAGAGCGAAGAAGTGGCCTGGGAAGCGGCTAGTCGAAGGGGGATCCGGTTATGCGTCAGTTTATCCGAGTTTGGGGAAGCGGCTGGCTTTTGGCGTTGACCTTGGCCGGGGGAGGGTGGGCCCAAATGGATCCCAATCGGGTGGCGGCTCTTTTGCCCGCTGACCAGCCGGCTCTCCCGGCGCCGCCAGACCTCGACCAGAGGGAAGCTCAGCTCAGCCCCTACCAGCGCTGGCAACAGCAGCATGCTGCTGCGGAGATTCCCTTTTGTAGGTTCGAGGGGATCTTCTACCACCTCTTGCAGGAGGCGGAACAAAGACCAGAAGGACTGCCTTTTCCCCTGCAGCCAGCTGGGATCCCTTTAGGAGAAGGTAGCCCTTTTTTCCTACGTGCCAACGGGCTGGTCTACCGAGTGTCCTATTGAAAGAGGGGAAGTGCTTGCGTATTTCTCCTCTTCCCCAGGGAGGGGGATCAGGGGTTCAGTAATGATTTCCCACCTTGCGATGGTGGACAGCGGTGAGGCCCTCCAGATTGGAGACCCGCCCGGCTTCCACGGTGCTGTACACCACCCAGTGGTCGCTGGTTTCTAGGCGGCTGGCCACGCGGCACTCCAAGTAGGCCAAGGCCTCGGCAAGGATAGGGGATCCGTTGGCAGCGGGGTAGGTCTTGATGCCAGCAAAGCGGTCAGCTCCTGGCGGGAAGCGCTTTAGGAAGTGGCGCATCAGGGACTGGTGATGGCCCTCCTGCAGCACATTGAGAACAAAGGTGTCCCCTACCTGCAGGAAGGACTCAATTGCCCGATCCTTAGCCACGGCAACGCTGATCCCTGGGGGATCGCTGCTGGCCTGGGCCACCCAGGAGGCGAGCATGGCGCTGGTGGCCTGCCCTTTGCGGGCGGTGAGGATGTAGAGGCCATTGCTGATGCGGCCCAGGGCGCGATCCAGGTCGGCATCCAGGGCTTTCATCTGCTGAATGTTGCGATCCCGGGTCAGCCACTGCCCCAGGTCGGTGCCAGCTTCTTCGGCCAGTTGCAGCAGAGTTTCGTTGACAGGTTGCTTAAGGAGAATGGGAGGGAACACCTCTTTGGCGCCCAGCTCCTGCAGCGTGTTGCGGCAGAGGTAGACCGACTCATCATCTTCACCGCCCGACTCGAAGAGGCCAAAGCCTTGTTTGCTGTGGGCAGAGGCCAAGAGGGTTTTCAGCAGCACCTGGGTGGTGGCCGCGTCTGGCCCTGATTGGGGCGGCATGCCTATCACCACACCTGCGGCTAGGCTCATCAGCTCCCGCACCTCGTGGGCATCCAGCAGCCGCAGATCCAGCAGCTCGACGGCAACCCCGGTTTTTTGAATCCCGCGGGCAAGGGCTTGGGCCAGCGTTTCCGCCTGGCCGTAGCCCGACAGGTAGAACACGGCCGCTAGGCGCTCGGCTTTGGCCTGCTCTAGGCTCCAGGTGCGGTAGTGCTCCACCCAGTCGGACAAGTGATGGCGCAGCAGAGGGCCGTGGCCAGTGGCAATGGCAGCGATGGGAGGCAGGGCCTCCATGCGCTTGAGGGCAGACAACACCGAGCGGGCATTGGGCCCCATGAGGCAGTCGTAGTAGAGCTTAAAGTCTGCCTGTAGCAGGTGGGGATGCTCGTCCCAGGCCAAGTCGTCGCAGTAGTGCATCCCAAACACATCGCAGGTGTAGAGGATCTGGGTGCCGTGGTCGTAGGTGAGGATGGTGTCGGGCCAGTGCAGGTTGGGGGCAGAGATAAACTCCAGGACATGCCCCTTGCCCAGATCCAGGCGATCCCCCTGCTTTACCACCAGGTGCCGGAAGGGCCGATGCACGAGGTTTTCCAGAAATTGCACGGCCACTTTGGAGGCTACCACTGTCATTTGGGGGGCTAGCTCCAGCAGATCCCCGACTAGGCCGCTGTGATCTGGCTCAGTGTGGCTAACCACCAAGTAGTCGATGGTGGCCGGATCCAGGATGCCTTGCAGCAGATCCAAGTACAGCTGGCGAAACTTTTCGTGGGAGGTGTCAATCAGGGCCACCTTCTCCCCGCGGATCAAAAAGGAGTTGTAGGTCGTGCCATTTTCCAGGGCAAATTCAATGTCAAACCGATCCCGATCCCAGTCCTGGGAGCGGATGGCCAGGGTGTCGGCCCCAATGGGCAGAGTTTGCAGCGTAAGATGAGCTGAACGCGGTGCAACTGCCGTAGTGGCCATGTTTCCCCCTCTGCCAAATGGCAACTTTACTTAACACACTTAACACTCATCGTAACCCTGATGTAACTGGATGTTGAGGCAGCTAGGTGCAGGAGGACAGCGGCCAAGTTTTGATTTTCTAATGAAATGCTTCAGGGATCCCCAAACTCCCGACCCCCAAAGGAAGTGGAAGCAAAGGCTGCGGCAAATTGGGCCAGGGTGTAGCGCAGTTGATCCAAGTTTTGGCCGGTGGCAGCGGAGACAAAGAGAGCCTTAGGATAAAGCAGGCGCACATCCTCTACCCATTCGGGATCGAGGCGGTCAATTTTGTTAAACACCAGTTGTCGCGGGCCAGTGGCCAGGGGCATCTCGTCCAGTAATTTTTCCACCGCCTCGATTTGCCCTTCCCAGTTGGGGTGGGAGAGATCCACCACGTGCAGCAGGGCATCCGCCTCCGTTACCTCCTCCAGGGTGGCTCGGAAGGCCTCCACCAGTTGCTCAGGCAGCTCGGTTAAAAAGCCCACCGTGTCGGTCAACAGCACCGCCTGCTGGCCGGGCAAATCCAGCCGCCGCGTGGTGGGATCCAGGGTGGCAAAGAGTTGGTCAGCCACGTAGACCTGGGCGTGGGTGAGGGCGTTGAGAAGGGTGGATTTGCCGGCGTTGGTGTAGCCCACCAGGGCCACCATGGGGATCTGGGATCCCTCCCGTCGCTGGCGCAGCCGCTGGCGGTGGCGGCGCAGCTCTTCCACTTCTTGCTGCAGCTTGCTAATGCGCCGCTGGATGGCCCGCCGCTCCATTTCCAATTGGGTTTCCCCCGGCCCCCGGGTGCCGATCCCACCCCCCAGCCGCGACATGGTGCGACCGCGACCAGCCAGGCGCGGCAGGAGATACTGCAGTTGCGCCAGTTCCACCTGCAACTTCCCTGCCCGGCTTCTGGCCCGCTGGGCAAAGATGTCTAGGATCACCTCGCTGCGATCCACCACCCGCACCCCCAGGGCCTCTTCTAGGTTGCGCACCTGGCTGGGGGTGAGCTCGCGGTCGAACACCACCAGGTTGGCCCCCAAATCCTGCACCAGCAAGGCCAACTCCTGGACCTTACCCGAGCCGATAACGGTGGCGGAATCTGGGCCCTCCCGCCGCTGCCAAAGGGTGTGGAGCACCTGGCCGCCGGCGCTTTCCACCAGGCGGCCCAGTTCCGCCAAGGCGTCCATGAGATCCTCGTAGCTCTGTCCCGGCTTCTGCAGCCCCACCAGGATGGCCCGCTCCTGCTGGGGATCCACCTGGTGAGCGCTTGCTTGGCGGCGGAAGCCATCTTCTAGCTCCGCCACCAGCTCCTGCAGATCCTGCTCTGCCAGGATCCCTAAGGGCAAAGGCTCAGAAACCTGCCAACGGCGCTCTTCCTCCGGCACCAGATGGGCTAGGTAGGCGCACTTGATAAAGCCTGTGGCCCCTCCTCCGCGGCGCAGCCGTCCCTCTAAAGGGGATACCGACAGGGTAATGAGAGCGTCCAGCCGCTGTAGGGCCATGGCTGTCAGGGCTTTTTGGCTAGGCCCCCCCGCCCCCACCTGGGTGGTGATGCAGCGGATCCCAGACAGGCGCTCCGCCCCCTGGCGCGGCAGCTCCCAAGCCGGGATCTGGGTTTCAAAAGGGGATCCCAGCCCCACGCGAATTACTTGGCCGCGCCGGTTGAGGTAAACACTAATGGGCTGGCCTTCCAGATCTTGGGTGAGGGCTCCCAGCCGTTGGGCAAACTCCACCGTCACCAGACAGTTGGGGGGCAGGCGCAGTTGGTAGAGCCGTTGCAGTTGCTTGCGCTGGTAGGGCTTTAGCCCCTTGGCCTGGGCAAAGCGAAAACCGAGGTCATTCTGCTGGCGAGAGGTGCCAACCCTGGGCATAGGAAGAGGGAAAGACCCGAAAAGAGGCTTTCCTCTACCATATACGCTAGTAGCCAGCAGGAACTTGAGGAAAGCAGCGGCAGCAAACCCTAGACAAGGGATCCCTGGAGCAAACTTGCTTTTGAGCAAGAAAATGGTCAAGCCGGGTTGGGAAGAGGGGGATGGATGTAATCTTGCGTCGGGCCAACTTGCCGGATGGCCGTAAGGGAGTGGATATCGGCATTGAGGGAGACCGCATCGTTGCCCTGGAGGTGAATCTGCAGGCCACCGCTCCCCAGGAAATCGATGTGAGTGGCCGCTTGGTGTCACCCCCCTTTGTGGATGCCCACTTTCACCTGGATGCCACCCTTACCTACGGGATCCCGCGCGTCAACCAATCGGGCACCTTGCTGGAAGGGATCGCCCTTTGGGGGGAGTTGAAGCCGCTGCTGACGCCAGAGGCAGTGATGGAGCGGGCCTTGACCTACTGCGACTGGGCGGTGGCGCGCGGGATCCTGGCCATCCGCGCCCATGTGGATGTGTGCGATCCCAACCTGTTGGCGGTGCGGGCCTTGCTGGAAGTCAAGCAAAAGGTTGCTCCCTACCTGGATTTGCAACTGGTGGCCTTTCCCCAAGATGGCTACTACCGCTCGCCGGGAGCGGTGCAGCTCTTGGAGAAGGCCCTGGACTTGGGGGTGGAGGTGGTGGGTGGGATCCCCCACTTTGAGCGGACGATGGCGGAAGGAGCAGCTTCGGTGCGGGCCCTGTGCGAGATTGCGGCGGCGCGGGGGCTGCGGGTGGATCTGCACTGCGACGAGACGGACGACCCACTTTCGCGCCACGTGGAGACCTTGGCCTACGAAACGCAGCGGCTGGGCTTGCAGGGGCGGGTGGCCGCCTCCCACCTCACCTCAATGCACTCCATGGACAACGCCTACGTGAGCAAACTCATCCCCCTGATGGCCGAGGCAGAGCTGGGGGTGATCGCCAACCCGCTGGTAAACCTGGTGCTGCAGGGCCGCCACGACACCTACCCCAAGCGGCGGGGGCTGACGCGGGTGCCGGAGCTGATGGCCGCCGGGCTGACAGTAGCTTTTGGCCAGGACTGCGTGATGGATCCCTGGTACCCCCTAGGCAGCGGCAACATGCTGGAGGTGGCCCACATGGCAGTCCACGCTGCCCAAATGACGGGCTATGAGCAGATGCGCCAGTGCTTCTTGGCGGTCACAGAAAACGGCGCCCGCCTGCTGGGCCTGGAGGGCTATGGGCTCAAGCCCGGCTGCTACGCCGATTTGGTGGTGCTGCAAGCTGCCGATGTGGTGGAGGCCCTTCGCCTCAAGCCACCCTGTCTGTACGTTTTCCGCCGCGGCCGCCTCATTGCCCAAACCCCGCCGGTGGCTACCCAGCTCCATTTGCCCGGGCGCCCGGCCCAGGTAGACTTCACCCGCCAGCTTTAACGGCGCACGGTGCCGCTGAAGCCGCTGGCCTTGAATTGCTCCAGGGTTAAGGGTAGGGCGCTGGTCACGGGCACCGAGATACGAATGGAGAAGGGGCTTTCGCCAGGAGGAACCTCTTCAATTGCCCCCAGGCGGGTGCGCTCCGGCAAAACCTCGTTGCCGTTGGCATCGTAAAGGCGACCAAAGACATCTGCATTCAGCACGGTATTTTTGGAGCGGTTGACCACCGTGCCTTCAATAAACAGGCACCTGGCCGGTATGGGGTTGCCGTTGCTGGTGACCAGGTTGGTGTACTCAGGGGTATCGGGACAGGGGGTGACGTGGAGATCCTTTAGTTTCAGCGGGATCATCCCAAAGCCCCCTAGGAGCAGCGCTAGGACCACCCAAGCCAGACTCCAAGCAAGGGAAGAAAACCTTTGGGTCAGACTCATTCCTTTTCCTCCAAGGCCTAGGCCTACCCCCTTAGTCTAGGGGATTCCTTGCCGGGTAAAACCCCTCCTCGGTCTGGATCCCGTCCAGGCGCTGATCCCAAGGATCCTGGGGGAGGGGCTGCTCCAGCAGACAGGCCTGCGGGACAATGCCCCACTTGGGCAGGCTGGGATCTGGCAAGGAGGCCAAAAAGCGGTCGTAATAGCCGGCGCCGTAGCCCAGGCGCCCGCCCCAGCGATCGCAGGCTAGGGCAGGCACGAGGATCAAATCCGCCTCGCTAGGGTCAATAACTTCGCTCTCGGGAGAGGGCTCCAGCAACCCCCAGCGATTGGGAACGAGCTCGGCCGGGTGGTAGCGATGCCACCGCAACTGCCGCTGGGGCAGGCAGCGAGGGATCCCCCAGCGTTTCTCTGGCAGCGCAGCAAATAGGGATCCCAAGTCCACCTCAGAGCCGAAGGCCACGTAGGCCAAGATGGTTTTGGCCGCCAAAAGCTGGGGGTGAGAGGCCAGATGAGCCACTATCTTCTGGTTGATCAGGGAGCGATCTAGCCCCTGCCGCAGTTGGCGGAAGTGCTGGCGCAGACGGGCTTTTTCTGCACTAGGAGCTTCGGGGGGAAAATTGGGCCGCACAGACGGAGACAAGTTTGTAGCAGAGTTCCCACAGGGCCCTGCCATCTTACCCCACGCCCCCTGATGGGGCTACCCAGCCTAGCTTGGGTCCCGAGTCTATTGGATGGCTAGGAGCTCCACCTCAAAGTCCAAGGTGGCATTGGGAGGGATCACGCCACCAGCACCGCGGCTGCCGTAGGCCAACTCCGGCGGGATACGCAAGTACCGCTTACCCCCCACTCGCATCGTGGCTAGCCCTTCTTCCCAGCCGCGGATGACCTGCCCTACCCCATAGGTAAAGGTGAAAGGTTGGTTGCGCTTGTAGGAGCTGTCGAAGACCGTACCGTCTTGAAGTCTGCCCACGTAGTTCACCACCACCTTCTGCCCTGGCTGCGGGGAAGGGCCTGTGCCTTCCACAATGTCGTAGTACTGCAGCCCGGACTCAGTGGTGATGAACTCCTTGGCTGGGGACTGCACGGTAACTGCCGGATTGTCCTTGGCCCGCGACAGAGCCATGGCTGGCAGCTCACCCCACGCCCACAGACAGAGCAAAGCCAAGCCCAGGAGCAGTAGCCGTTGTGTTGCTTTCATTCGTGTTTCCTCGACTGTTGCTGCTTTGCAGGTTGGCGGAATTGCCTCAACTCTTCAGCTCGGCAAATTCAATAATTTGGCCTTGCGGATCCCGCACCCAGAAGACGAGGGGTTTCTCGGAGCGGACGCTGTTGCGGATCCCTTGTTTGTTAATCCGCCGCAGGAGGGCCTTCAGGGCCTCCCGCTCGTAGCTGGTGTGGCGATAGCGCACGCCGCTGCTGCGGCCTACTGCTGTTGCCGCTCCGTAGGTAGGTACAGAGGGGATCCTGGAGGGACTGCCGTAGGGGACGGAGGCCGGGTAGGGCTCGGTAGAGCCAGGGATCACGTGCAGCTGCACGCTGTCGGAAAGCTGGTACCAGAGACCGGCGGTATCGAGGGTTTTCGAGGCAGGTTGGCCCTTGGCCTCAGGGCGAGAGCTAAGGCCAATATCTCCCGGGAAATAGATGGAGCCCAGGCTAGAGCTGACGACGCTCTGCTCGTAGCCGTAGTAGTACTGTAGCGGCAGCTCTGCCTCCGGCAGCTTCAACACCTTTTCGTAAAACCCCCTTGCTTGCTCTAGATCGGGCACGATAATGGTGTAAACCCGCGGCGCGCCGCTCAAAAACGTCCACATGGCCCCGCCATAGGCCGATAGCAGCAAAAACATTAGCCCCTTGGTCGAAAGCAAAGCTTCTAGAGGAATTAGGGGCAAGAGCAGTCCAAGAGGGCCCAACATCGGCACTGTCTGTGGGTGGTTCTATAGTCCAGTATAGGACCCTCACCCTCCCAGCTGATGAAGTTTGCCCTGTTTGCTCCCACCCCCCGCGGTCGCCAGTTGGCCCAGGTTTTGCTCTCGCTGCTGCCGGGGGAGTGGGTGTGTTGGAGCAAAGCCAACCCTCAGGGACAGCCTCTGCCTCCGCCCTGGCAAGACTATGGGGAACTGGGCTCCCTGGCGGCAGCAGTGGCCCAGAACTGGCCGCAGGTGCAGGCCTGTATCTTTGTCCTGCCAGTTGGGTCGGTGGTGCGGCTCATTGCCCCCCTCTTGCAAGACAAATACCGGGATCCAGCGGTGGTGGTGGTGGATGAGGCGGGCCGCTGGGCCCTCAGCCTCTGTGGCGGGCACGTGGGGGGAGCTGAGGCGCTGGCGCGGCAAGTGGCGGCTGCTTTGGGGGCCGAGCCCATCCTCACCTCTGCCTCAGAAGGACTGGGGATCCCGCCTTTGGATGGGCTGGGGGATCCCTACGGTTGGCAGCGGGGCACCGGCGATTGGAACGGAGTGGCAGCCGCTCTGTCGCGGGGAGAGCCGGTGGCCGTTGAGCAAACCTGTGGCACACAGCTTTGGCGCCAGGCCTGGCCCCCAGATCACCCCCTTTTCACCACCCCTCCTGAGCAGGCGGTGGCCCAGGTCCGGATTGGCGAGTATACAACACCCTGCCCCCCCATCCCCACCGTCCACTGGCACCCGCGGGTGCTGTGGGTAGGGGTGGGCTGCGAGCGGGGCACCAGTCGCGCCTGGCTGGAGAGATCCCTGCGCCGCCTGCTGCAGGCTCAGGGGCTAGCTTTCGAAGCCATTGCCGGCTTGGCCACGCTGGAGCTGAAACGGGAGGAAGTGGGACTCTTGGAGCTAGCCCAGGCCTACGGCTGGCCTATCCAGTTCTTCTCTGCCGAAGCCCTGGCCGGCATCCCAATTCCCCACCCTTCGGAGGCGGTGCGGCAGGCGGTGGGCACCCCTTCGGTGGCAGAGGCGGCTGCTCTTTTGGCTGCCCAGCGCTGGTCGGGGGAGGACAAGCTAGCCCAGGAGGGGGCCACCCTCCTCTGCCCCAAGCAGGTCTTTGCCTCAGAGACTGAGGGAGCGTGTACCCTGGCCATTGCCCGCGCTGCTCAGGAGTATTCCCCTCGCGCCGGGCACCTGTGGCTGATTGGCACCGGCCCTGGGGATCCCGCTCAATTGACCTTGGCTGCCCGCCTGGCTCTGGCCCAAGCCGACGTGGTGATTGGCTACCAGCTCTATCTGGACTTGGTGGCACCCCTCCTGCACCCCGGCCAAATTCGGGAGGCTTTCCCCCTCACCCAGGAGGTGCAGCGGGCGCAGCGGGCCATTGCCCTGGCCCAGCAGGGGCTGCAGGTGGCGGTAATCTCTTCGGGAGATGCCGGGATCTACGGCATGGCCGGGCTGGTGCTGGAGTACTTGGCCCGCAGCGGCTGGGATGGGAGCTGCCCCTCTCTGGAGGTGCTGCCAGGGATCTCCGCCCTTCAGGCTGCCGCCGCCCGCCTGGGGGCGCCCCTGATGCAGGATTTTTGCGCCATTTCCCTCTCCGATCGCCTTACCCCCTGGCCGGCCATCGAGAAGCGGTTGCAGGCGGCGGCGGCCGCTGACTTTGTAGTGGCTCTCTACAATCCCCGCTCGCGGCAGCGGCTGGATCCCTTCCTCAAAGCCCTGCAGATCTTTTTGGCAGCCCGTCCCACCCACACCCCGGTGGCGGTGGCCCGCAACCTCTACCGTCCCGGCGAGGTCCTCCACCTCACCACGCTAGGGGAGTTGGATCCTGAGCAGGTGGACATGTTTACCCTAGTGCTCATTGGCAACTCCCAGACCTTCCGCTACAGCAGGTGGCTGATCACCCCCCGCGGCTACTGCTTGTAACTGACTAGGCTGGGGGTCTGCGCAGCCACCCTCAGCCCCCGCGGCAAAGACGACCTGCGGGGGAAAAGCCGACCCAAGCCCTACCACGCCCCCAGCAACTGGCAGCAGGATCCCATTTTCGGGTAGAATACATAGCCTGATTGAGGGATAGGGTGGCGTAGCCAAGTGGTAAGGCAGAGGTCTGCAAAACCTCTATGCGCCAGTTCGAATCTGGCCGCCACCTCTCAAACCTGACCTCCCTGGCGGGACACGCATGAAAGACAAGTTGATGTTGATGATCCCTGGCCCCACTCCGGTTCCCGAGAGTGCGCTGCTGGCCATGGCGCGGGGGCCTATCGAGCACCGCAGCAAAGAGTTCACCGCCATTTTGGAAGAGGTGACGGAGGGGCTGCGCTGGCTGCACCAGACCACCTCCGATGTGTTTGTCTTTGCCTCCAGCGGCACCGGGGCCATGGAAGCCGGGATCCTCAACACCCTTAGCCCAGGGGAACGGGTTTTAGTGGGGGTCAACGGCAAGTTTGGCGAGCGCTGGGCCGAGATGTCGGAGCAGTTTGGCCTGCAGTGCGAGCGGATAGAAACCCCCTGGGGGGTGCCCTATCCCGTCGAAGTCTTCCAAGAAAAGCTGGCTGCTGACCGCGAAAAGACCATCAAGGCGGTCATCCTTACCCATTCCGAAACCTCTAGCGGCGTGGCCAACGATGTGCAGGCTATTGCAGCTGCCGCCCGCGAGCATGGGGAAGCGCTGGTGATTGTGGATGCGGTCACCAGTTTGGGGGCGATGCCAGTGCCTATGGACGAGTGGGGCTTGGATGTGGTGGCCTCTGGATCCCAGAAGGGCTACATGATCCCGCCGGGGCTGGGGTTTGTGGCCGTCAGCCCGCGGGCCATGGCTGCTGCTGAGCGCTCTCGCTTTCCTAAGTACTACTGGAGCTTTAAGCTGGCCCAAAAAGCCCTGCGCCAGGGCACCACTCCCTTTACCCCGGCAGTGAACTTGTTTTACGCCTTGCAAGTTACCCTGCGCCTGATGCGGGCCGAAGGGTTGGAAGCCATCTACCGCCGCCACGCCCGCTTGGCCCAGGCCACCCGCGCCGGTGTCAAGGCGCTGGGGCTAAAGCTTTTGGTCAACCCAGAGTCGGCGGCCAGTCCTTCGGTAACAGCCGTGCTGGCTCCCGAAGGGATCAACGCCGACACCCTCCGCAGTACCCTCAAGAAGCACTTCGACATTGCCCTCGCTGCCGGCCAAGACCACCTCAAGGGCAAGATCTTCCGCATCGGCCACCTAGGCTTTGTAAGCGACCGCGACATTCTCACCACGCTGGCTGCTCTGGAGTCCACCCTGCACACCCTGGGCTACAGTGACTTCTCTCCTGGAGCAGCCCTCAAGGCCGCCGAAGAGATCTTGGCCAACCCCTAGGCAGCGGTAGCTGCCACCCTAGCTAAAGCCCGGCTAGAATAGGTGGACATGCTTAACAAAACATAAAGCTTCGGAGCTTAGCTGCTCTGGAGCGGGGCCTATTCGAGAGGCAAGGGTAGCCATGCCGGTTGGTTTGCAAGGGAGTCCCTGGAGGGTGGCTTCTTTAGGGGAGCTGCGGCGGGTGCTGCAAGGGATCGGTCCCCTTTCTTGTCCCTTGCAGTACAACTTTCACCTGCACACCCGCTGTTCGGATGGGCAAATGGATCCCGTGGAACTGGCGGAGCAGGCGCGCCGACATGGCCTCAGCGGCCTAGCCATCACCGATCACCACACCCTGAAGGGCTACGAACAGGCCCGCGCCCACCTGGATCGCCCCGAGGATCCCATTCTGTGGCCGGGGATCGAGATTACAGCCAACCTCCTGGGCTGCGAGGTGCACATTCTTGGCTACGGGTTTGACCCTGCTGCTGCCGTTTTGGCTCCCTACCTCCAAGGCAAGCCAGTTCCCGGCCTGGCTGCCGCTGAGGCCATTGGGGCCATTCAAGCGGCAGGGGGGTTGGCAGTGTTGGCCCATCCCTTCCGCTATTGGCTACCTGCGGAAGTCATTGTCCCCGCCGCAGCGGCTCTAGGAATCGACGGCCTTGAGGTCTACTACGCCTACAAAAATCCGGAACCTTGGACTCCCAGCCCAGAAGAGACGGCGATGGGGGAAAAGTTGGCTGAGACCTACGGACTCTTAAAAACCTGTGGCACCGATTCCCACGGTCCCAGCATCCTCAGGCGCATTTAGCCAGCCTGTCCAGCTCAGCTAGGGGCGAGGATAGAGCAACTGACCCAGGCGGCGCAACTGCTCAGCCGTGCCCATACACAGCAGCAGATCCCCCGGTAGCAACAAGGTGTCCCCGCTGGGGCCGCCAATTAACTGGCCATCTGCCCGCCGAATCGCCACCACCAAAGCGCCAGATCGGGCCCGCAGATTGGCCTTCCCCAAGGTCTGGCCGACGTAGGGGCATTCTTCAGCCGCCAGCTCGTACTCCTCTAGATAAAAGGTGCGATCTCGACCGGAGAGGATCCCATCCACAAAGTCCACCACACGGGGACGCAAGGCAGCCGCTGCCATCCGTTTCCCACCCGTAATGTAGGGGGAAATGGCGTGGGTGACACCTGCCCGCTGCAGCTTTTGCAAAGCCTCTTCCGTGTTGGCGCGGGCAATGGTGCGGATGCGGGGGTTCAGGGTGCGGGCCGACAGCACTACATAGAGGTTTTCGGCATCGGTGGAGAGGGCGGCAATCAACCCCTCAGCCTGCTGTACCCGCGCCGCCAGCAAGGTGGCGTCCAGGGTGCTATCCCCCTGGAGAGCCACATATCCCAACTCTCGTGCCACCTGAATCGCCTCGGCGGATTGATCGATCACTAAGAACGGCACCCCCTCTGCCTGAAACTCTTGGGCCACCTGCCGCCCAATCCGCCCAAAACCGCAGACGATGTAGTGGTTGTTCAGCGCTTCCATCTGTTTCTTCCACTTTCGCTGCCGGATCCCTTCCTCGAAATGTCCCTCGATCAGGGCATCGGTGAAGCGATTGACCATGAACCCGATGCTCAGAACCCCCATCAGGATCAAGGCCACTGTAAACAAACGCCCCCGATCCCCCAGCGGCCTCACCTCCATGAAGCCGACCGTGGTTAGAGTGATGACGATGACGCTCATGTAAAAGGCTTCCACCCAAGGCCACTGCTCCACCCCGTGGTACCAGAGGGTACCGATCAAGACAACGCCTAGCAGTGCCCCCACTCCCAATTGCAGATCGCGGCGGATGCCGGGATCCCTTCTTTCAGCTTGCAAGGGGGAACGCGCCGAAGCCATAGAGCCCAGCCCCTCTAGCCGAGGAAAAAGCAGGAATACAATAGGGAGGAGAAAAGGAGTTGTTGAGCAGCCAGATGCCCGAGTACCTCAAGATTGAGTATCGGATCGAAAAAAGCGGACAGGTAACGGAGACCGTGCTAAACGGCAGCGGCTCGAGTTGTACCCTAGCGACTGCAGAGCTGGAAGCAGCTCTTGGAACAGTGCAAAAACGGGAACTCTTGCCGGAGTTCCACCCGGCAGCAGAAGCAGCCGAGGAATCCCAGGTTTCGCTACAGCAAACCTGCTAATTTCCTCCCCTTGGCCAAGGTTTCCCCCTCTACCTGCTCATTTTCTCTTCTTGCCCCCCTTGCCGGCGGCGTTAGCAGCTCGTGCCGCCTCAACTGCAGCCTGGAACAGCCAAACGGCCAAGGGAGCGGCAACGATCAAGATGATACTGGTGGGGCCGACACCAAAGTCTGGCTCACCAGACGCCAACTCGAAGATTGAGCCCACAGCGGCAATGGCGCTGACGCAAGAAACTGCCAGGAGCAGGTAGCCTTTAACAGGGGTGGTCATGGGAAACTCGTTGGGGGACTACCGGTATGGGCTAGCGCCTGTCTAGCCTAAGCCCAGGCTAGCTAGGCATCTCTTTGCAAAAAAGCCCTCTCACTTTTGGGAGAGCTAGCTTTTTCTATACTATGGCCAGGGATCCCCCCCAGCAAGCAGAAGGTGGGATCCCTTGCTTAGGGTCTGACTCACCCCTTGACAATAATCTTGCCAACCATGCCGGCTCCCCGGTGGGGCGTGCAGTAGTAGGTGTACTCACCCGGCGGGACATCGACAAAGGCCGTCTCCACCACTTGGTTGGGAGCGGTGAGCAGGGCCTTGTGGGAGAGCTTAGCTGCCAGGGCTGCATCACCACCCGGTACTTTGTCAAAAACGACGTTGTGGGGATAGGCCTTGTTGTTAACCCACCGAACTGTATCCCCTTGCTTGATAGTCAGCGTGGGGGGATCGTAAACGAGTTGGGCCTTATCCGAGCCCATCTTAACCGTGTAGGTTTCAGCAGCAGCAGGGTTGGACAGGAAAGCCACCGCAGCCACCCCAACCGCAAGAGCAAGGAGAATGGTCTGCAGACGCTTCGCTAGGTTAAAAATGAACAACATGGATTCCTCTCAAAACGCAATGGCCGTCGCCCCCGCCTCTGCGGCTGGGCCACCCCTTTCCAGAGTGTGAAGGAAAGGCACCCGGCCAGGCGGCAGTAGGGGCACTCAACTCTACTTAAGATTCTAAGGTGGAACAGCAACACCTACTAGGGCCAGGGGCTGTTTCAGACAGCATAGCCGCAGGAAGGAACCAGGCTACGGGATTGCCTTGAGTCTTTCTCTTGCCGCAAGTTGCTGACTATTCCTGAAACAAAATCCGTAGGGTTACCGATGCGGGAGAGGGGTAGGTCATCCTAGCTTCTATGCAAAGGACGATGCAGTGTTTCTTTTGCTGTTCTTCGATTGCTTTTTAGGTTGTGTGTAAGATACTAGCTCGTTCGAACTGGGATCTGGCTTAAGATGAATGTGCGGTACTCGTCCATCGCCGGGATCTTAGAATCGCTGGAACAAAGGCAAAACATTCAAATCTTGGCCCGCTGCATTGGCACAGCCTTGAATTTAGGCAGCCCGCTCAAGATTACAGTACGCTTTCGGAGGCCCAGGGATAACGTCCGCTTCTCAACTCCTGCCAGGTAAGGCTCGCAGCGGCTTTTTAGCCTGGTGAGGTGGGGATCTAGGAGCGCTGATCCCAAAGCCAGTCCTGAGGCAAGCCAATACCTTCAGACCGGTGTAGTCGAAACAGGAGGTCAATTGGGCTCCTGTGTTTTGCAGGACCTCTTTACAATCGATCGAATGGTTATCCCCTCTTGGGGGTGAGCTTAATACTGCTTGACTATCTCAATCCTAAAAACAACAAAAGGGAGTTAACACCCATTTTTGAGCAAGTCTATCAGCCAGCTATTCGGATCCCTGAACTTGTCGAGGGATCCTGGGGAGGTTCTCGCTGGCCTCTGCTGCCTGTGGAAGCCTTCCAAACAGTTGGCCAAGAAGACTGCTCTGGAGGGGGGGAGCATGTTATCTTGAGTTAGCTTAACATGATTCCATAGCCGAGCTCAGCCGTTACCCTATCTAAGCGCGGCTAGCTGAATTCCCGGCTCAACTTTCCTCGTACTGCAAGCAAAACGACAATGGTAGGCATTCTCCGGCGCCTTTTCGGCTCGCCTGGCCAAGCAGATTCCAATCCCGTCTCAGGGAAGGTCGCTCAGCCGGCCAAAAAGCAAGGCAAGCAAGACAACACCTTCTTCCTCCCCCCCGATGAGGCCAAGACCCTTGGCAACATCGAATACATGCGCACCCCTAGGCTCGTGAAGCATACTTTCAAAGACTTTGGCTCTGGCAGCAAGATAGAGGTGGTGGAGGAGGTTTCTTCCTTGAGCAAGGTTAAGCTAGAAAAACAAACCAAAGCTGCTGAACCTGTGGCTGAGCAGAGCTCCCCCACCTCAGATGGCAGCAGCGGAGCAGGCTCACGCCGCCAAGGAGGATCCGACCTAGAGAAGTTCCGCGAGATGGCCCGCAGCTTACGGAAAAAGTAGGCTGGTTGCAAGGGAGTCTTGGGAAGGGATCAGCTTGCGGACTCAACCCGCCAATCAGGACTAGAGGAAAAGCCAATGGCGATCAAGCGAGGCACCCTGGTAAGAGCTATCCGTGAGAAACTGCAAGGCAGCTTGGAAGCTCAGGCCAGTGATCCGATGATCCCCAACTACGTCTTTGAAACTGCTGGGGAAGTAGTGGACATTAGGGGGGACTACGTCCAGATTAAGTTTGGAGCTGTCCCCACTCCCCCAATTTGGCTGCGGGCGGATCAGGTTGAGGAGATTGCAAGCTAAAGGGGAGCAGGAGATGCTCCACCTTGCCACGCGCGAACAACTTCTGCAGCGCAGGCGACTTTTGCGTCAGCAACGGCGCAGTCGCTTTTGGCAGGGGTCCTGGCGCTTGGCTATCTCAGTAGGCGTTCTGACGCTGCTGGTGTTGGGCCTGCGGCAGCCCTACTGGCAGATTCGCCGGCCCGAGCAAATTCAGGTAAGGGGCAGCTACTGGGTGGATCCCGACTGGATACGGGAGCAATTGCCTCTGACCTATCCCGTGAATATCTGGCAGGTGCAGCCGACTGTCTTGGAAAGAGCCTTGCTGGGATCCCCCAGCCGCCCTTCTCCTTTTGAAAGCGTCCAGGTGCAGCGGCGGTTGCTGCCGGTGGGGGTTATTGTCCAAGTGCGGGAACGGCGGCCGATTGCTCGGGCTCGTCAAGGCGGCCAGGCGGGGTGGGTGGATCTGCAGGGCAACTGGCTGCCGCCGGATCCCTACCGTTTCCTCCAGTCTAGGTCTTTGCCTAAGTTGGAGCTGCTGGGCTGGGAAAACCATCCACCGGAGCAATGGGCGCTACTGCTCAAAGCCCTGCAACCTTCTGAATTTCAAATCAGGGCAGTGGATTGGCACTCCGGAGGAGGGATTACCCTGCACACCGAGCTGGGCAATGTTTATCTGGGGCCGCTTTCTGACCGCCTGCCCCTGCAAATTCAAACCCTCAACCAAATGCGGGATCTGCTCCGCTACTGCGAGTGTAGGCCTGAGGAAATTCTCCGGATTGATCTAACCAGCCCCAGTGTGCCCACCTTGCAGCTTACCCCTGCTGCCCTGCAGAGGCGCCGGAAGGATTTGGAGCTGCGCTAGGGATGACTCCAGAGCTGGCGGTAGAAGTTAACCAGTTGTGGGTTGCCTACCCTGGTTGCCCGCCGGTTCTGCAAGGGCTGGATCTAAGAGTTGAAGTTGGCCAGCGTGTAGGGGTTATTGGCCCCAACGGTGCTGGCAAAACTACCCTGTTCCTTGCCCTTGCTGGTCTCTTGCCCCCCTGGGCCGGTCAGATTACGTTGTTGGGTCAGCCGCTGCAGCCCGGCCAGTTTCGGCCTGAGGTGGGGCTGGTGTTTCAGGATCCCGCTGACCAACTGTTTGCCCCCTCCGTGGCCGAAGATGTAGCCTTTGGACTGCGCAATCTGGGCCTGCCTGAAGCGGAGATTACGGCCGCTGTGCAGGCAGCCCTGCAAAGGACCGGCACCTTGCATCTAGCCAATCGCCCACCTCACCACCTTTCCGATGGCGAAAAGCGCTTAGTTGCCCTTGCTGGAGTCCTGGCGATGCAGCCCCAGCTGGTGCTCTACGACGAGCCAACTGCCGGCCTGGATCTGCGATCACGACGACGGCTCATTGCCTTTTTGCAGCAAGCAGGCCACACCTTTCTGCTGGCCTCCCACGATCTGGAGCTCATTCTTGAGGTGTGCAATTGGGTGATCCTCCTGGATCAAGGCCGTATCTGGGCTCAGGGATCCCCAAGGCAGTTGCTAGGCCAAGCCGCCCTCTTGGAAGCCCATGGCTTGGAGGTACCCTCATCGCTGCGCTGTCAAGGAAGGGGTAGCTGAGCTGGGAGCTTTAGGGAACTATTTGTGAACGGTTAACAACAGTCATGCTTTCTTAATAAAAACTATCACTCTAATTAAAAATGTTGATTTTTATTCAGGACGATTGGGGATATCATTCTGCTTAGGTTGGGGATCCTCGCTCTGAGTCATCTCAGCCAAATTTTCTGTATGATTGTTTTAGCGTTGAGCTCAGAGTTAGCAGCTTTGCCCTCCTAAACGATGGCTGCAGTGAAACCGCAATGGCTTCTAGTGGCTCGTTCCCACCTTGTCTGAGGTCGGCTGCTAGGCAGGTCTTTCTCAGGCAGGAAGGGAAAGAGAAGCGCCTAAGGGAGTCAGGGTTGGTTTTACTGAAAGAGCTATCAGTTGAAGCTGGGGCAGAGGATCTTCCCTAAGCCGATAAGGTTGCAAGATCCTGGCAGCAAGCTAAAGGCAGTGACTGCTAGGTTGATCTTCACGGTGTAACTAGGTGTTCAAGAGGGGAGAGTTGATATGCCTATTGCAGTTGGAATGATTGAAACGCGGGGGTTTCCAGCAGTAGTGGAAGCAGCTGACGCCATGGTGAAAGCGGCGCGTGTCACCCTGGTGGGCTACGAAAAAATTGGCAGCGGGCGTGTCACCGTGATTGTGCGGGGCGACGTCTCGGAGGTGCAGGCCTCGGTAGCTGCTGGCTTGGAGTCTGCCAAGCGGGTCAGTGGGGGTGAGGTTCTCTCCCACCACATCATTGCTCGGCCCCATGAAAACCTGGAGTACGTGCTGCCCATTCGCTACACCGAAGCAGTGGAGCAGTTTCGCACCTAGGCCGCAAGCTGGAAGAGTTCCAGCCCCCCCTAAATCCATCTCAGTGTAAGGAGTCCCTATGGCCATCGCAGTTGGAATGATTGAAACGCTGGGCTTCCCAGCGGTGGTAGAAGCGGCCGACGCCATGGTGAAAGCAGCGCGCGTCACCTTGGTGGGCTACGAGAAAATTAGCAGTGGGCGCGTTACCGTGATCGTGCGGGGCGATGTCTCTGAGGTACAGGCCTCAGTAGCTGCCGGCATCGAAGCCGTAAAGCGGGTCAACGGTGGCCAGTTGCTCTCGTGGCACATCATTGCCCGTCCCCACGAAAACCTGGAGTACGTGTTGCCCATTCGCTACACCGAGGATGTGGCCCAATTCCGCGAAGGGGTCAATGCCATTCGTCCCTTCACGCGTCCCTAGATGCGTATCGCGATTGTACGGGGTACCGTCACCAGCACCCAGAAGGATCCCAGCCTGACGGGCGTCAAGTTCCTGGTGGTGCAGTATGTCGATCTCGAGGGCCGGCCGCAGCCAGACTATGCCGTGGCTGCTGATCCAGTGGGGGCCGGCGCCGAGGAATGGGTGCTGGTTAGCCAAGGTAGCGCGGCTCGCCAACCGCGGGGAAATGAAACCCGTCCTTTGGATGCAGTGGTGATGGCAATTATTGACACCGTTAGCATCGACGGTCGCTCCCTCTACAACAAGCGCGAGCAACGCTAGCTGGGATCCTTCCCTTTCCTCCTCTGATTTGGTCTAGAGGCTCACGGTTATGCCTGCTCAAACCTATGCTGCGCCGCCAACGCCCTGGTCGCGTCGCTTGGCGGAACCCACCATTCATCCCTCTGCTTACGTCCATTCCTTTTCCAATCTCATCGGGGATGTGCGCATCGGCGCCCAGGTGCTCATTGCCCCTGGAACCTCCATCCGCGCAGATGAAGGATCCCCCTTCTACATTGGCGACGGCTCCAACATCCAGGACGGGGTGGTGATCCACGGTCTGGAAAAAGGGCGGGTCATCGGGGAAGATGGCCAGCCCTACTCCGTGTGGATTGGCAAGAATACCTCCATTGCCCACATGGCCTTGATTCACGGGCCAGCCTATGTGGGCAACAACTGCTTCATCGGCTTCCGCTCCACCGTGTTCAATGCGCGGGTGGGAGATGGCTGCATCATCATGTTGCACTGCCTCATCCAGGATGTGGAGATCCCGCCAGGCAAATATGTGCGCTCCGGCTCCATCATCACCAACCAAGCGGAGGCCGACCGGCTGCCGGATGTCCAAGATAGCGATGCCAAGTTTGCGCAGCACGTCATCGGCATCAACCAAGCTCTGCTGGAGGGCTACCACTGCAGCGAGAACCTTGTCTGTATTGCTCCTATCCGCAACGAGCTGCTGCAAGCCCGCGCTTCTGGTTCCTCAACTCCGGAGTCTTCTTCCTCTCTTGCCAATGGGCACAACGGCAGCGGCTCCCTTCTTAGCCCAGAGGTGGTAGAGCAGGTACGCGCCCTCTTGGCCCAAGGCTACCGCGTGGGTCTGGAATACGCTGACCCTCGTCGCTTCCGGGTCTCCTCTTGGCAGAGCGAAAGCCCCATCCTCAGCACCCAGGAGGCCGAGGTGGTGCAATCGCTGGGGGCCCTTCTGGCAGCCCACCGTGGGGAGTATGTGCGCCTGTTGGGGATCGATCCCAAAGCCAAGCGGCGGGTGCTGGAGCAGATTATCCAAACCCCAGAAGGGCCGGCACCTCTCTCCGGATCCTCCAGCCGGGTTTCGGTTGCTATGCCAGGCTCCGGTAGAGCGGAACTGCGCCTAGAGGAGGAGATCCAAACCCTGGTGGCCCAAGGGTACCGCGTTGGTCTGGAAGTGGCCGATGCTCGTCGCTACCGCACCTCCTCCTGGCAGACCTTGGGCACTTTCAGCGGCTCCGTCCAGGAGATCCTAACGGCTGTGCGGGCAGCCCTGGCCGAGCATGCAGGAGAGTACGTGCGCCTATTGGGGATCGATCCCAAAGCCAAGCGGCGGGTGCTGGAGAAGGTGATTCAGACGCCCCAAGATCAGGCAGGCAGCAGTTCGGCAGAAGCGGGCGCAGCTGCAGGTGCGGCTTCTGGGGCAGAAGGGAGCAGTGCCAGCCTGGATTTGGAGCTGCAGGAGGAGGTCCACCGGCTACTGGCCCAGGGCTACCGCATTGGCTATGAATACGCTGACGAGCGCCGCTTCAAAACCTCCTCCTGGCAGAGCGGGCCTATCCTTCGTGGCCAGCGGGGGCCAGAGGTGTTAACTGAGCTGAGGGCGGCGCTGGCAGAGCACCAGGGTCACTACGTTCGCCTGCTGGGGATCGACCCCAAAGGGAAGAAGCGGGTCTATGAGCGCATCATCCAAACCCCCAGCGGTAAGCCGCCTACTTCTGCGCCAGCGGCTCAAGGCTCGCCAGGGGCAGCAGCTTCCCCTGCACCCGGGGCTAGGCGTCTTAGCAGCGAGGTGGTGGCGCAAGTTCAGCAACTGCTTAGCCAAGGCTACCGCATTGGCACCGAGCATGCTGACAAGCGCCGCTTCCGCACCTCCTCTTGGCAAAGCTGTAGCCCCATTGAAGCCACGCAACTGGATCAGGTGGTAGCGGCGCTGGAGGCCTGCCTAGAGGAGCATCGCGGCGAGTATGTGCGCCTGCTGGGCATTGACCCCAAATCTAAGCGGCGGGTACTGGAGCAGATCATCCAAACCCCTTGAGGGATCTCCCTCTTGCCCGAGCCCTGTTGGTTCCGGGTTGGTTTCCATCCAGCCCCCTAGCCATGAGAAGCACCCTAGCTTCCCCCTTGCCCCCCTCCCCCCAGCCACGTGCCTGGCCCGCGCAGAACGGTAAAGCCCACTACGTGGTCAGTGGTGAGGTAGAAATAGAGGAGGGAGCAAGCATTGGGGCAGGGGTGCTGTTGCGGGCTAACCCCGGCTGCCGCATCCACATTGGGCGGAACGTTTGCATTGGCGCAGGATCTATCCTCCACGCCTGTGGGGGATCCCTAGTGGTGGAGGCGGGGGCTACTTTAGGGAGGGGGGTGCTGGTGATTGGGCAAGGCACCATCCGCGAAAATGCCTGCATTGGCGCCGAGGCTACCCTGCTCAACTGTTCCGTCCTCAGCCAGGCAGTGATCCCTCCCAGCTCGCTGCTTGGGGATCCCACCTGGGGGAGAGAGCAAGAGAGGGTTGTCTTTCCCCAGACAGAGTCTAGGGAGGCAGAGAGGGTGCAAGAGGCAGCTACCCCACCGACGGTGTCCGAGGCCCCTCCTCCTTCTCCTGAAGCAGCGGGTGGAGACAAGGCAACCCCTCGGGAGGAGGAGGCAGCTGCGCCAGGGCAAGAAGAGTTGGGGGGGCGCAAGCTCAACGGGATACCAGGCCGGGCAGAGTTGGATCGGCTGCTGGGCAAGATCTACCCTCACCGCCAAGTCCTCTCCTCGCGGCATGGAGGGTTGTGAGAGCTACACTGGCATAAAGAAGTAGAGGGCCATGTCCACTGCTCTAGGCCTCATCCAGACACGCAGCTTCCCAGTCATTGTCCGCATTGCCGACGCCATGACCAAGTCGGCAGGCGTAACTCTCATTGGCTTTGAGAAGATCTCGGGCGGCTACTGCACAGCAATCGTGCGCGGGAACATTGCCGATGTGCGCATTGCCATTGAAGAAGGGATTGAGGTAGCCCGCCAGTTTAATCAGGAGGAGATCTCCAGTCTGGTGATCCCAAGGCCCCTGCCTAACTTAGAGGCAGTGCTGCCCATCAGCAGCAAGCTGTCTCAATTGGCCCAAAGTCGGGGCTACAGCCGCCTCAGCAACCTAGCTGTGGGCCTGCTGGAGACCCGTGGCTTCCCGGCCATGGTGGGGGCTGCTGATACAATGCTGAAAACAGCGGATGTGCAGCTGGCCGCCTACGAGACAATTGGCGACGGCCTATGTACGGTCATCATTCGAGGTACAGTCTCCAATGTGGCCATTGCCATCGATGCGGGCATGTACGAGGCCGAGCGCATTGGCGAGCTCAACGCCGTGGCTGTGATCCCACGCCCCCTCGACGAGCTAGAGCAGGCGCTGCCAGTGGCCAGTTGTTTTGTTGCTCAACCGGTTACCCTGCCAGTGGCGATCCCTCAAGCTCAGGCAGAAGAGGTACAGCGCAGCGAGAGGGCGGGAGAGCGGCTCCCGGTCTATTTGGAACCGCCAGGCCCTCGCTAGAGCAACTCAAGCAGGAGAAAAAAATGCTAGGCTACTGGAAGACCTGGGTCCGTGCGGCTTAGACGCCCAAACCGTGTCAGGATCGGAAGATAGCAGCACTACGGGATGCTCTGAGCAGGCGCGTCAACCCAGGTCGCCCTTTTCCTGCACCTGGATTTTTGTTCCGCTGGCCCTGGCAGGGCACCCCCTATGGCTGAGAAGGACAACCCCCTCGCCAACTTGGCTGAGAAAGCTTTCTACTTTGGGATGGGCCTGGCTGCTTTGGTGGCTGACAATGCCCCCAAGGTGGCTGGGAGTGCTAGAGACCGCCTGCTGGAGCTGCGCAAGCAGGTGCAAGCCTTAGTGGATGAATTGGTAGAGTTGGGGGCAATGAGAGCCGAGGAGGCGCGGGCCTACATGGACGCCATTGCCGCCAATGCTAAGCGCAAGGAAGAGGGGGAGCCTGCTAGCGGCCCCCGCAAAATCACTATCGAAGATATGGGTGGAACAGAGCTAAAAGGGAGCGCTGCCATTGAGCTGTCGGAGGCAGCTCGCCTGCGTCGGCAGATTGCTGAGCTGCAGGCAGAACTGGAACGCATCAAGAAGGAGACAGGGAGAGCCTAGGCCTTGCTGGAGACAAGAAGGGCTTCCTACTCCCGTAGAAGGCAGTCCGCCACTGCAACTCTCCAGTAACGCGTCCTGGAGGACTCGAACCCCCGACATCCGGTTTTGGAGACCGACGTTCTACCAACTGAACTAAGGACGCATTAGGAAGCAGCCTTCTACCCAGCTTAGCAGGTTCGCCCCCATCTTTAAAGGGCTCCCCCTTGAAGATCTTCCTTGGCCTTGATGCGTGTGGCTTTGCCTACCCGCTTCCTCAGGTAGAACAGCTTGGCGCGGCGCACTTTACCCCGCCGGAGTACCTGAATGGACTCAATGCGCGGCGAGTGAATCGGGAAGACCCGCTCCACACCAATACCCTGGAAAACCTTGCGTACTGTGATGGTGCGGTTAAGACCGGTGTGACGCATGGCAATGACGGTGCCTTCAAAAGCTTGCACTCGCTCTTTGCCACCCTCTTGAATGCGTACCCCCACCCGCACCTGATCGCCGACGTGGATCTCGGGGAGATCCGACTTCAGGTAGTCCGCCTCCACAGAGCGGAGGATGGCCTCGGGGTTAATGCGAGCGTTCATGGCTCTCCGGCGCTCTCAGCAGTCAATCATGGTAGCAATCCTCTTGCTTTTTGTACAAGTTTCCAGGGTTCCGAAGAGCCAACCCACCTCAGAAGACTTGGCTTGCCCCCTCTCTTTTTTTCAATGGCCTAGGTAGGCTAGAAGTAAGCCCTTGGAAGAGGCGGGAGACTTCGTGGTCCTGCATCCCAATAAGCCCCAGACAGAATCCCTGCCCCCTGCCAAATCGGCAGACCAGCCCTTGGCCCAGGCCGGATCCCGTAGGAAAGGATGGCCTACTGGCTGGATTCTCCTAGGTTTGCTCCTGGCTAGCTTGGGAGGGGGTGGTATCTGGGCTCAGCGGTATCTCGAGCAGCAGAGGGTGCAGCGCCTGCAAAGGTTGACAGTGCCCGTCGAGGTAAGGGATCTAAGCCAACGGCTGCGGGTAAGCGGCCAGGTGCAGCCCATTCGCCAGGTGAATGTTAGCCCGCGGGAGGCAGGCCGCTTGGCGGAGCTGCTGGTGGATCAGGGGGATGAGGTGGTGGCAGGGCAGGTGCTGGCTCGTATGGACTACGGGGATCTAGCCAGTGGCATTCGCCAAGCCCAAGCCCGCATCCAAGAGTTGCAGGCCCGACTGGCGGAAGTGCAAGCCGGTGAGCGACCCCAGGTCATTGCGGCAGCCCAGGCCAGGGTAGAGGCGGCGCGGTCGCAGGTGGACTTGGCCCAAAAGGAGCTGGAGCGGATTCAGGCGCTAGTGCAGGAGGGAGTGGTGGCCCGCAGCGAGCTGGATCAACGGCTGGCTCGCCTGGAACAAGCGCAAGCGGACTTGCAAGCTGCCCAACAAGAGCTGGAGCGGCTGCAAGCGGGTAGCCGCCCAGAAACGCTGCAGCAGATCCAAGCCCAGATTGCGCAGGCGCAAGCCGAGCTGGCCCAGCGGCAATCTCGCCTGGCCGAGGCCGAGATCCGGGCGCCTTTTTCCGGTGTGGTGGTGCAGCGCTTTGCGGAAGTGGGATCCTTTGTAACTCCCACAACCGTAGCTCCCGAAGCCACCGCTGCTTCCTCCAGCTCCATCCTGACGCTGGCCCAGGGGATTGAAGTGCGGGCCGAGGTGCCGGAGGCGCAGATTGCCCAGGTGCGGGTGGGCCAGCCGGTGGAGATCCAATCTTTGGCCTATCCGGATCGCGTGGTGCGAGGGCAGGTGAAGCGAATTGCTCCAGCTACGGTGGTGGTGCGGGAAGTTACAGTCTTCCGGGTCTTCATCGAGCCAGAGGCAGGGGCGGACTTTTTGCGCATTGGCATGAATGTCGCGGTAGATTTTCTCGGAGAGCAGTACCCCCAAGCCCTCACCGTGCCCTCGGTGGCCATCCTGCGGGAGGGAGGCCAAGAGGGAGTAATCCTTTTGGATCCGCAAACTCAGCGGCCCATCTACCGAGCGGTAAAGACAGGCCTCACCCAGGGCGGGATCACCCAGGTGCTCTCCGGCCTCCAGGCGGGGGATCGGGTTTTTACGGCGCTGCCGCCTGGAGTAACCCTGCAGAGTTTGCTCCCGCAAGAGCGCCGTCCTGGTAAAACTGCAGGAGGCAGGCCACACCCATGAGCCTTCTGGTTGCCGCCAAAATGGCTTGGCAAATGGTGCGACGGCACCGCCTGCGCACAGGCTTGAGTATGCTGGGGATCCTCATTGGCAACGCAGCAGTGGTAGCCATTGCGGGCTTTGGCCAGGCTGCCCAAGAGCTGGCGGTGGACCAGTTTCGCGCCTTGGGCACCAATTTGCTCATCGTCTTTTCTTCCAGCTTTGGCATAGTGGATGCCAGCAACGCCCGTCCTCTCACCCTCGACGACCTGCGGGCCATTGCGGCGGAAGTGCCTGCTGTAGCGGCAGCTGTTCCCAGCCTGGTCGTCAATGTCCGAGCTGTGCGGGGCGGGGTGGACCGTCGCTACGAGGCCACAGGCACCTGGCCAGAGTATTTGTCGGTGCTCAATTTGGAGGTCGAGGAGGGCCGCTTCCTCACGCCGGCAGACATCGAGGAGCAGCGGCCGGTGGTGGTGCTGGGCAGTGAGGCCGCCCGTGAGCTGTTTGGCTTAGATCCCGCCGCCGCTATTGGGGAGACGCTGCTGCTCAACAACTTGCCCTTTGAGGTCATTGGCACTTTGCGCCCCAAGCCGACAGTGTTTGGCAACAACGATGCCCGCCTGTTTTTGCCGGTGGATGTGGTGGCCAACCGCTTTGTTGGACGGCGCTCTCCCTATGGGCTGGAGCTGACGGCCATCTTCGTCTCGGCCCGCTCTGAAGCGGATCTGCCAGCTGCCGAGTTCCAAATCCGCAACCTCCTGCGACAGCGGCACCAGCTGGTGGGGGAGGATGACTTCGTCATCCGCAACCAGAAGGTGTTGCTGGATGGGGCAGCTAGGATTTTAACCCTACTGCGGGTATTGCTAAGCGGCACAGCGGCGCTCTCGCTGCTGGTGGGTGGGGTAGGGATCATGAATGTGATGTTGATCTCGGTGGCAGAACGCACGCCTGAGATTGGCTTGCGCAAGGCAATTGGGGCCGACAGTCGGCAAATCCTGCAGCAGTTTGCAACCGAGGCTATCCTGATTGCGGTCAGCGGGGGAGTAGCCGGGATCCTCCTTAGCAGCGGCCTGCTGGTGGCAGTGCGGATATTTACCCCCTTGGCCACCACTGTCGATCCGGTGGCAGTAATTGTGTCTTTTTCCCTCTCGACGGCAACTGGACTGGTCTTTGGCATTTTCCCGGCCCGCAAAGCGGCGCAACTGGATCCCATTGAGGCCCTGCGAGCCTAAGGTCCGCCCTCTGTAGGATAATGGGAGCCCACAGGTAGATATGAGTTGCCCGCTGTTGGCTAAGGAGCTTTCCCTTGGACAAAGAGCGAGTAGAGGTAATTGTCCCGGCCACTACCGCCAACCTGGGGCCAGGATTTGATTGCATAGGTGCAGCTCTGCAGCTCTACAACCACTTCCAATTTCGCAAGCTCCCCGCTGGCCTTAGCATTCACTATCGCGGCAGCGATCATGTAAGCCAGAGCAAGGACAACTTGGTGTATCGCGCCTTCTGCCGTGCCTTCGAGCTACTGAGCAAGCCGGTGCCAGGAGTGGAAATTGAGATTACCCTCAACGTGCCCCTGGCGCGGGGTCTGGGCAGTTCTGCCACTGCCATTGTCGGCGGCCTGTTGGGAGCCAATGCCATCGGATCCCTCAACCTGGCCCCTGAGACCCTCCTCCAGTTGGCTATTGCCCTCGAAGGTCACCCCGACAACGTAGTGCCTGCCCTCCAGGGCGGCTGTCAGCTCTGTGTGCAGGGCCAGCAGGGGCAGTGGGTGTTCTGCCCGGTGGAGTGGCACGAGCGCATCGGGATTGTGGCGGCGGTGCCTAACTTCAAGGTCTCCACCCAGGCTGCCCGCGCGGTCCTGCCCAAGTCCGTCAGCTTGGCCGATGCAGTTTTTTCCAGCAGCCATCTGGGACTGCTCATCCGCAGCTTGCAGTCGGGGCGGGTGGACTGGCTAAAGGTGGCCTTGCAGGATCGGCTGCACCAACCGGCCCGCATGGAGTTAATCACTGGTTTCAAGCCGGTCCAAGCGGCAGCCCTAGCTGCAGGAGCCTACGGGGTGGTGATCAGCGGGGCTGGGCCTACCCTCTTAGCTTTCTGTGCGCCTGAGGAGCGAGAACGGGTGGGAGCGGCCATGGTTAGCGCCTGGGCCCAGCTGGATATTGAGGCGGAGGCGAAACCCCTCAGTTTGGATTGGCAGGGGGGACGGGTAGTCATCCATTCTGGAGATGGGGAGCTACCTGAGAGGTCTTGACCACAAGGCGGAACAAGCCTAAGCTTTGGTGCTCTGCACTGCTGGGGTGAGCCCAGACAGTGGAGTTGTCCGTTCGTAACAGTGGGCGTATTGCTGCCGCCAACCAAGGCAACCCACGGCAGGGAATGCTAGAAGTCATACCCCTGGAGGTAGGAGCAGCCACCATGTCGGGGGGAGCGGAGTCCGCACTCTTGCCCAGGGCCGTAGATGTTCCCCCCTGCAGGGCTAGGAGGATGTCAGCTAGCAGGGGTTGCGCTGGGGGGAGCTGCCTCTGCAGAGGGAGATCAGTTGCCATTAGGCAGTTACTCCAGCAACAAGCCGGGGGGCTAAGCTTACCAGTTGGAGGTGAGACAGTGCTATGGGTAAGATACAGGGAGGATAGAGGTAAAGCTCAAGAGAGAGAGACAAGAGAGGTGGCTGGGCCTATGACTCGGTAAGTAAGACAAAGGAAGAAAGATGGCGGGGAAGCTATTGTCTTATGTCTATTCAAACTAACTATAACTAACTGGTCCTGGAAGATTTTAGCTCGAAGCTCTCCGAAGGAAGAGTCAGGGTTTGCTGAACTTTGTGGGAAAGCGTGACATCTTATCCTAAGTTGTGACGGAGCTGAAATGTTGACTTCGTGGAGAGGGCGTTTTCTCTAGAATGGGATCGCTAGGTTGGACTGCCGAAAAAAACGGTGCCCTCCAGCAGAGAAAGGACTTCCTTCCGCTAAGACAAGTGGCTAGACTGCTCCTATGCAACCCCCCCTAACCTTAGTCTGCAAGCTAGCCCTCCCTCCGGCACAGGCGGCTGGAGCTACCTTGCGGGCTTACATGCTCTGCACCGCCAGCGCTAATTATGCTAACAGCCAGGTTGCGCGGGAGATAGTTAGCCCTGTCTGCATTCAGAACCAGGTGTACTGCTCCGGAAAGCCTGCAGCCCCCAAGCAGGAGCAGAGGAGGCGGCAGCCGCGCTCCAAGACGCAACGGCAACAAGCCAACGGTAGGACATTCTACCAGTTGTGGCAGTTTAGAGTGCTCCAAGCCGCTAAAGCAAATGCTCACAGGGCAATTAGAGCAGGTGGCGCGGTAGTACGGGTGCTGTCTGCCTACAGCTCCCAGACCTGGCGCTGGTGGAGTGGTCAGGGGGAAGAGAAGCGTTTTAGTGCTCCGCGCCGCTTGCGCGTTCGCGTTACCAGCGCGCGTCGCCTACAGGGCGTCAACCCAGCTGGTGGGTGGGACTCCAATGCAGCCAAGGTAATTGCTCTAGCGGGGGCTGCCCTTGTAAAGCAGCCCAGAGACCTGTGGTTGGCTTGCCAACTGCAGGGCTACTTAAAGCCCCTGGCTACTGCTTCGCGGAAGCAAGCTATAGCTGACTCTTTCTCTTGCCCTTTTGCAGTTTAGTCCTTACCCTAGGCAATGGACGATGCCATGACTCCTGAGATGATACGCCAATTTTGGTCTTTGGTCAGTGAGATTGGCAGACCAGATTGGCTCAATCAGCGTGACGATGACTTGGTCAATCTCCTCCTAAGTGCCTGCCAAAAAAGACATGCCCTTAGCACTGTCGATACCTCAGTTCTCAACCGCTATATCACCCTCCGCCTGCCCCTGATCCGTGAAATTGTCGTGAACTAAGTAGGGGAGGAGAATTTTCCCTGTCATGGTGGTTGCACGGATCACTTTGCTGGTCTATGGGGCGCTGCTTTTGGTAGGCGGAGCAGTCGGCTATGGGAGAGGCAAAAGCTTCAAGTCCTTGGTTGGAGGTTTGGTGGGAGCTGTCCTCAGCGGGGTTAGCTATGGACTTCTGGGGATGGATCCCCGCTGGGGGCTGGGCCTGGGCTTGGGGACGGCGGCGCTGGGATCCCTTCTTTTTGCGCTGCGCTACCGCAAAACCGGCAAATTTCTGCCCGCGGGTCTGATGTTGGGGGTGAGCTTGGTGGCTCTTCTCCTCCTAGGCTTTAGCTTCGGCTCGGTCTAGGCCGGAGACAAGCCTGCTTAGCTGTCGGTTCCAGGCTCTGGAAGAAAGTCTGGGGTTACCGCGGTGCAACTCGATAGAAGCGCGTGGTAGCTACCCACTCGGTGGCAGGGATCTCCTCAACGACAATGGCGCGGGCGATGGTGTCGCCCAGTTGGGATCCCTGTACCCGCGGGCGGGCAAAGGAGCTGCCCTGCTCAAAAGAGGCGATCTCCTGAAAGTTGAGGGGACGGGGAGAGGCCACCGCCAACACTTGGGCTTGGCCAAAGGGCGGGGCAATGGTTAGGCGGTAGCGGGCACCGGGGGGCGGGAAGGTGCGCACTTCGCCGGCCCGCAGAAACTCGTTTCCACCCGAGAAGCGGTTGGGCAAAATCAAATGGGTGCGGCCATCGGCCTGGATGCTGAAGAGGTAGACGTAGGCGTCGCGATTGGTGCTCAAGGTAATGGAAATCGGCTCGCCAGGCCGGTAGATGGGGTTAGGGCCACGCCGATCCAGCTCCAGATTTACCTGCACGTCGGAAGGTACTGGGTTGACGAGGATGGAGCGGCTGCCGGTTTCTAGGCGAGTGTCGGCCAGTTGTAGCCTTGGCAGCGGGGGGTAGAGGCCCAGCGTCTGCGGGAAAACAACGCTGGCCGGAGCCATCGACAGCCCCAAAGCCAGCGGCAGGAAGAGCAGTTTGGCGTTCATGGTTCACCCCTGATTAGCGGCTATGTTCATCCTAGGAAGGGGCAGAGTTTTGCCAGAGCAGGCTTCGCGCAATCTCAGATCCCCTGCTGAGGCAGTTTCCCCTGCCCCAGATGGCAAGCCCAGCGGGGAAAAGGCGCTGAACCGCTTCTCACCATTGGGGTGGGAAAACCGGGAGATCCTATCTGGAAAGGGCTAAGCTGCAGATCAGGGATCCCTCCTCTTTGGACTCAAACTTGCCTATGGCCAGCAACAGTTACCAAGAGGGCATTGCCGCGGTCCAGGCGGGCGATTTTCCGGCGGCCATCCAGGCGTTTCGCCGAGCAGTTGCTGAGGATCCCACGCACACCGAAGCTCGCTATAAGCTGGCCTGGGTGCTGGGTATGAGTGGCTATCTGGATCCAGCCCTGGCCGAACTGGAGGCGGTGGTGGCGGCGGATCCCAGCCATGTTGCAGCCCACTACAACCGCGGGGCACTGCTCTTGCAAAAGGCTCAACTGGAAGCAGAGGTGGATGGCCAGATCGATCTAGACGTCCTGCGGCAGGCGGAAGAGGCCTTTCAGACCGTGATGCGCTTGGATCCCAACGATCAACGGGCCTACGCCTTTCTCACTTTGGTCAAGCGGGCCATCCGCAACTATCAGTCGCCCGCGCAGCCTTCTAGCCCCAGTGGCGAGTAAACCCCCTGAGTGAGATTCCTCCCCCAGCGCCCAGGGCGGCGCTAAAAGCCCATTAGGCGGGCTACAGCAGTCAAATCGGGGGCAACCCCCGTGTGGATGGGGGCGGATCCCTGCTGGGCGGCCGTGTCGGGATCCTTGAGGCCGTTGCCGGTGAGCACGCACACTACCTGGGCGCCAACGGGCACTTGATCCCGCCATTTCAGCAATCCGGCCACTGCAGCAGCACTGGCTGGCTCGCAGAAGATCCCTTCCTCCGCTGCCAGCAGACGATAGGCAGCCAAGATCTCCTCGTCAGTTACACTGTCCACTCTGCCACCGCTGACCTGGACAGCCGCCTTGGCCTTTACCCAGCTGGCAGGGTTGCCAATGCGGATGGCCGTGGCCACCGTTTCTGGATGTTCCACCACGCGATTGAGGACAATGGGAGCGGCGCCGGCAGCCTCAAAGCCGTAGAGATGCGGGCGGCGGCTGGCCTTGCCTCGCTGGTAGTAGTGGCAAAAGCCCATCCAGTAGGCGGTGATGTTGCCGGCATTGCCCACGGGGATACAGAGCCAGTCGGGGGCATCTCCCAAAGCATCCACCACCTCGAAGGCGGCAGTTTTCTGTCCCTCCAGCCGAAAGCGGTTGACAGAATTGACCAGGGCCACCGGGTAGACTTCCGCCAGTTGCCGCACCATGGCCAGCGCTTGGTCGAAATTGCCCTGAATGGCGATGATCTCCGCCCCGTACATGAGGGTTTGGGCCAGCTTGCCCTTGGCCACATAGCCATCAGGGATCAGCACGTAGGCCCGCAGGCCTCCTTTAGCCGCATAGGCCGCGGCTGCTGCTGAGGTATTGCCGGTGCTGGCACAAACGATGGCTTCTGCCCCTGCCTCTTTGGCTTTGGACACCGCCATGGTCATGCCCCGATCCTTGAAGCTGCCGGTGGGGTTGAGGCCTTCCAACTTTAGGTATACCTGGCAGTCTCGCCCCAGCCGTCGGCTCAGGGCGGGAGAGGGGATCAAAGGGGTATTACCTTCATGCAGCGTCACTACGGGGGTGCGGGGGCTGACGGGGAGCCACTCCCGGTAGTGCTCAATGATGCCGGGCCAGAGCCCCACTTGGGCGCGGGATCCAGCCCTACGAGGGGAATGGACGGGATTTGGGGTCACCATGCTGCCGAGAGGTCGAGGCCAACGGAAGGGCGAGCTCCTTAACTTTAACTGTTTAGGGAGCGGTTGTAGCCAGCAGGAGGGAGACCCGCCTACCTCCCCCGTATCCAGGGGGAGAGTGGGCACAACAGGGCGGTGGTGCCGCCTGCCTACAGACCTGTCACTGGTGTTTGTGGCTTGGCCAGCGGGCAGGGAAGCGCTTTCGTTGCGTAGCGCTAAAGCCTGCTCCGTCCTGCTTAGCAGTCGGGCTCGGGTAGTTTACGCAACGGCTGTAGGGCTAGCGCCTGAGCCAACGCTTGCAGCTTGAGGCGGATCTCGGCCATCTCCTGGGTGGGGTTGGAATCGGCCACAATGCCGGCGCCAGCATACAGGCGGGCCCGCTCCCCCTCGATCAGAGCCGAGCGGATCCCAACCACCAACTCGCCATTGCCCTGCAAGTCCACCCAACCCAAAGGGGCGGCATAGCTGGCGCGATCGAAGGGCTCCACCTGCTCCAGCCACTGCAGCGCCGCCTGCTGCGGATAGCCTCCTACAGCGGCGGTGGGGTGGAGCTGGGCCAATAGGTCAAATAGATGCACACCAGCGGGGAGCTCTGCCTCGATTACCGTTTGCAGATGCTGGATGTTGGCCAAACGGCGCAGCCGTGGCTGAGGGGAGATGCGGGGCTCCATCCCCAGCCGGCCCAGAGCTTCCTGGATCGAGCGTACTACCCACTGGTGTTCACGCCGGTCTTTGGCGCTACGGAGCAATTGCTTGGCCAGCATCCGGTCTTGGTGGCCGTTGGCGCCGCGGGCAACGGAGCCGGCCAGCGCATCAATCTGCACCCAGCCTTGCCACACTGAGAGTAGCCGCTCTGGGCTGGCTCCCAAAAAGATTGGGGGAGGAGAATCCCTCTTGCTTTCTAAGGCAAAGGCAAAGACGCTGCAATCGGGGTGATGGGCCTCCAGATAGGCCAGCAGCGAGGGGATAGCAGGGGGAGAGGGCAAGGCCAGATCCACTGCTTCCGCCAGCACCACTTTTTCCAGAGATCCCGCCTGAATTACTTGCAGGGCTTTTTCAATTCGCGCTAAGAGGGCCTCTTCCGCCACTGCCACCTCCAGGGGTGGCTGGGGCTTCCAGGCAGGCAAGGGGGCCTCGGCAAGGCGCTGCATGCGGGCAAAAAAAGCAGCAATCTGGCTGGCCAGTGCTGCCAGGTCGCTGTCGGGGCCAATTTCCAGGTTGAGCCGCGCCACCGTCAACCCCCCCTGCACCTGCAATAGCTGCCAGCGGGGCAGAACCAGCACTGCCCCTCCACCGCTGTTGGGGGCAAAGCCAAAGCGGCAGAAGCACAAGGGACGCTCCTGCTGGCTGCGGGGGGACGCTGGGGGGGAGCCGGGGGCGCTATGGACATGGGGCTGGAGCCCTTGTACAAAGGCCCGTGCTGCCTCAAATCTCCCCTTTCCCGAAAGGTCGAGCTGCCGCAGGGATCCCCATCCCAGCACCCGCACCCGTTCCCCTTGCGTCTGGTGGGAGAGGTAGCAATAGCCGGGGAAGCGGTTGGGGGCGAGCAAGTCCAACTGCCGGGCCAGCGCTGCCAGCGGATCTAACCCTGCGATGGGTTGCCCTAGGCTGAGAATCTGGGGGATCCCTCGCGCTCGCGCCATCTCTTGGCAGGCCGCTAGCAAGTGTTCTGCCTCTCCTGGCCCGGCCGAGGCGTGAATGGGCGGCCAGGCTCTGGGCCCTTCCGGGCATCCGGACGCACCCTTCCAGGGGAAAAGAGAAGAAGTCATGCGCAAGCAAAAGAGGACGATCCCACCTTGGCCGAAAACAGGACAAGCGTCATCGCAACCGGCAGGGGAAGCTGCAGAAGGGCGTCTCAGGATAGGTAGATTAAAAGAGCAGCCGGCGGCTTAGGCTCGCCAGCGCCGGATCCCAGGCGCTTCTTTACAGATTGCAAAGTTTCTTAGCATCCTTGGGGATGGAAGCGGAAGCACCCTAACCTAGCAAATACAGAACCCAGAGAGAGCCAGATCCAACATGCTCGCACAGCCGGAGCCGTCGAAGAGAACCTGCAGAGCTCCAGAGACCAGTCAAGTCCAGCTTGCCGAGAAGGGCGCTTGGGAGGATTGCTCTCGGCGGCAGTTGTGGATGGCTGCCCTCAAGCCGCCCATGTACAGTGTGGCCATCATGCCCATCTGGGTGGGATCCGCCATCGCCTATGCCCAGGTGGGGGTGATGGATGTGGGGGTTTTGCTGGTGTTTCTGGGGGCGGCCATTTGCCTTCTGGCTTGGGTTAACATCAGCAACGATGTCTTCGATGCCCAGACAGGAGTGGACAAAAACAAGCTCCACTCGCTGGTCAACCTAACCGGCAGGCCGGAGCAGGTGTTCTGGGCTGGCAATGCCTTCCTGGCCCTGGGGTTGGCAGGGATCCTCTGGCTGAGCTGGCGGCAGGCGGATCCCACAGTGTTGCTGTTGGTACTGCTGGCCTGCGGGCTAGGCTACGCCTACCAGGGGCCGCCGCTACGCCTAGGCTACCAAGGTCTAGGAGAGATCCTCTGTTTTTTGAGCTTTGGGCCGCTGGCGGTTTTGGCTGCCCACTATAGCCAAAGTCAGACCTGGTCGCTGCCGGCCTTGGCAGCCTCGCTGGTGGTGGGAATGGCGACCAGTTTAATCTTGTTTTGCTCCCATTTCCATCAGGTGGAAGATGATCTGGCTGCCGGCAAGCGCTCGCCGGTGGTTCGCCTAGGCACCCGCCGTGCTGCCCGTCTCATCCCCTGGATCTGCGGCAGTATCTTTGGCTTGCTGCTGCTGTTTGTGGGGCTAGGAACTTTCCCCGCTTGGACACTGCTGGGTTTTGCCGGGATCCCCTTTGCAGTACGGCTTTCCCGCCTGCTGGGCACCTATTACGATCAGCCGCAGCGGATTAGTCATTCCAAGTTCATTGCGGTTGGCCTCCACTTTTGGCTAGGGCTGTTTCTGGGGTTGGGCTTTATCCTCAGCCGCTTAGGTTAAGGGGAAGAGGGGGTTGTGATCTGGATCCTCCTGCTGCTGGCAAACTGCGCTAAGCTACAGCCTAGCTGCCGGGTTGATGAGTTGGCTCCACTGCCCAGAGTGAGCTAGGGATCGAGCTGGAGAAGCAGCAAGGGAGAGGATGCAGCAATTTTTCCATTCCAATCTGGGGGTGGCGCTCTTGGGGAGCGGGCTCTTGGCGGCTTTGGTTGCCTGGGCCTTGGCGATTGAGATTGAAGAAGTAAAAGTGAAGCCTTCTTCCCCAGATCAGCCCCATTCGGTCAGCCGCAAGGTGGACATCATCGGACAGCAGGGGGGGCGCCGTCGTTGGCGACTCGTTGCCGAACAGGTGAAGCTGGCTGCTGGGCAGCAGGTGTTCGAGCAGGGAGCGCAGGGCTACTTCTATGGAGACAAGGTTGAGCGCGGGGAAGGGGTGCCGGAGCCATTTTTTGCTAGCAACGAGCAGATGACCTGGCGGGCCAAGCGGGCCCGCTACGACGCCACCGCCGACGAGCTGCACCTGGAGGAGGGGGTAGAGGTTAGAAGCAGCGATGGCAGCTTGCTCCTGACCAGCGCCTTGAGGATTACCCCTGCAGAGCGCATAGAAGTGCCAGCGCCGTTTACTGTCAAAGGGCAGGAAATGGTGCTGCAAGGCCGCTCCGGCTCGTTTAACTTCCAATTTGCCCTCCTCAGGGCCGAGCAGGGCAAGCTCGTTGTCTTGTCTGCGGATGGCCCGGGCGGTACCACCTCCACCACCATTACCGCTGACCAGATCACCTACAACCGCACCCAACAGGTGGCCGAGGGGAAAGGCAACCTGCGCATCCGCGAAGGCAGCCTCGAGATTCGCGCTCCCCAGGGTACCTACCTGCGCCAGCAGGCCCAGAGCATTCTCTCCGGCGGCGTGGTGTTGCAGGAGGTAGCCAGCGACACCAGCCGGGATCCCCTCTTGGCCGACCTGCGCTTGGCCCAGGTTGGTCCTCAGGCCACTCCAAGCCCCCAGGACCAGGAAGTCACCATCATTGCCGACCGTCTCACCTACGACCGCAACACGCAAATTGCCCGCGGGGAGGGCAACCTGGAAATTCAACAAGGGGAAACCACCATCCAGGCAGCTCAGGGCACCTACCGCCGCCGCGAATCCCAAAGCCTGCTGACGGGGGGAGTGACCCTGCGCGAGCCTGGGCGGGTGCTCACGGCCGCTCGCTTAGAGGGCAACCACCGCGACAAGATCTTCGTCTTTGAGGAAAATGTTCTCTACCAGCAGAGGGCCACCTCCCCAGCGGCTGCCGGAGGCGGATCCCTGCTAGAGGAGCTGCGCCAGGCTGAAACGGAGGTGCGGGCCGCCCGCCTGGTTTACAACTCCCGCACGGGCACCTCGGAGTTCAGTGGGTCCGTCGAGTTTATCCAGCGGGGGCGTAAAGCCAAAGCCAACCGGGCCACCATCACCCCTGACAAGGTAGAGCTGTGGGGAGAGGTGGTGATCGAGCAGATCGAGGGAGACTGGCTGGCGCAGCGCCTACAAAACCCCGAGACCCAGGCCGATGTTGATCAACCGACGGTGATCTATGCCGATCGGGTGGAGATCGACCAGGCCAGCGGCGATGCCCGCTTCTTCGGTAATGTGGTAATCGTCCAGGCTAACCGCGCTATTGAGGGAGATCGGGCCGACTACTCCGACCAAGGGCAAATTTTCAAGATCACCGCCGATCAGGCTCCCGTCCTCCTCTGCGATCGCGGCGAGCTCACTCCCGTTCCCCCCAAAACCAGTGAGGGTCTGCCCGGTCGCGATGCTCTGGATCAGATGTGCCGGGGCGCCAACCGCCTCAGCGGCAGGCTGGTCACCCTGAACTTGGAGCGGGATGAGTACACCGTCGAGGGGGACGAGCAGCAGCAGGGGATGGTTCAATTTCGCCTCACCGACGCCCTCTGAAGGGATCCAACCCTTGCCTGCCACTCGTCTGGGGCCGGCTAAGTTGCACGCCAGTCTGAGGGAATAAAGGCACATGCCCACCCAATTGACCAAAGGGAAACGGCACCAAGGCGCTGCTGGTAGGGGGAGCTTGTGGGGATCCCTAAAATTTGGGGGCTTTTTTTTGGAGTTTTATCTTTTTAAGGAGATGATTCGCCCCTTCTTTTTGGGGGTGGCAGGGGGCACGGTGATGATGCTGGGCAACCAGCTTTTTATCTACGCCGATTTACTGGTGAAAAAAGGGGCTCCTCCCCTCACGATTTTGCACATTCTCCTTCTCAATCTGCCCGCTGTTTTGGTAGTTACCTTTCCCATTGCCGGCCTCTTTGCCACCCTGCTCACCCTGGGCAGGATGGGGGCCGACAGCGAGATCACCGCCCTGCGGGCTGCCGGGATCCCCTATCGCAAAGTGTTGCTTCCCGTACTCTGCATTGGTCTTCTCATTAGTGGCTTAGCGCTCTTTACTAATGAGGTGATTGTGCCCCAGACTAACCAAAAAGTGAAGACTCTCAACACCAACCTTGTCCTGGCTCAGGATGCCCTTCCCTTTAGCCCAGGAGAGGTTGTCCGAGTAGACAGCGATCTCTGGTTTCATGTTGGATCAATTGACCCCAAGACTGGCTTGATGCAGGATTTGTTGATTTTGGATCGCAAGGCTGAGACTGGCCACCTGCGCTACCCGCAAGTGATCTCGGCCCAAAGGGCGCAGCAGGTGGGCCAAGCGTGGCACCTGCAAGGGGTGGTGATCCGTCGCTATGACGAGCAGGGGCGCACCTACTACGAAGGCCAGGTGGCGGAGATGGAGCTCAACATTGTTAACCAGCTGGTGGGCTTGGTCTATGCCGAAAAGGTGCCCCAGGAGCAGCGGGCAGCGGAGCTGTGGGAGCAGTGCCAGCGCTACCGTCAGGAACAGCGCCCTCCTGCCGATGTGGCCCGCTGTCTAACGGACTACCACCTCAAGTTTGCCATCCCCCTGGCCAGCTTTTTTGCCATCTTGGTAGCCGCTCCCCTGGGCCTGCAAACGGTGCGGCAGACAGGTCGCTACGGCAGCGTGGCGCTAGCGATTGTTCTGGTGTTTATTTACTATGTACTGATGAGCCTGGGACGAGCCATGGGTCGAGTTGGGCATATCGATCCCTGGCTGGCTGCCTGGTTGCCCAATATGATTTTCGGCGGGGCGGGCTTCTCTCTCCTGTGGCGGTTTTTACGGTGAGATCCGGCATCTTCTTGCCTAGCTTCAGCCCTTGGGCCAAGTGGTTGGCCCTTTGCTGGGGCAGCTCCCTGTGGGTGGGAATGGGGAGGGCGGTCTTTGCCCAGCCGGATCCCCTGCCCACCAAGATGGAGGGCTACCAGCACTTTTGGGCAGCGCAAGCGTCGGCCCAGCGGTTACAACCGGCTCACCGAGCTTCCAGCCCAGAATCGGTTGCTCCCCCTGGTGATCCCATCACCCTAGCCGAGGCCCAATCCTTCCTGAGCGCGCCTGCGTTGCCTCTGGGTGCAGCAGCGGCCTCCTCCAGCTCTTGGAAGACACCTGCTGTCTCCTCGGGATCCCCTCCCGAAAAGGTGCTCACGCCGGAAGAGCGGAATCGGCAGCGGCTGCAACGGCTCTTGGCCGAGGGGGCAGCGGCCCACGCCCGGCGACAGGCACAACAGGCCCAGGCAACGCCGTCTTCCCGGCCCGCTTCAGCGGCGATGCCCCCTGCAACTGTTCCGACTCTGGACTCCCTCGGCTCTCCCCGTTCCCAAGCTGCTGCCCTGCGGATGGAAGAAGAACGCCGCCTGCGTCCCACCGAGGCTAGGCGCGGCCTAGGATCCACTGGCGAGAGCTTAGCTACTGCTCATCCGGTTACCCCTCGAGGGCAAGAGGGGCTTGGTTCGGAAGAGGCGGCGCAGCAAATCCCGACCTTGCTCTCGCAAGCCGGCGGGAGCTGGAATTTGGGCGGCGCCCCTTCCCCTGCACCTGCTTCCACCGGCACTCAGATGGCAGCTCAAAGCGGAACTGAGTCATTCACCCCCACTGCCGGATCTCTACTGGCTCCCCAGTTGTTGGAGCGGTTCCCCCTGTTGCGGGATCTGGGCGCTTCTGCCGCCGGCCCAGAAGCCGCTCCGCCTGCCAGCCAGGGATCCCAGATTCGCCAGCAACTGGCGGCCACCGCCACCAGCCAACGGCAGATCCCCCTCGACCCGGATCAGATCAACGTCAGTGGGGATGTGCTCCGCTACATCGCTGAACAAGACCTGGGCATTGCTGAGGGAAACGCCCAGATCCAGTTAGCCGACGGCACCCGCATCACTGGCGAGCGGCTGTTGTTTTACCGGCGGGAACGGCGTCTGCGCAGCGAGGGCCCTTTTCGCATGGAGTGGCCCCCCGGACCCCAGGGGCGCGGGATCCGGCAAATCGAGGGGCGCAACCTGGACTTGGATATCCCCGGTCGCAGCGCTCAATTTGAAAACTCGCTGGTGATCCTGCCGGGGGAGGAGCCGGGTACCAAGGTTTTTGTGCGCAGCCAAGAGACCACCGCCCTGCTGGGAGAGCGGATCTTCTTCAAGAAGGCTACCATCACCACTTCGCCCGAGCCGCCCATTACCTACTACGTGCAAGGGGATCGGGTGGAGGTGTTTCCTGACGATCGGGTTATCGTTTACGACGCCCGCGTCTTTGCCGGCGGCGAACTCAGCGAAGAGGGCGATCTGCGGGCGGGGCTGCAGATTGCCTACTTGCCCCTCTTTGTCTACAGCCTGCGGGATCACCAATGGGTGCTGCCGGGGCGCAGTGAGGCGGAAGGGGTGTTTGTCAAATCCAGTTGGGCCTACCGCTTCGACGAGTACAACTTCGGCGGCCTGCGGCTGGATCTCCTGCAGAAGAAAGGCCTGGGCATCGGCTTTCTACACGACTACATTCTCCCCATCCCCGACAGCGTCAACTACGGGCGAGCCCAGTTTTACTTGGTAACCGAAGCTGACCAGCAGCGTTTTTCCAGCCGTTTCCGCCTCGACCACAACTTTGACTTCTACGCTGCCAACCTCCTCGGCCAAGCAGGCCAACTGCGGGGCCAGCTCAACCTCAACCTAGACAACACCTACCGTCCTGCTGGCGGGCGCAACGACAATGCCGACCTCCGCCTCAACGCCACCTTTCAGGGGGATCTCTCCACCACCACCCTCAACATCAACCGCAGCGGCTCCCAGGAAAACGGCACCTATAGCTTTCCCCTCACCCTCAGCCACACCCAGCGCTACGGGGGCGTGCCTTGGCTGCAGTCGGATCTGCGCTTGGACTACAACCAGCGGGTGAGTGTCAAAGATGGGCCAGATTTTGCCGACGCACGGCTGACCCTGGGTGCCCAACTCACCCCACCCGGCTGGGGCGGCACCTACCGCCTGACCTACCGCAGCTACAGCAGTTCCAATGGCGACACCGAGCCGCGCCGCAATTTTGAGCTGGCCTTTAGCGCCGATCCCCTTCGCCTTACGCCCGATATCTTCCTTAACAGTGCTTTCACCTTCACTCAGGAGCAACAGCCGGCTCAGGCGGGGGGATCCCAGCTCCACTTCTTCAATCGCTACGAGCTGCGCTCCAGCCTTCAGTTCACTGACGTACAACCGGCTCCCTGGATAACCTTTGCGCCCGGCTCTATCGATTACACCCAAGTCCTCTACTCCACTCCCGACCAGGAATCCAGCCTCAGCTTCAACCCCCGCCTCAGCCTCAAGCCCGCCGACTGGAGCACCATTGACCTGCGGTATAGCCGCACCTTCTACGGCAACAATTCTGCCCCTTTTCAAACCCTTTCTGTCAGCCCCAAGGATGTGGATCGCCTCAATGCCAGCATTAGCTTCTTCACCCCCCGCAACTTCTTGCTCAACGTGCCCCCTGGCTACCTTGCCTTTGAAGATGACTTGCCGGGGGAGCTGCCCATAGCCCTGACTTTCCCCGACGACACGCCGGAGGATTTGGAAGCGATTGCCTCCCGCAACTTGCAGGAGCTGCAGGCGGAAGTAAAAAACCTGCTGCGCCTGGACACCAGCCTGGGCTATGACTTTGTCGCTCAAAAGTGGGATACCCTCAACGCCAACTTTACTTGGAACACCACCCCTGAGCTGTTCAATATCCAGGTGCAAACGTCCTACGACCTCAACAAAGGGCAGTTGCAGCCAATTCGTCTAGAATACCGGGGGCGCAGCAGTACCACCTTCAACCGAGAGCAACGCTCGGGTCTAGACAGCTATGAGCCAGGGATCAGCTACGCGCTGCAGGCAGTTTACGATCCGCAGCTAGGCCAGTTCTCTACCTATGGCCTGGAGTTGGATGCGACCCTTGGCACGCAGTGGCAAAACCACTGGCGGCTCCGCCTGGGCCTAACGGAGGCAGGGATCCGCCGCATTGAGGTGCGCCGCGACCTGCGGGATCTCGAGCTGCGCTTGGCCTACGATCCCGTGGCGGCGTCGCTGCGCCTAGAAGGAATCCTGGTGGCCTTTCCCAGCCGCCCCCTCGGCCTAACCCAGGAGCGGGGAGAGTTGCAACTGACCTCGCCACTGGGCGCCTTCAGTCTAGATAGCCTGGGGCAGTGAGCCAGGCAGGTTACGGGGGTTGACGGAAGCAGCAGGGAATTGGCTTCGGCTACACTGGAGGGCCGACGGCTCTTTTTCCTCAGCAGCTCCTATGGCCAGGATCAACGACCATTTCCTCAAGCTCAAGGCTGGCTATCTCTTTCCCGAGATTGCCCGGCGGGTACAGGCCTTTGCCGCCGCCCATCCCGAAGCTCAGATCATCAAGATGGGCATTGGCGATGTTACCGAGCCGCTGCCGGAAGCCTGCCGGACAGCCATGATCCGGGCTGTGGAGGAGATGGGGGATCGGGCTACCTTCCGCGGCTACGGCCCAGAACAGGGCTACGAGTGGCTGCGCCAAGCCATTGCCCAGCACGACTTTCAGGCCCGTGGCTGCGACATCGACGCTTCTGAGATCTTTATTTCCGACGGCTCCAAGTGCGACTGCGCCAACATCCTCGATATTCTCGGCCACGACAACACCATTGCCATTACGGATCCCGTCTATCCGGTTTACGTGGACACCAACGTGATGGCCGGCCACACGGGGCCGGCCAACGAGCGGGGTGAGTACGAGGGTCTGGTCTATCTGCCGCTGACTGCAGAAAACCACTTTACTGCCAGCCTGCCCGAGCAAAAAGTTGATGTCATCTACCTCTGCTTTCCCAACAACCCCACCGGCGCGGTAGCAACCCGGGAGCATCTGCAGGCCTGGGTGGACTATGCCCGCGCCCACAACTCCCTCATTCTCTTTGATGCCGCCTACGAGGCCTACATTACGGAGCCTGGGATCCCCCACTCCATCTACGAGATCCCAGGGGCAAGGGAATGCGCCATTGAGTTCCGCTCCTTTTCCAAGACAGCCGGCTTTACTGGCACCCGCTGCGCCTTTACAGTGGTGCCCAAGTCGCTGCGGGGCCAGGCTGCCGATGGCTCCTGGGTGGATCTCTGGAGCCTGTGGTATCGCCGCCAGTCCACCAAGTTCAACGGCGTGGCTTACATTGTGCAGCGGGGGGCCGAGGCCGTCTATTCCGAGGCAGGGCAAGCCCAGGTGCGGGCTCGGGTGCAGTTTTACCTGGAGAATGCCCGCATCATTCGTGAGCAGCTTGCCAAAGCCGGCATCCAGGCCTACGGCGGCGTCAACGCTCCCTATGTCTGGGTAAAGGCTCCGGAGGGACTGAGCAGTTGGGAGTTTTTCGACAAGCTCCTGCACACCTGCCATGTGGTGGGAACTCCCGGCTCTGGCTTTGGCAGCGCTGGCGAGGGCTATCTGCGCCTGTCGGCTTTTAACAGCCGCGCCAACGTAGAAGAAGCCATGCGCCGCATTGTTCGCGTGTTCGGCAGCTAAGCAGCCGGGGCCATAGCCTGGGAGCAGTTGCCAAGGCCTAGAGTCTGCTGCGCACCCATCCTGGCCAAGCTGGGTGGGGGGAGATCCCAGTTGGGGTGGTGGAAGGGATCCCTTCTGTGGGATGCTACAGACAGAAACAGGCTAGGGGAGGAACCAGGCCTTGCGGGTGGGGATCATCGGCACTGGCTACGCCGCTCGCTCACGGGCAGAAGCCTTGCGCAAAGATGGACAGGTGCAGATTGTGGCAGTTGCTGGCCGAACGCCCGAGCGGAGTGCTGCTTTTGCCGCTGAGTTGGGGGCTGCTGCCTATTCCGACTGGTCTTCCCTGTTTTGCGAGCAGCAGCTGGATCTGGTGTTTGTTAGCACCATCAATCGGGATCACGCGGCCATTGCCCGTGCCGCTCTGGAGGCCGGGATCCACACTGTTGTGGAATATCCCCTCGCCCTCAGCGTTGCCGAAGCTCGCTCGCTGGTGCAATTGGCAGCGGAGCGGCAGCTGCTGCTGCACGTGGAGCACATTGAGCTCCTCAGCGGCGTTCACCAGCTGCTGAGACGGGAGCTGCCAGGGCTGGGCAAGTTGTTTGCCGTTCGCTACCTTACTCTTACTGCCGCCCACCCCGCCCCCGACCGCTGGACTTATCGGCCCGAGCTGTTTGGCTTCCCCCTCATGGGGGCTGTCTCCCGCATCCACCGCCTGGTGGACTTGTTGGGAAAGGTCGAGCGGGTGAGCTGCCAGCTGCGCTATGAGGGCCCAGACTTGCCCCACCGCTACAACAGTTGCTACTGCACCGCCCAACTGAGTTTTGCCAATGGGCTACTGGCCGTGCTGACCTATGGCAAAGGGGATTCCCTGTGGTGTTCCCAGCGCCTGTTGGAGTTCCATGGCCAGCGGGGCGGCTTGCTGATCAACGGCGAAGAGGCAATGCTGTTGCGCCCCGGCAGCGCCCACCCCTTGGAGACCGGATCCCGCCACAGCTTGTTTGAGCAAGATACCCGCCTGGTGCTGGCTCACCTGCGCTGCGGCAGTCCTCTCTACGTGGATACTGAGAAAATGCTCCACGCCCTGGCTGTGGCCGAGGCCGCCGAGCACTCTGCCCAGGCTCAGCAGGTTGTCCGCGTCCAGGATTAGATCCCAGGGAGGTTGCTGGCAGCAGGCAGGGTTACGGCCCCCTTTTCTGGCAGATGTTGCCACCTAGAGTGCCTGTGTGCGCCAGTGGAAAGTGCCGCTCCAACAGAGCCGGGATCTCTTGCGAAGAAACGCCGCTGTAGCGAGCCTTGTCGGGCAGGAACACCACGTTCGGCCCCCGCTTGCAGTTCTTCAGGCAGCCCACCCCCTGCACGCGGATGCCCTCATAGACTGCTAGGTAAGTCTGCAGAGCCTGCATCACCTCCAGCGCCCCCCGCCGACAGCAGTCGGACTTCTGGCAGACCAAGACGACCCCTTGCCTCTTTTCCTTTGATTCTGGAGCAGCTTTTGGGGGAGATATGGCTGGGATCCGAACCACACGGTAGAGCACCCATTTCTCTCGCCCCTTCAGCAAATTCACTTCCCGCTCCCCCGCAATCTGCACCCTATCCCCCGGCTTGAGGCTGCGGTAGAGCTCAGAGCGCAGCGGCTTGGGGATCTTGCCGGCAAACACTTCCGAGCCGACCTGCCAGCGCAGGTACTTGAGCTGGCCATCCTTATCAGGAAGAAATCCCAAAAAATAGCCCTCCGCCTCAAAGGGGATCCTTTGCTTAGCCAACTTGCCCACCTTCTCCCCGACCCTCCCTGCTCAAGCGCCAACAAGCTTCCAGCTCTTCCAGCAACTCTTGCCGCCGCGCCATATGCTGCCGGATAACACTGCGCACCTGCAACAGGGCCAGAGGCGTGTCCACCTGCACCTGCAAATGGCCCTCTTTCGTACAAACCGCCGGGATCCCCAACTCCACCAGCCGCCGCCCAATGCGCCAGCGTTCCCCTAAGGGGATCTGCAAACAATAGCCGCCCTCAAAAGATACAGGGCTCATGGCTAGGAGCAAAACCTCGGCAAATCAATCTAAACCCAATCGAGCAGTAATGATATAAATTTTCAACAAATGCTTACAAAAATAAGCCCCCCGGTCTCAGGACAGGTCACCTGGCCGGCGAACCTGCCCCAGATCCTGACTAGGCTCTGCCGTCCATTAAGCCAAACACTAGGCTGTCGTTGGCTAGGAAGTGGTTGAGGTGGAAGGCGCGGTCCTCTGTCTTGAGCAGAATCTGCTCGTAGAGGTAGCGGGTGGCGCGATCCCCTAGGCTTTCCGCTTGGGCGGCTTGGCGCCGCAGCAAATCGATGATGGCCTGCTCTGCCGCCAGGTCATTTTGCAGCATTTGCCGCACCGCGAAAGCGCCATCCGGCTCAGGGGTAAAGCAGCAGAGGCGGGCCAAGGTGGCGAAGGTGGCCACAGGTACACCTCCTAGCCCTTGCAGGCGCTCTCCTAGGTCGTGGACATGCTCCCTCGTCTGCTCGTAGTGATCCTTGAACAGTTGGTGTAGCGGGTAGAACTCAGTGCCCTCCACCACGAAGTGATGCTTTTGGTACTGCAGGCACAGCCCCTGAAAGCTGGCCAGGAGAGTGTTCATCCCTTCACAGATTGGCTGGGTCACTTCGGGGCCAAGTAGGATGGGGTTGTCACGTACGCTGTTGAAGGCCTGGCGCAAAGTTGAGGTTTCAGACATAGAGCTTCTCCAAAATAAAAGGGCTAGTCCCTCAGTCTCCTCGACTGGGCAGATCCGGGAGCTCTTGGCACCCTCTTTGTCCCAGCATAGTCCAGCCTCATATTTCTTGTGAATAGCTCTCAATAAAGTGTTAGTTCCTAGACCGCTGCCGTCTCCCCCAGGATCTACACTGGGAGGGGGTGTCAGCTCAATAACTCCCTAGCGAAGGGACAGAACATGTCTGCAGCAGGGCCGGAAAGCCACTCTTGGGTAGAAAAGCTCATTCACTTAACCCAGCGGGCAATTGGGCGGGCCGCAGCGAAGCGGCAGGAATCCTGGGATTGGGCCAGCCAGCTGGTCAAGGAAAGTCTTCTGGAAGCAGAGGCAGAAATGGGCCACTGCAATGTCCTGGTGATTGGCAAAAGCGGGGTGGGCAAAAGCACCTTGGTCAATGCGGTGTTTAAAGATGAGCTGGCCCGTACCGGGATCGGCAGCCCTGTTACCCGCCACATTCGCAAATACTCGAAGCAGGGTTGCCCAATTACCATCTACGATACACCTGGTCTGGAGTTGGCGGGAGACCAGAATATCCAGGTTCGGCTCGAGGTGTCCCAGCTCATTGACGAGCTGCGCCTCAGGGATCCCGAACATCACATCCACATTGTCTGGTATTGCATCCACCACGAACTGAAGCGGCTGGAGGAAACCGAGCGTGAGTGGCTGAGAGAGTTAGAACTCAAAGATGTACCGGTCATCTTAGTCTTGACCCAATGCCTGGAATACCCCAATCCCGAAGAGAGCGAGTTTTTCCAGTATTTGCAGCACCAGAACCTGCCTGTTCGCTACATCGTTCCTCTCCTGGCCCGCGAAAAAGTTATTAACCGGCACCTCACCATCCCCGCCCACGGACTGGAGCACCTGATTGGCTGTACCTCGGAGCTGCTGCCCGAGGCTGCACGTCTTGCCTTTATCCGGCAGCAGTTGCTGCGGGTGGATCTCAAGGCCGATGCTGCCTTTAAGTATGTCTCGGGCTATGTGGCCAGCGCAGCGTTCATCGGCGCCGCACCCCTTCCTTTTGCCGATGCCCCTCTACTGGCAGCAGCACAAGTGGGCATGATTGCCAATATCAGCTTTATCTTCGGCTATAAAGCCTCCCCTTCTTTTTACTACTCTTTGATGGCGGCTTTGGCAGGGATTGGAGGTGCAGTGGTGACCGGTCGGACCATTGTCTCGAACTTGCTGAAGATGATTCCTGGCGCGGGATCCCTTGTGGGCGGCCTCATCCAGTCCACCACAGCGGCTACCCTAACCCTTTCCCTGGGCCTGGCCTATATTGAGCTCATGAAGGCTATTGCCCGCGCCGAAATCCAAGGGATCCAGCTTTCCCAAGCCCAGATGCAAGAGATCTTTGTGCGCGAGTACCGAGAATATGCCGCTTCGGGACGCAAAACCCTCAAATAGGAGTGGACATTGGATCTGATTCTGGAGCAGGGGAAGGCTGCAGGGCCTCGAACCCAAAGGAGCCATTGACTAGGTACAAGGGGCGGCCTTTCACTTCTTCAAAAATGCGGCCCAGATACTCTCCAATCACGCCCAGGCTAATCAACTGGATCCCACCTAAAAATAAGATCATTACCGCCAAAGAGGCGTAGCCGGGCACATCGGAGCCAAACAGCAAAGTACGAATGACGAGGAAAAGGCCATAGAGCAGAGCCGCCAGCGAGATCGCCAAGCCCAGATAGCTCCACACCCGCAGCGGCCAAGAGCTAAAAGAGGTAATGCCTTCTATGGCCAGGTTCCACAGCCGCCAGTAGTTCCACTGGCTCCTGCCGCGAAAGCGGGGGGCGCGGTCGTAAAAAATGGCCGTCTGCCGGTAGCCCACCCAGGCGAAGATCCCTTTCATAAAGCGGGTGCGCTCCCGCAGTTGCTTAATGGCGTCTACCACCTGACGATCCAATAGCCGAAAATCCCCCGTATTGCGCGGGATCGGCACCTGGCTGAGCTGGTCAATCACCCAGTAAAACCCGTTGGCTGTCAGGCGTTTTAGCCAGCTTTCCCCTCGGCGGCTACGGCGCACAGCGTACACCACCTGGTACCCCTGCCGCCACAGCTGCAGCATCTCCGGGATCAGCTCTGGTGGGTCTTGCAGGTCGGCATCGATGGGAACAACGGCTCTGCCGGAGGCATAATCCAGACCCGCTGTGAGGGCAATCTCCTTGCCAAAACAGCGGGAAAGGTTGACCACCTTGATGCGGGGATCCTGGCGATGGAAGGCAATGAGCTTTTCCAGCGTGTCGTCCTGGCTGCCGTCGTTAACACAGATAATCTCGTAGGGGATCCCTAGGGGATCCAAGGTAAGTCGCAGGCGCTCGAACAGATGCTCCAGGTTGTCTGCCTCATTTTTGCAGGGGATGACAACCGAGAGCTCAGGAGTAACGGGGGACATGGGGCAAAAGGTAGGGATCCCTTTCGAAGGTGGACTTTAAACCCCTGTTGCCGCTTTGTCTTCGGACTCCTCTCCAGGGGGGCTCTTGATCCAACTGTGGTAGAGGAATCTTCATAGGCGTAACTCCCCCTAAAGCTTAATCTTGCCACCAGCTGGATAAGTCTAATTTAGGACACAATTTAGGACAGGGATGAAAGCTTGTCCAACCAAGCTTGCCGGGCAAGCTGAGGATCAAACCCCTGCCCTTACTGGCTTGCCGACATCTCGGCCACAAGGGAGCGCAGCTCGTCTTCCGAAAAGTAGTAGACCTTGTTGCAGAATTGGCAAACTACCTCCGCTCCCTTGTCGGTTTGGATCATATCCATAAGCTCATCCCGTCCTAGCAGGCGCAGCGCCCCCTTCACTCGCTCGGAATTGCACGGGCAATGGAAGCGGACAGGAAGCCTCTCCGGCACTAGCGTTAGATCTAAGTCGCCTAGCCAAATTTCCAACAACTCCCGCAACCCCTCACCGCGGGCCAGCCGGGGGCTAAATTCTCCCACCTGGGTTAAACGCGCCTCCATCTCCGAGATCAAGCTGGCTGGTGCCCCTGGCAGAAGCTGCACCAGTACTCCCGCGGCAGCGCGCACCCGTTGGGAATCAAGGTTTACCCCAAGCAGGACTGCCGAGGGGATCTGCTCAGAGGAAGTGAGGTAGTAGCTAACATCATCTCCCACCTCTCCCGAAACCAGCTCCACGGTGCTGGTATAGGGCTGGCCGTAGCCTAAGTCCCGCACGATGTGCAAATAGCCGTAGCGCCCAACCGCCTGGCCCACGTCCAACTTGCTTTCAGGGGTGAGGGGAAGCTCAATGGCCGGATTGCTCACGTAGCCGCGTACTGTACCGTCCACGCCGGCATCAACGTGAATGCCACCAAGGGGGCCATCGCCCCTGATCTGCAAGCTAACCCGGGCTTGGGGTTCCTTCAGGTCAGCCGCTAGCAGCAGGGCTGCACTCATGGCTCGCCCCAAGGCCACCGTGGCTACGTAGGAGAGCTTGTGCCGCTCCCTCGCTTCCCGGACTGCCTGGGTGGAAACAACACTCACCACACGAATTTTGCCTTCTGCCGCCGTACCTCGGATCAAGTAATCCGAAGGGGAGGGGGGAGGACTTTGCCCTTGCGCTGATCCAGAGGCACCTTTCATTGCAACCTCGATACTCCTCTAAGGGGCCAGCTTGCCGGGATCCCCTGGCGGCTGACTAGAGAGCCTCGCTGCAACTTCCTAGAAGTCGGAGCCAGCTTGTTCTATACCCCCATCATAGGCGGCTTATCCCCCTGCCTACTAGCCAGCGGCTGGCACCCCTTCAGCAGCTCCTAGCCCCTCCAGTTGGCCAGGCAGCCTTGCAGCTACGGCAAAGAGAGTTTGCAATTTTCCCCTCTCCTTGTGGGGTGTGCCATCTTGGAGGATCCAAGCCAATCCACCACGACCCCACGCCTCTTGGCCTTCTTTTTGGGTGACTGCTTCATGTTGGCTAACCTCACTGCCCATCTCTTGCACCATGCGGCCAAGCGCCGCTGGCAAGAACGCGCTTACAGCCGATTTTTGCGGGACTGGCGCCGGCAAGTAGTACTGCTGCGCCGCCAGCGGGCCGGAGAATTCGGCCAACCGCTAGGGGATCCCTCCTGTGTTTTTAGCGCCCGCTCAGCCTGGTTGCGCTGCGCTGTCAACCCCCAGGGGCCTTGCCAGGGCTGCCCCCACTACTTACCTCTTATCCCTCCAGCGCCAGCTGCCCGCCACGGCAGGCCGGAGTAGTTGCAGGAGCCAAGTCAAGGCTTTGCCGCAAGGCGCGGCCCCCTCCTTAGGGCTGGCGCCAGGAGGGTGTCACTCTCTTCTCGAAACCGCAGCTCGGGGTTCTGCAAGGCTCTCAAGCCTCTTTTCTGTGTCACAATAAAAGGACGATAATTCCATCGGCAAAGGCGAGATTCATGGCCCTCCACCTTTCGACAGAGCACCTTCGCGCCATCCGCCAGCACGGCGAACAAGCCTTCCCCGACGAGGGCTGTGGCATTTTAATTGGCAAGCTCAACGGATCCGACAAGGTCGTCTACGAGCTTTGGCCAGTGGCCAACAGCTGGCAGCGGGCCGAAAACCCCTTGGCGGATGGGGAATCCAGCCGCCGCCGTTTCCTAATTGAGCCAGCTGACTTCAAGCGAGCCAGCGACCATGCTCTGGCCAAGGGCCTAGGGATCCTGGGCACCTACCACTCCCATCCCAATCACCCTGCCATCCCCTCCGAGTTTGACCGACAGCACGCTTTTCCTTGGGGCTTTTCCTGCGTAATTGTAAGCGTGCACAACGGCAAGGCAGGGGAGGTGGCAAGCTGGGTTTTGGATGAGCAGGAACAACCTCAGCAGGAGCCAATCCAGGTTTGGGCAGAGGCACCCCCTGCCTTGGCTTGGGCCTTGGCCAGCTAGAGCCAGCCGTTGGCAGCCCTCCCCAGCGGAATTAATGGGTGCGTGGGGGCGAGGGTCGGAAAAGGCGCTAGTCTGGACTGGAGAGGTGAGGTGACTACCAAGTAGGTTGGCCTGCTGGGCCCAAAGCCTCAAGAGTTAACTCGAGATTGCTAGAGTCCTTCCCCAAACTCCTATGGCAACCAAGATCTTGATCCCTGCCCCCTTACGGCCTTACACCGATAACCTGGAAGCGGTTGAAGTCGAAGGCAGCAGTGTTGGCGAAGTGATGCGCAACCTAATTACCCGCTACGGCGAGCTCAAGCGCCACCTCTACACGGAGGACGGCAAGTTGCGTAACTTCGTCAACATCTACCTCAATGACGAGGATGTGCGCAACTTAGCCCAGGGCGAAGACACTCCTGTAGGCGAAAAGGCTGTCATTAGCATCGTTCCTGCCATTGCTGGAGGGTTGTGACTATGTTGAACCTAGACACTAGCCAAGTCACTCTCTCCCGCGAGGAGATGGAGCGGTTTTCCCGCCATCTGATCCTGCCGGAGGTGGGCCTAGAAGGACAGAAGCGGCTAAAGGCGGGCAAGGTGTTGTGCATTGGCACAGGGGGTCTTGGCTCGCCCCTGTTGCTCTACTTGGCTGCAGCCGGCGTGGGGCGGATTGGCATTGTTGATTTTGATGTCGTGGATGTGTCCAACCTGCAGCGGCAGGTGATCCATGGCACTTCCTGGGTGGGCAAGCCCAAGGTGGAATCGGCCAAAAACCGTATCCTGGAGATCAACCCCTACTGCCAGGTGGACGTTTACAACACCGCCCTGAAGGCTGACAATGCCCTAGAGCTGTTTGCTGAATACGACGTGATTGTCGACGGCACCGATAACTTTCCCACCCGCTACCTGGTTAACGACGCTTGCGTTTTGACGGGCAAGCCCAACGTCTACGGCTCTATCTTCCGTTTCGAGGGGCAGGCAACCGTTTTCAATTATGAGGGCGGTCCCAACTACCGCGACCTCTACCCCGAACCCCCCCCACCAGGCTTGGTGCCCTCCTGTGCGGAAGGGGGGGTGTTGGGGATCCTACCTGGCATCATTGGCCTCATCCAGGCCACTGAGACTGTGAAAATCCTGCTGGGTATCGGCACAACGCTCAGTGGGCGGCTCCTTCTTTACGATGCCCTCAAGATGACCTTCCGCGAGCTAAAGCTGCGCAAGAATCCTGCCACCCCGCCCATCACCCAGCTTATAGACTACGAGCAGTTCTGCGGCATCCCGCAGGCGCGGGCTGCAGAACAGACGGAGATCCCCGAGATTACGGTGGACGAGCTGAAAGCCTGGATGGACGCCGGTAAGGATTTTGTGCTGGTAGATGTGCGCAATCCCAGCGAGTGGGAGATTGGCCGGATTCCAGGCGCCCACCTGATCCCTTTGCCCCAGATTGAAAACGGCGATGGGGTGGAGCAGGTGCGTCGGCTCCTGAACGGCTCAGAGCTCATTGTCCACTGTAAGAGCGGGGCGCGCTCGGCCAAAGCCTTGAAGATCCTCAAGGCGGCCGGGATCGAGGGGAAAAACCTGCGCGGTGGTATCCTCGCCTGGGCTGCAGCCTACGATCCCTCTATTCCGAAGTACTAGGTCCTAGAAGTCCTGAAGGCGTCGGCCTGGGGTAGCTTCTTCCATGAGCACCACTCTACCAGCAGAGACAGAGACCCTCTTCCACTCTATTCCCGAGGCCCTGGAAGACCTTAGAGGGGGCCGCATGGTCATCGTGGTCGATGACGAAAATCGGGAAAACGAAGGGGATCTCATCTGTGCGGCTCAGTTTGCCACGCCAGAGGTCATCAACTTCATGGCCACCCATGGGCGGGGCCTCATTTGCCTAGCCATGCAGGGATCCCGCCTTGACGAGCTGAAGATCCCGCTGATGGTGGGGCAAAGCACCGACAGTCAGCAGACTGCCTTTACGGTCAGCATCGATGCTGGGCCAGAGTTAGGGGTTTCTACGGGCATCTCCGCTGCCGATCGCGCTCGGACCATCCAGGCAGCCATCCATCCCCGTACGCGACCGGAAGACCTGCGCCGACCGGGGCATGTCTTTCCGTTGCGGGCGCGGGAGGGTGGGGTGCTCAAGCGAGCTGGGCACACCGAGGCAGCCGTGGATTTGGCCCTGTTGGCAGGGCTTTACCCAGCGGGAGTGCTCTGCGAGATCCAAAACCCCGATGGCTCCATGGCTCGCTTGCCCCAGTTGGTTGAGTTTGCCCGCAAGCACCGTCTCAAAATCATCACCATTGCCCATCTCATTGAGTACCGCCTGCGCACGGAGCGGTTGGTCCAGCGGGGGGCTACCGCCACCCTGCCCACGGAGTTCGGCCAGTTTCAGGTCTACGGCTACCGCGACACCCTCAACCAGGTAGAACACCTGGCGTTGGTGAAGGGGGATCCAGCCCAATTTGCCGCTGAGCCCGTTCTGGTGCGCGTGCAGGCAGAGTGCCCCCTGGGGGATGCGCTGGGATCCCTGCGCTGCGATTGTCGTCGTCAACTAACTGCTGCCCTGAAAATGATTAACCACCAGGGCAAGGGAGTGCTGGTGTACCTGCGCCGACCAGAGCTTAGCCTCATCGAGCAAATTCAGTTGTATGCCCGTCAAGATCTAGGGCTAGCCGAAACTGCGCCGCCAGCAGCGATGGATCTGCGCGATTACGGCATCGGCGCCCAGATTCTGCGGGATGTGGGGGTGCGGAAGATGCGTCTCATCAGCAACACCTCCCGCCACATCAGTGGCTTGAAAGGGTTTGGCCTAGAGGTAGCTGAACGAGTGCCCCTGCTGCTAGAAGAGTCGGATCTCAATTTGCACCTGGAGCCGTCCTGTTCGCTTACTGAAAAATCTGAGCCGCAGCTCCACTCCCGTCTAGGACGGTAGAGCATTCCAGAACAGAGGCCGCTCCCGAAGTCAAAAGCGCTTGAGAAGCCCTGAGCGGAGGAGCTTCCGGCAGCAGCTACTTTGGCCTCAACCTGGCCCCTGAGGTATCCTGCAGCCGCAGGGAGCTGCGGTGAGGGAGCTTTTCAAAAGGGCTCGCCTGCAGCTGCCAGAAAGATCCCGCTGGCACCTACCCGAGAACTGCTCTAGAGGGGGGGAGGGATCCCCGCTCCTAGCCAGAGGGCCGCCCCTGTAAAGGCCTCCTCTTGTTACAGACAATTCAGAATCGTTACAATGATTAACGGACTCTCCCAGAGCAGGTTTCCTCTATGACACTTCTCCAGCGGCTTCCTCTGCTGCTAGCTTCCCTCCTACGTCAGGACAGCGTTGCCCAGCGGTGGTCCCAGTTGGGCTGGACGGTCCTGCGGGTGGTGGCAGGGCTATTCATGATCCACAACGGCCTTGACAAGCTGGCGGACATCGAAGGATTTGCAACAGCTTACGTAGAAGTCATTGGTTTGCCCTTCCCAATCTTTTTCTCCTATGTAGCCGCCTACACTGAGCTAATTGCAGCCCCTCTGGTGGCCTTGGGCTTGTTCACGCGGCCTGCTGCCTTGAGCTTGGTGGCCACAATGGCGGTGGCCATGTTTCACCACATCAAAGTAGCCGGCTTCAGCATTCCCTACCTGGAGCTATCGGCCATTTATGCAGCCATCTTCTTTGCCTTTGCGGTAAATGGCGGCGGCTGGTTTTCAGGGGATCAGCTTTTGGTGAAGGCAATTGAAGCGTGGCTAAACCGCAGCAGCCGAGAGAAGCTGGAGAGCTTGCAGTCTTCCTTACAAGCGGAGAGCGAAGCCGCTCAGCCGCCTCGCTCCTGAGCTGCCCTGGAACTTGCCCCTCCTCTGGGAGAGAGGCCAGGGGTCGGCACAGAGCGCTGCGGCTAAGCGCGACGGGCAGCCCGCTCCATCAGGCATTGATGGGTAGCGCGCACAGGCTCGCCTGGCTTGGGCTGTCGCTGCACATAGGTGCCATCGGGACGCAGCTCCCACGCCTGCCGGTTGTCCCTTAGGCAGATGTCCAAGATTACCTTTAGCTCCTGCTTCAACACCGGATCCTCCACGGGGGCGACCACTTCGACGCGGCGATCCAGGTTGCGGGTCATGTAGTCGGCGCTGCCAATGAAGTATTCTTCCTGGCCATTGTTGTAGAAGTAAAAAATGCGGGAGTGCTCCAAAAAGCGCCCGATGATGCTGATGACGCGGATGCGCTCGCTTAAACCCTGGATCCCGGGCCTCAGGCAGCACATGCCGCGCACAATGAGATCGATCTCCACCCCTGCCTGGCTAGCCTCGTAGAGCAGCCGGATCATTTCCGGGTCGGTGAGGGAGTTAATCTTGACGATGATCCGCCCTTGGCCCCCCGCCTGAGCGTGCTGCATTTCGCGGCGAATGAGGGCTTCCATTCCCTGGCGCAGAGTGCGGGGAGCTACCAGGAGCTTGCGGAAGTGCCGCTGCCGCGAGTAGCCGGTTAGCACATTAAACAACTCGGTAACATCGTTGCAGAGAGTCTCATCGCAGGTAAACAGGCCTAGGTCGGTGTAGATACGCGCAGTTTTGGGGTTGTAGTTGCCGGTGCCAATGTGGACGTAGCGGCGCAGGGCTCCCTCCTCTTCCCGCACCACCAAGGCCAGCTTGCAGTGGATCTTCAGCCCTGGTAGGCCATAGGCCACATGGACCCCGGCTTTCTCCAGCTTCTTGGCCCAGAGGATGTTGTTTTCCTCCTCGAAACGGGCTTTGAGTTCCACCAAAGCAGCTACCTGCTTGCCGTTTTCGGCAGCCTGGATGAGGGATCCCACCACCGAGGAGTCACCGGAGGTGCGGTAGAGGGTTTGCTTGATGGTGAGCACCTGGGGATCGTTGGCCGCTTCCTCCAAAAATCGTCCGACACTGGCGGTAAAAGACTCGTAGGGGTGGTGCACCAGCAGATCCCCTTCCCGGATGACCGCGAAAATATCCACCGGCTCCTCCCTCACCGAAGTGGTGTGTAAGCGAGGGGGCGTGACGGGTCGCCAGGGCGGATCCTTCAAGTCGGGCCGGTCTAGGTCAAGAAACGCCATTAGCCCGCCCAGGTTGAGAAGGCCATCCACTTCGTACACCAAGTCAGCATCCAAATGGAGCTCCTCACACAGCCGCTGGCGAATGGCAGGGGGCATCGACTTGGCAATCTCCATGCGCACCACCGAGCCAAAGCGGCGCTTGCGCAGCTCTTCCTGAATGGCCGCGAGCAGATCGTCGGCCTCGTCCTCTTGGATTTCCAGATCGGCGTCGCGGGTGATGCGGAAGGGATGGTACTCCAGCACCTCCATGCCCACAAACAGCGCTTCCAGATGGTGGGCAATCACCTGCTCCAGGGGGACAAAGCTTACCCCATCCCGCAGGGGCACAAAGCGGGGCAGGGTGTTGGGCACTTTGACGCGGGCAAAATGCTCCTTGCCCGTTTCTGGATCCCGCACCACCACCGCCAGGTTAAGGCTGAGGTTGGAGATATAGGGGAAAGGATGACCTGGATCCACCGCCAGGGGGGTGAGCACGGGAAACAGGCGGCGATCAAAATACTCCCGCAGTTCCTGCCGCTCTGACTCCGACAGGTCGCTGAAGTTGCGGATGTGAATGCCTTGCTCTGCCAGCTTGGGCACTAACTCTTGTCGAAAGCACTCGTGCAGCTTGTGAAGCAGGGGGCGCAGGTGCTCAGAAATCTGGCGCAATTGCTGCTGGGGCGTGAGGCCATCGGGGGTTGGTAGCAGCACGCCTGTTTCCAACTGACGGCGGATCACCGCTACCCGCACCATAAAGAATTCGTCCAGATTGCTCTCGAAGATAGCCAGAAACTTCAGCCGCTCCAAGAGAGGGGTGCGCTCGTCCAGGGCCTCGTGTAACACCCGGGCGTTGAACTCAATCCAACTGAGCTCGCGGTTAAAGTAATGCTCAGGCAGGGCATAGCCCTCTTTGATGGGCGCAGCTGGGGGGCACCCTATCCCATCGGGGTGGCGGGGCGACAGGGAGGAGTCCGTTTCCTTGGAGCGCGGAGTCATGCTGGCAGAGATCTGGGTTGCCTCAAAGCGTCAACAACGGCTGGAGCCGACCCAATCCTATCCTGCTGGGTTCTGCTTGGAGGAAGCAGAAGGGTCCAAAACAGGCTTGGGCGGGCGCTCTGGCAACAGCCCCTGAGGGCGGGTAAGAAGAATCACCTGGAGCAGGATCCCAATGAGCAGAATGCGCAAGGGGCCGGCCCGCGTAGCCCACTGGGGCGGCAGGCGATTGGTGAACAGCTCACTGGCCGACCACACTCCCCAAATAGCCAGCGCCCCCAGCAGAGCGCCGCGGTTGTTGCCGCTGCCCCCGGCAATCAACATCACCCAGACAATGAAGGTAGCAAACTCCGGCTGAAAGGCTTCCGGGCTGATGAAGTTGACAAAGTGGGCATAGAGCGCCCCCGCCAACCCCATGAGCATGGATCCCAGGACAAACGCCTGCAGGCGAAACTGGAGGACATCTTTGCCGGCAGCCAGGGCTGCTGGCTCGTCCTCGCGGATAGCCCGCAGCACCCGTCCCCAAGGGGAGCGATAGGCCCGTTCGCTTAACCAGTAGACGCCTGCCAACACCAAGAGCACCAAGCCTAGGTACAGCAGCGTATCCTGCCCCGGGATCCAGCCGCGAAAGGGCCGGGGGATGCGGGTAATACCGCGTACGCCGTTGGTTAGCCAGCCCTCGTTTTTTAAGATTTGGCCAATAATCTCGGCAATGCCAATGGTGGCAATGGCCAGGTAGTCAGAGCGCAGCTTCAGGGTAATCAAGCCAATCAAAAAAGCAATTGCTCCCGCCACCACCGCTGCTACCGCAAAGCCCACCCAAAAGGGGAGCGCGAAGCCCCCCAGGTGTTCAGGGGTCGGTGGTGTCGTGACAATAGCGCTGGCGTAGGCCCCCACGGCAAAAAAGGCCCCCACACCAATGTTGAACATGCCAGCGTAGCCCCACTGGATGTTGAGGCCCAGCACCAGTACGCCGTAGATCCCGACCAGGATCAAGAAGAAAATGGCATAGCTTAGCATCAGGCTCGCCCTCCCAAGAGCCCAGTAGGTCGGAAGATCAGCAGCAGTACCAGGATGGCGAAGGCCACCCCTGTCTTGTAGGCGGGGCTAATCACCAAGGTAGAGAACTCCTCCGCCAAGCCAATCACTAACCCCCCCGCAATGGCGCCGTAGGGGCGACCAATGCCGCCGAGGATGGCTGCGGCAAAAACGGGCAATAACAGTCGCCAGCCCATCGTGGGGTGGAGCCGGGTGTCGAGGCCGAGAAAGATGCCTGCCAAACAGGCCAAAGCCCCCCCGATGGCCCAGGTCCAGAGAATAGTCTGCTCCGTATCGATGCCAGTTACCTTGGCCAAGTCAAAATTGTCGGCCATGGCCCGCATTGCCTTGCCCACCCGCGTGTGCTGCAAAAACAAGTGCAGGGCCACCACCAGCAGCGCCGTTCCCACTAAAATCACCAGCCAGTCCGGCTTAATGCGCAGCCCACCCAGCTCCCAGGGGACTTGGATACCCCGGCGATACACCTGGTTGTTGGGCCCCCAGAGAATCTGCACCAGACTGCGCAAAATCAGGGCGGTGCCAAAGGAGGAGATTAGCAAAATAACGGGGGCCTCCCGGCGTAGGCGGCGATAGACCAATTGGTCGATCCCCACCGCGCACAGCACCGTGGCCAGGGCGGCCGGGATCCAACTGATCCCCAAAGGCCAGCCCCAGCCAACAAAGGTTAGGGCAAAATAGGCCCCCAAGGTCATCAGATCCCCGTGGGCAAAGTTGGCAAAGCGCAAAATGCCAAACGTCAGCGACACCCCAATGGCCCCTAGGGCGTAGATGCTGCCTAGGACAAGGCCGTAAACGAACAGTTGCAACAGTTGCTCCACACCTGTGCCTGCCATACCTTGCCCTGATGATGCCACGGGTTTGCCCCCAGCGGGATGCGGCAGGGTAGAGCTAGGGTAGGAGAAAGCCCATAAGAGAGATCCATGCAGCCCCCCTCTTCCCAGATCCTAGGGTGGCTAGTGGTTTTGGCCCTGCTGAGCGCTGCCTGTGGCGGGCCGGAGAGGGATCCCGAGGCCCCGCGCCAGCCTATCTCCACCCCCCAGTTGATTTACGAAGACATCACCCTCACCCAGGCCCAGCCTGACGGTGGCTTGCTGTGGCGCTTGCGGGCACGCCTAGCCAAATACGAGCCTCCCTCGCCCGAGGGCACCCCCGTGCAGTTGGGATCCGCCCATTTGCAGGCTATCGAGGGAGAGTTTTTTGACGAAGATGACCGCGCTATTCGCGTCCGGGCCCAGCAGGGATCCGCCTACCCCAGCCAACGGCGCTTGGAATTGAGGGGACAAGTCGAGGTGGAATCCGAGCGGGATAACCTGCGCCTGCAGGCAGAGCGGCTGCAATGGCTGCCAGAACAGCGCCTCCTCGAAGCTGAGGGTCAGGTGCAGGTGGAGCTGCTGGACGGCCAGGGATCCCTGTGGGGGGATTGCTTGCGCATCGACTTTGGCCAAGCGCAGATGCAGTTGGAAAACCGGGATCCCACTCAACCTGTACGGGCAGAATATCAGGATCCAAAGCTGGAGCTGGCTGCTAGCCGTTTCTGGTGGCAATTTGGCAGGAAGGAAGTGCGGGCCCTGGGAGCCGTAGAGGTATATGCCCCCCAGCAAGGCGTGCGCCTTAGCGGCGAGGAATTGTGGGCTCCCCTGCCTCTAACTGAGTTGCGCCTGCGGGGCAATGGGAAAGCCAGAATTGCCCGCGCTAGCGGGGAGGGGTTCCTCCAGGCCCAGGAGATCCGTTGGCGCGTCGGCTCCACCCAACTGCAAGCTCTGGGCAAGGTGCGCTACCGCCAGCCTGGCCAGGCTTTTACCGTGAGTGGCGACAGGGGCTTCCTGGACTGGCAGACCAGCACTGTCCGGATGCAAGGCAACAGCCAAACCCATCTCACCCTGCCCTGAGGGCCAAAAGGCAGGCGGGAGCATGTCAGGATAGATAGAAGAACCCTCTGGGGTGGGTTGCGGTGAGGTTTCCAGAAATGGCAGAGATCCCTGTGGGGGAGCGTCCTAACATCCTGCTGATTGTCCTCGATACCCAGCGGGCGGATCGTCTCTCTTGCTACTGGTCGGAGGAAGAGCGGGCTCGCCAAGTGCCCACTAGCCCCAACCTGGATCGGCTGGCTGCAGAATCCACCCTCTTCGAGCGGGCCATTGCCCCTGCCCAGTGGACGATCCCCTCCCACGCCTCCCTGTTTACAGGAGAGTACCCCAGCACCCACCAGATCGTTCAGGCAGACCTAGAGCTAAGTCCTGCTCTACCCACCTTGGCGGAGCTGCTGAAGCGGGTTGGCTACACCACCGTGGGCTTTTGCAACAACCCCCTAGTGGGGATCCTGAAAAACGGCCTGCGGCGCGGCTTTGACACCTTCTACAACTACGGCGGGGCTCTACCCACCCGCCCCCCCGAGGGCAACCCTCTGCCCGCTCCCCTCAACCACTGGCTGGCCGCCTACACCCAGTTTTGGCGCCGCCTCTCCTACCCCGTGCAAAATGCCTTTGCTCGCTCCGACGCCCTGTTTCAGTTGGCGCTGCACCCCTGGTTTGCCTCCCTCTGGACCCGCCTGATGAACTTCAAGGGCAACACTGCCGCCTCCATTGCCGACCTCAATCGCTACTTACAGCAAATGGCCCGCCGGCCGGCGGGGGCGCCCCCCTTTTTTTGCTTTGTCAACCTCATGGAGACCCACCTGCCCTACTGGCCGCCAGAGCCTTTTGTGCAGAAATACGCTCCCTACTTCAAGAGCAACCGGGAGGCGCGGGATTTCCTGCGCCAGTACAACGCTGAGCCCTACCGCTGGATGGCACCCCTGCCGCAGCCGCTTTCTCCCCTGCAGGCGCGGGTGCTGCGGGACATCTACGATGCCGAAGTAGCCTACCAGGATTACCTGCTGGGATCTGTCTTCGCCACCCTGCGCCAAACCGGCCTGGAGCAGAACACTCTGCTAGCCATCGTTGCCGACCACGGCGAGGGCCTAGGGGAGCACGATTTCGTCGGCCACGCCTTTGTGGTATACGAAGAGCTCATCCGCGTGCCCCTGATCCTGCACTACCCCGGCTACTTTCCCTCAGGAAAGCGGGTGGCCACCCCTGTTTCCACCCGCCGCCTCTTCCATACCCTCTTGGAAGCTGCCGGCTTCCGCCCCAGCCTCTCCCTAGCTGACGGCACCCCTGGGGCTAGCCTCCGGCTCCGCCGCGAGATTGCCCGCCTTAGCCTCAGCCGTACTCTAGCGGGAGAGGATCCTGAGCAAGGAGTGGTGCTTAGCGAGGCTTTCCCACCGCAGATTCTCCTCCGGGCCATGGAAAGCCGCAACGACAGCCTCTTGCAGGCCCGCGCCTGTTACGCCACCCGCCGCGCTCTCTATGAGGGAGTGATTAAGCTCATCCAAACGGGGGAGGACGCTAGCCTCTACAACCTAGGGCAGGATCCGGGGGAGCAGCGGGATCTGCTCTTGGCCGAGCCTGGGGCTCCGGAGGTGGGATCCCTTTCTCTCCAAGCTTGGCTGGTTCGCCTGCAACAAGGGCTAAGGCGGTGGCTGGAGTGGGCTGAATCGCGCCGCCCCAGCTTGGCCCCCCGCAAAGTGGACAAGGAAAGCGATGCGGACTTGCTGCGGCGGATGCAGGAACTGGGCTACCTGGAGTAGGGCTACTCTAGATCTCCTTTTTCCCCCCAGTGATCCCGGAGGTAGCTGCTGAGATCGTAAACATCAGTTTCCTCGGGATCCGGCACTGGCCAATCCTCGTTTTGCCCACCGATGATGACGCGGGTGAGACCAATGTATTCCAAGCTGAGGGTGCGCAGGGCATTGATCAACACGTCCAGCGCCATGGCATCGGCAGTGCCTAGGTCAAACCAGCAGCGGGCCCACTTGCCCTTCTCCTCAAGGGATCCCATGTTGTGCATTAGCGAGGTCACCGGAGCCAAGTCACTGGGATACTCCAGATAGCTGAGATCCGTCTCAGCCTCCTGGACCACCAGGCGTTCGGCGTTAAATCCTCCCAGCTTGCCCAGCACGTACCACGATTCCAACACTTCCCGAAGATACTCCAGCTCCGCTGGCACAGGGGGCTCGGCAAACTCAAACCAAATCCAGAGGTTGCCTGGATCGCACTCCCGAAACTCCACTTGCATGGATAGTTTCTCTCGTACAAGCCAACTCTCTATCCTAAATCTGGCTCTTTAGCGGGGCAGCCTCCTTTTGGCTGAGCAACTTTCCCCCCTGGGAAGGCCTGCCTTTGCCTAGCCCGGGATGGCAAGATCCCCAAGGAAGCCAAAGCATCCTATACTATTGCGGCTGTCGCCCTTGCAAGGAAGCTGCCGCCTATGTCTGAACTTCTCCCCTTGCCCTCGCTCCACAACCAGGTGGCCGTAGTGACTGGAGCCAGCCGCGGCATTGGCCGGGCCATTGCCCTTCATTTGGGGGCCATTGGCGCTAAGGTAGTTGTCAACTACGCCCACTCCGCTGCCGAGGCCGAGGCGCTGGTGCAGGAGATTGCCGCCCTGGGGGGGGAAGGAATGGCCGTGGCCGCCGATGTCTCCCAGGCCGTAGAAGTGGAGCAGCTCTTTGAACAGGTGATGGAGCGCTGGGGCCGGGTGGACGTGCTGGTAAACAATGCCGGTATCACTCGCGATGCCCTCTTGCTGCGCCTAAAGCCGGAAGACTGGCAGGCGGTGCTGGATCTCAACCTCACGGGGGTCTTCCTCTGCCTGAAGGCAGCCGCCAAGATCATGGTCAAGCAGCGGCAGGGACGCATCATCAACATCACCTCGGTGGTGGGCTTGGTGGGCAACGCTGGCCAGGCTAACTACAGCGCTGCTAAAGCAGGGGTAATTGGTCTAACCAAGACAGCAGCCCGCGAGCTGGCCAGCCGCAACATCACCGTCAATGCCGTTGCCCCTGGCTTTATCACCACCCAGATGACAGAAAAGCTAGATCCCGGCCCCATTCTGGCCCAGATCCCCCTGGGACGACTGGGATCCCCAGCCGAAGTGGCGGGGCTGGTGCGCTTTTTGGCGGCTGACCCAGCGGCGGCCTACATCACGGGGCAAGTCTTTGCCATTGACGGGGGCATGGTGATGAGCTAAAGCTGTTCCGGCCCTCCCAGGCCCCAGGGACACCCAGGGTCAGGTGGGTGGCCTAGCAGGCAATCTCCCTCAGCGCTGCCTCTGCTGTGGGGCTAGGCAGGTTCCCTCTCCAGACCCAGAAATTCTACCAACTCGGCAAAGCTGTCCACCACGGCATCGGCTCCTGCCTGGCGCAGCTCCGCTGGGGTAAAGGCAGTGGTGAGGCCAACAGCAAGGCAGCCCGCCCCCTTGGCAGCGCGGATCCCGTGGGCAGAGTCTTCAACCACCAAACACACGCTGGGATCCAAGCCCACTTTGGCAGCTGTTTTCAAATAAGGCTCGGGGTCGGGCTTGGCTCGCTGGATATCTTCCGCAGTAATCACGGCGTCAAACCAGCGGTCCAGGTCAAAGCGTTGGAAAATCTGCTCCTGATCCCGACGGGTAGCAGAGGTAGTGAGGGCAAGGGCCGAAAAGCAACGGCGGCTGAGCTCCAAGAACTCCACTACTCCTGGCAGCAAAGGCACTTCTGCTAGCAGCTCGCTAAAGGCCTTGGCCTTCTCTGTAATTAGGCGTTCCACCAGCAGGGGCCGTTCCGCAGGCGGGGTGTCCGTCAGGTGTTCCACGAGATACTCAAACATGTCGCGGTCAGTGCGCCCTTTAAACTGCAGGGAGACGGGGGCCAGATCCAGAAACAGTTGGCAGCGCTCCAGGGCAATAGCCCCAGCGCGGGCATGGATTGGCTCCGAATCCACAATTACCCCGTCCATATCCAAGAAAAGGCCGGCAAGAGGTCGCACTGCCATCTCCTAGGTCCCTGCCTCCAAGGAAGGCTGCTGCCAGCCACAGAAGCGGCTAACCACCTCCCAGAGGGTCTCCAACACATTGGTGAGGGCGTGGTCACTCTCCACGGCTACCAGTTGCGCCCAGGGGCGATGGGCAACGTAGTCGCGGCTGGAGCGAATGGGGATGACTTTGTCGTGGATCCCGTGCACAATCAAAGTGGGCACAGGCCGGCGCAAAGCAGCGTCAGGGTAGCGCTGGGCGTCAGTAACAAAGCTATAGTCCAAGGGCAGCAGCCGCCCTTCTCCGTAGTGAAAAACCAGCATTTGCCCGCTGCGTTGCCAAGCTTCCGCGGCCTCAGCCCCTAGTCGCGGCAGCCAATGTTCCAAAAAGCCAAAAGCCGGCGCCAGTAACACCAGCCGTTCCACGCAAGGCTGCTGCTCAGCCACCCAGGCAGCCACTACACCGCCTAGGCTAGAGCCAATCAGGGTAACGGGAGGATGCCCCATGGCAGCCAGCTGCTCAGAAACTTGCTGGATCTGACGAGAGAGAGTGAGCTGGGTAAAATTGCCCTGGTTAAGATCTGGCACCTGCAGAGGGATCCCTAGCTGCTGCAGCCGCTGGCGGAAAAAGGCAGCCTTAACCGATTGCGGCCCAGAGCCGAAGCCGTGCAAGTAGATGACTGCCACGCTACGCTATTGCCCTGCGCCCGTGGAGAGCCAGCCCGCTCCCAACACCACACTGACGGAGAGAAAAAGGGTAGCCACCGTCCAGGTGATGCGGTTTAGGTTTTGCTCAGCGCTCTTAGGGCTGGCAAATAACTGGGCTTGCCCGCTAATACTCGACAGGCCATCTCCCTTGGGGCTATGCAACAACACCAGGATCACCAGCAAAACCGCCGAAGCAGACCAGAGGAACTCGAAAAAAGCTTCCATTGCAGAGCATCCCCCTAGGGCACATTGCTGGAGTTATTATCGCCCGGATCCCGACCTACTAGCTAACCCTAGGATTGCCCACTAGCCTCAGAGGTTGGGGCTGGGCCTTCTTGGCTCTGTCTGTCACTAGACGTAGAGAGGTGCCAAAGCCACCTCTAGCTGCAGGGTTGGGCAAGCCTGGCACTTGACGGATAGATCCCCGGCGCAAGCAGGCGTGCAAGCGACGCAGCAAGAAGAAATCCGCTTCAGAACACCCATCTTGAAATAGCCTCACATTTAGCTCGTGCTCCTGGGCAGCTGTAAGCAGACCAGTCACCATAGCTGCTTGGATAATCCGCTGGATGGCGGTTGTCCTAGCTTCACTCATAGCAGAGAAGCTCTCGAGGGAAGTCTTTGTCTATTTTCAGCAAGAGCTTCTGCTATGGGCTCCGCTAAATGGCGGATTGAATGTCCACCCTTTGAGCTGGCATGCGGAAGCTAGGCTGCTTGACCCTTCAAGTGCTGCAGGGATCGGAACAGGAGCACGATATAGGTCCAGGCAAGTGGCGTAACTGCTATCCCCCCGACCACCCCAGGTACCAACCCAAGCCCAGTCCCATCAAAGCCGAGGATCGAACCTAAGACTCCTGCAAAAACAACAAAAACAAAAAAGACAACAGCCAAAATCAAACCTGGAACCACAAGAGCCCAAAACACGCCCCACCAGCGGCCCTTGACAAGGTTCCAACTGTAGCGCAGCCCTTCTGTAGCTCCTCGATTTTCCAAGGCAATGGCACAAGGGGTAAAAACCAGCCTGACTCCCACGTAAATGCCAGGAAGGATCAAAAGGAGGGAGGCAAGGAAAGAGAGGAGTCCTACTAAGATGCTGCCGAAAACCAGAGGCACTGCCTTCGAAAGGGCCCGGTCGAGGCTGTTGCCCAGCAGAGGAGCTTGCCGCTTCAGGTGCTGATCCACCAGCCAAAAGGCTGCCCCAGCCAGGATGGGAGCAACAATTAGGCTGTAGGCCAAATTGAGGATCCCCCCAAAACGGGGGATCAGCCCTGCGACGACCGGAATGATAAAGCCAGGAGAGGCCAGAATCACCAGCAGCCCATAGATGGGGCCTACAACTTCAAACGAGCGCTGCAGAAGGGAAAACGGGTTAAGAGTAGCGCTTTGCATGGCAGAGGGATCCCTGGGGTAGACACCCTCTACATACCACACCATCCCCCTTTTTGGGCTGAGAAGGGGATTAAGAAAGTCAAAGTCTGGGTCTTTCTATACAGAAGATTTTTGTAAAATCCAAGCCGCCGCTTGTTCGCCGCTCCGCAGGGATCCCTCGATGCTGCTCTGGTGGGTGTATTCTCCAGCCCAGAGAAGGCCCGGCAGGCCACTGCCGGTGGGAACCAGGTGCTGCTGAAAACCGGGTGGCTGGACAAACTGGGCAAAAGGGATCCGATACACCCGCAGCAGGCGCAATCGTTCCAAGGGGGCTTTGGGAAAGTAGGCCTGCAGCTCGGCCCGGCAGGCTTGGGCCAGCTCCTCGTCGCCCAGAGGGGGATCCCCCAACACCGTCACCGAATAGAGGTGTTGGCCAGCAGGAGCCAGTGCTGGGCTAAGCTGAGTGAGCTGAACCCAGTGGTTGATCCAGCCTTGGCCGCTGGCGTTGAGGTACAAGTAGGCGCCACGGGTCAGGGAAAAGGGGGCACAGAAATAAAGGCAGGTCACTGCTCGTCCCTGGCTGGGGATGGGCACAGCAGCTTGAGGGCAGAGCTCGGCCTGCCAGGCCCGCGCTTGAGGGGCATCCGTGGCACAGACCACCCATTCAGCAGGGATCTCCTCGCCCTTGGCGGTGCGGATCCCGCGCACTTTTCCCTCTTCCACTAGGATGCGCTCTACCGGAGTTTGGTAGCGGATCTGCTCTGGAGCAAGGTGACTGGCCAGTTGGCGGGCGATCTCTCCCATGCCCAGCGCCGGGGTGACGATGGCTCCCTCGGCCATCATCTTGAAGTAAAAGGCAAAGAGGCGGGCGCTGCTAGCCAGATCGGGATCCAAGAGAATGCCGCGGAAAAAAGGGTAGAAGAAGTGCTGGCAGATCTTTTGGGAAAATCCGTACTCCTCCAGGAACTCTCGCACCGAGCAGTCAGATCCCCCCAGTCCTTCTTGGAAAACCTGCTCCGGCGTGCGCCGTGCCAGCTGCGCCCGCAACTGCAGCACCTTGAGCTTGTCGCCAAAGCTGGCCAAGGGGTTGAAGAGGGAAGGGACAATGCTGGCTGGATCCCGCAGGGGATCCCCCAATAGGCAAAAGCGACCGGGTTGGGCCAGCAGGGCTCCCGGCCGGTAGGGGCGGGGGGCAAGTCTGCCCAGATCCAGATGCCGCCGCACCTGGGGATAGGCCGTAAACAGCACCTGAAAGCCGCGATCCAAACGGAAGCCCTCCACCTCGTTGGTGCGCACCCGCCCGCCGGGGCCGTCGCTTTTTTCCAGGACTAGGACATCCTTCCATCCCGCCTGGCTCAGCACCTTGGCGCAGGTTAAGCCGGCCAGCCCTGCCCCGATAATGACCACTCTGCCCATGCTGCCGGGATCCCTCCTTGGTCACGTATTCACCCCAGTTGTCCACCCACTCCAGAAAATCCTCTACACTGAGTAGAGCTAGTAGTACAAGCTAACCGGCTTGCCAAGCTGTTCTCCAGGCTGGCCGTCGTGGCACCTTATGGCTTCTGTCAACCCAACCTTGCCCATTCAGTGGATCGATGCCGATTCGGGAGAGGTGGTGGACGAATGCCCCTGGGAAAGCAGTCCCCATCCAGGTACCTACGTTCAGCTTGCTGAGCAGCACTACCTGGTTTTGGAAAAGCGCCACTCCTACCAATTGCGGCAGGGCAAATACCACCTGTGCAGCATCCGCGCCCTCATTCGCCCAGTGAGCTCACCCCTCGAGATAGGCCAGCTTCTGGGAGATCCCTCCTGTCGATTTAATGCCCATTCGCCGCTGCTGCGCTGCGCCGTTAATCCCAGCGGGCCCTGCCAAGGCTGCCCCCACTACGAGCCGGTCCAACGGCGTTAGCCTTCCAGCTCCAGCGCCAGCACCTCGGTTAGGGTGCGGCTAGTTTTCTCCCGGAACTCCGCTACGCTCACCCGTCCTAGCAAATACACTGCAAGCAACATCACCGCCGCCTCCACTCCAAAGACTGTGGCATAGGCTAGGACCGAGGAAGTGGGGAAAAATAGCCGCCCCAGGTCAAGCAAAGCCCCACCGATGAGGGTAGAGAGTGCCTGCGACATCGCCTGAGCCAGGCCCCAAGCCCCAATGAAAGTGCCAGCGGTCTCAGGCGCTGTCAAGTCCAACATCAGGCTAATGGCCCCGTTGGTGGTGATCCCAGAGGCTAAGCCAAACAGGATCATACACAGCTGCAGCAGCTGTGGCTTGCCTGTAAACCCTGCGGCAATGGTCAGCCCAAAAGAAAGGGCCACCAGCAGGCAGCCCAAGCGGGCAGTTGTCTGCTTGCCCAGCTTAGGAACGATGAGAAAGCCAGTCACCACAATCCCCACCAAGACGCCTAGGCTCCAGAAGGCGTTGAGCTGGGTGCTCTGGGCCACGGTCATGCCAAACACCTCGCCGCCATAGGGCTCCAGAACCGGCTGTTGGATGAACAGGCCCATGGTCATCAGGGCCAAAAAGCTAAAAAAGATCAGGGTTTGGCGGCTGGCGGTGAGCACCTTAATGGCCGTGCCTAGGGCGATCTGGTCCTCCCGCCCGGCCATGGTGGAACGGGATCCATAGCGGGAATAGCGTTCTTCCACCCCCCAGGTGGCGATTACCCCTAGCAGGACCACCACGGCGGGAATAACCATGAAAAGGCGGTTGATCGTCGTCTGGAGATTCTCTGGATTTAGGCCGCGCAGCAGCACTGCCGAGCCAATTGCCCCCCCGGCAATGCCCACCATCAGCATCGACCAGACGATCCCCACCAACTGGGAGCGGTTGTGCTCATCGGAAACATCCACCAGCAGCGCTGCAAAAGGCGTGGAGCAGGCGCTGAGACAAAGCCCGTAGAGTGCAAACATCAAAGCGGCCAGAGCAATCCAGCCGTAGGTAGCCAGTGACCAGCCGCTACTGGCAAAGCTCTGCCCCAACCCCCACACCACCTGCACCGCTAAGAAGATGCACAGGGCAAACAGCACCGATCCCAAGCGCACATAGCCGCTACGGTGCGTCCCAAACAAAGGCTTGGCATCGGAAAGCTGCCCAAACCAGACGCGGGCTGGGGAAACCAACTGGTGCATGGCCAGGGATCCCCCTACCACTGTGGCTGGGATGGCCAAGAGCTCCGGGTCAATCATGACTCGATTGAGCACCCCCAGAGTCAGCAGCGACATCATCCCCAGGCCCATCTGAAATAGGCCTAGGCGAAACATGACGGACAAAGGCAAGGGGGAGGCAGCCGGTGGAGGGTTTTGGGCAAGAGCCGAGGCAGCCGACAAGTTGACTTCAGGATCCCGTTGGATATTGGCCATATCCGAAAAAGTCGGCAGGAGCGCTACAGCCTTTTATCGTAGCCCACGCAAACCGGGATCCCGGCAGAAGCATTGGATTGCCGAAAGCGAAACTGCCGTGCTGGCTCTCCGTAACCGGGTTATGGTCAGGGCATCCTTAGCAGCCCACTACGGGCTGGATATCGTTGACCTCACCTAGGAGGACACCAGACGGCATAAGGGATCCGCCCTCGGCCCCAACATCAGCGACATGACCATCCAGGTGCAGCAGCTCAACCCCCTCACGGGTCGCCCTGAGCTGAGCCTGATGCCGGTGATCCGCTACCCCAACTTTGCCGATCTCTCTGCCGACCTGCCCCTCGACCGCCTAAAGGTGCTGGTGCGCGTGGTGTCGCTGCGGGAGCTGCTGGGGAACCTGCGCCGCTACTTGCACAATCCCCGCTCTTGGGCCGGCAACCGGAACTCCCTGCTGGCCCCACGGGATAGCCATGTGCTGGTGAGCGCCCAGGCCGCCTTTTTGCCTATCCCTGCCGGGGGATCTGCCCAATTCAACCCGGTGCTGTTCAACTACCAATCTTATCCGGGCAACCCAGCCGTGCTGGCGATCTTGGCCACCCGCGAGGGCACCAGCATTACAGTGATCGAGAACCGCGCGGAGGAGGGATGGGGGGAGATCTGGGGCCAGCGCCTTTTCTTCAACCAAAACGGGGAACGGGCCAGCCTTACTGGGCAGCGCCTCAGCGATTTCCAAGCCCAGCAAGGCGCCAACCCAACCCCCAGGGATCCCGACTCAGCGGAAGTCCCCGAAGAAGCTCTGAACCTGGTAATGCTGAAAGCAAAAGAAAGTTGAGCAGGTCAGATACTTTACGGAGACCCTAGGCCTAGGGGACTGCTTCCCTAGCAATGTAGAAGCTGCCGTCATCGGCCACGGGGAGGTGGAAGGCCCCTTCACCGAGATCAACAACCTCAACATCGAACGGGATCCCCGCTTTCCCATTCGGGTCACCATCCAGTTTTACAAAGCCACCGACAACGGCGTGGTCTCCGCCGAGGATATGGCCCAAATTCACCGCCAGATTGACCGCGTCTATCGAGAGGCCGACTACGTGGGCAGCTTGGTGATCCAGCCAGATACGGGCCGCCCGACCGAGTACGACCGCGACGCCGAAACCGAGCGTCCCTTTCCTTGGTGGCTGCGACGCTAGCCTTTACTGCTAGTTACTTCCCGCGCCGGAGTTTCTCTACTACACTGACAACTGACCTGGTGCCAAGCGAAATGGGCCTTCCGGCTGCTGGGCTTGGCACAGGTGGTATTTGTATCTCAGCAAAACTCAGCCTCAATCCTGTCTACCGGCGAGGTTTCTGTTCCAGCTGGCTTTTGCCCAACTCTTGGGGATTTTTTCCAGTAACCCTATGGCTGACGCAATTTCTGTTCGGCGCTACGACCTTTTTGTGCAAGCCTCGCGGCTGCTGCAGCGCTACCGGCAGTTGACGCCGGAACTGCGTCCGATAGGGTTGGAGGTAGCTCTGGCTATCCAGTACCATCGCGCTCAGGCTGGCTCGGGATCCCTTCTGCCCCCAGTGGGATCCTCCCACGGCCTGCCCCTAGAGGAGGTGGCTCAGCGCATTTGCGACCCGTTTTACACCAAAACCCATCCTCTCTTGCCTACCCTGCCAGAGACGGGGGAGCCCCTGGTGTGGCCTCTGTTTAACCAAGGGGAAAATGGCCTTGTCCGGCCTCTGGCGCCGAGCAAACTGGGTGGAAAATTGGCCGAACGCCGCTGGCTCAAAGCCTGCAACAGCCAGGAGGGCATTGGCTGCCATGCCCTGGCCGCCCACTTGTGGCAGGACGAGCGTTTTCTAGCAGCAGACCGGGATCTCTGTCCCTTTCGCCTCTATGACGGGCGCTACCCCTTAAGTGTGGATCAAGGGCGGCAGACCTGTGGCTTCGACGACCACCCCTGTGGTTGGCAGCCCGGCCATCCCAAAATGCTGCAGGTGGTGGGCAAGGGCAAACAGGCCGAGATCCTGCTTCCCCCCTGGACGGACCAGATGTGGGCCATGCTCATCCCCCCCCATCGCCCCCTGCCCATCTACCCTCTCTTGGTGATGCTCTACTTCGGCCAGGAGACTCTGCAGAAGGGGCGGAGCAGCCTTTCGGTGGAACAGTTTCGCCTGGATTTTCAGTTCAGCCACTCCCAACTCCAGCTGTTGTTCGACACCCACCCTGAGCACCCTCTCAATCGCCATCTGCTTGCTTTGGCAGCGCAACCGGAGGTGGAGTGGGGATCTGCCGAGTTGTGGCCCTCTATGCCCCCTCTCCTCCATCAACCTGCTGGGGGTAAGGTGGTCTTGGATCCGGATGAGCCGCCCCAGTTTCGTAGCAGTGGGATCCCTTCCTATGCCGGGACGGACCCGCTGATGGCGGAGCGCCGCCGCCGGCGTCAGTTGGAGCGCAGCGAGCGCCACAACGAGATCTTGCACCAGTTTCGCCGTTGGTTCCGTCTAGCGGGTCTAGAGGTGCGGGAAGACCAGCACACGTTTGACTTTCTGGCGGTGGCCGACGGGCACCTGCTTTTGGCCGAGGTAAAGTTGCTGCACCACAAAGATGCCGCAGAGGCGCTGCAGGAGGTGGTGGGGCAGTTGCTTTACTACGAGCGCTTTGCTCTCACCCCCTGGATTGAACAGGGCTTTTCTGTCCAGAAGGCTGCCGTTTTCGATGGCCCGCCCCCAGATCCCTACATTCAATTTCTGGAAGACCTGGGCATCGCCACCTACTGGATCAACGAGCAGCAGATGATCGACGGGCCGGAAAGCTCACTGCGGTTGCTGCGCCAAATGGAAGTGCGGGTACGGCCAGATCCAGAGCTGGGAGATTAGGCCAATTCATCTCTGCCTTTTTTCCCAGGGTTAAGCGTTCCTAGGACTAGCTACTGCTAGCAACGACAGGCCAAAGGGTAGGGAAAACTTGGGGATCAAATAGGCTTCTGCGGCAAAAATCTCGGTTAAAAGCCGATTGGCCCAAGGCAAGGGCATTTTTAGATCTTGGCTCTGTCTGAGGTGAAGGTTCTTTTGGGCTAGGCGGATCCCTGCTGCTAATGGAAAGAGAAAGCTGTTGAAAAAGGTAAGGATATGAATTTGCAAGCCGGCGCTCCTGAGTAAGGAGAGAAGTTGCAGCCGCGTGTAGCGTCTCTTGTGGTGATTGAGCTCGTCATGGGCGCTCCACAGCCAGGGGTAGGCCGGTACTGTAATCACCATGTAGCCAGATGGCTTTAACCTCTGGATGAGGGCTTCCAGAGCTGCTTTGTCTTCCTCCAAGTGTTCCAGGACGTCCAGCAGAGCAATTAAATCAAATTGTTGAGAGCCAAAAGGGATCCGATGCGGCAATTCACCTTCGGCTACGATCCCGATCCCGCGGGCACGGGCAAGAGGCAATGCTATTTCGCTTCTTTCCATTGCGAAGACTTGGCCAAATTGAGACAACATTTCTAGGTTGCCGCCACTGCCACAGCCAGCTTCCAGGATACAAGCCTCAGGCGGAAGAGGGATCCCTGCAATAACCCGGCTGAGAATGCGGCGACGGCCCAGAAACCACCAATGTCGATCTTCTAAGGCCGCCATTTGTTCATAAGCCTTGGGATCCATAGTTGGGAACTTGTTAGGGAGAAAGCCTAGCCCTACCCCAGCGATTTTTGCGATACCAGGCGGCAACATGAGGGCACCAGGCCTCAAAGTGGGGCCAGATGAGCTCGCACAGCTCACGGATCTCCCGCTGGGCATCGGCCTTGGCCCGCAAGTCCAGGAAGTGCATCAGGCTGCGGCAGTTGAACGACACCACAAAGTGCTGTCGGATCCCGTAGCCGAGGATGCAGCGGGCATCCTCAGGCGGAACGCCACACTCTTCCACTAGGCGGCGGTAGGCAACGGCCTGGCTGCGGTATTGCTCTAGCACAATGCCCAGCGCCTCGGGGGCGATAGGTCGGATCCCGTCGCGGGTCTTGGCCTGGCCCTCCTTGATGTTGGCGGGCACGTAAAAAACCTGCTCCAGTTGGTCAGGGCTGGGATCCGATCCCAGCTCCAAAAGCTGTTGGCCGGTGTAGCGGTACGACTGGACATCGAACGACACCCCAATGCGGTGGGTGCGCGCCTGCTGCACCACCAGGTGGGGGAAGTAGCCCACCCCGAAGGTGATCTGCGGGTGCTCCAGGGGGCCGTAGTGACCACGGTCGCCCTCTAGAAGGTGCCGCACCACCGCCTCGCCAGGGTTGGCTGGCACCCGGCTTGCTGGTGTGACGTACTCGGCACTGTAGTCCTGGTGCATTGCCTGCCAGATCACCCGCTCGGGATCTGGAGTCTGGCTAAGCACCACTACCTGAAACAGGGCATCCACGGGTAGAAAGTCGTACCCTTTCCCCAAAGTATAGGGGGAAGACACCTAGAGAAGGCGGCGGGCCCGCGTCTCCTCCGCCAGCACCCCACTCAAGCTTGGATTGCTGCGCAGTAACCCCGCCACGTAGAGGGTATAGACTTTCCCCGCCTCTAACTGGAGATCAAACCGTTGCAGGGGAATGCTCCGGCTGGGAGACATCTGCCCGCCTGAGGCAGAAGGGGCTGTGGCCACCTGGATTTGGGTAAAGCCGGGGCGCATGGCTTGAAAAGTGGATACTTGCCCAAAGGCCAACTGAGGTATCAGCACTCGCCCTTGCTCCCCTTGCCATTGCAGGGGTGGGGCGTCGGGGGTAGCGTGAACAAACCGCACCAGGGCTTGATCGAACAGAGGGTTGATATTGTCTTCCAGTACCAAGACTGTGACGCGATTGGGCTCGTCGGCGGCCACCACTGAGAACACTCCCCCGCCTCTGAGGTTGGCCACAGTCCTGGCCGCAACCGTTCGCGCGACGGAGTCCTTAGAACTTGCGGGCTGGCCGGGGTTCTCAGGTGTTGAAAACAAAACAATGTCGTACTCGCCCGCCGGCATGCGCACGTATTCGCTCACCGCGCCATAGGCTACACCCTGAGCAGCCCTTACCCCTCCCACTTCCAAGTCAATCCGAGGGGCATTGGGGGCCACATGCACTAAGCGCACCTGCACTTCCGCCACCTCTGCAGAGGCTATGGGGATGGCACAACCCGCCAAAAGCCCCGTCCCTAAAGACCCACCCACTGCGCAGAGAACTGCGCTTACCCACTGTCGCACCATGTTGACGCTCACTCCTACTCCTCACACCCAACGTTCACTCGGAGAGCGAGCTGTTGAATTCCTCCAAACGAAGGGCCCTTTCGCTCCCTGCAAGGTTCACATTGGCGCAAGGGATCCCCTCTCCTGCCGCCAAAGAACCTGCTCTTGTCTTACCCCAGTTTTGCGCCTAAGACCACAGAGGGGGGCAGGATTTCTGCCTCACCTTCAAGGGATCCCGCCGACCTGCTTGCTATCGGCAGGATCTAGGCTGAGGCTAGGGGCTGCCCCCGGCAGGCTGAAGAGGCGGAAGTAGGTGCTCACGGCCAGCTCTCTAAGGGGGAAGAGCAGGTAGGTCAAGGGGTTGATGGTGACAATGATATTGCGGCAGTCGCGTTTGGCCTGGGCCAGGATCTGGGCGGCCACCCAATCGCCTGACATAACTCCAATGGGATTGAGCTGGCTCCTGAAGGGGCCGAGGATAATCTTGCGCACCACGCAGGGAGCATCCAGGCGGCGCAGGGTAACCAGATCCCCTAGGGCCCGCTTGGAGAGCTCGTAGAGGGGGCTAAAGGCAGGGCTGACCTCGGCTTCTGAGGTGTTCACCCAAACCTCTTTGGTGGCCACTTCCGGATTGTTGCGCACCGTCTGGAAAAACAGCTCCATCAGGCGCCATGCCGAGAAGGTGTTGACGGCGTAAGACTGGCGGACAGATTCGGGATCGCGTTGCCTATGGACGTTCAGGCCGTGGTTGATGACCAAGATATCGACCCGCTCCAGGAGTTCAGCCAGGGATCCCTCCTGCCCCACCTGCCAGCGAACGGTCTCCACCGGCTGGAGCTGGCCGTCCACTTCAATGGCAATCGAATCCGCATGGGAGCTAAGGGCAATGACTTTGGCTCCGTGGCGGTAAAAATGCTTCAGCAAGGCCCGGCCCAGGGTGCCAGAGGCGCCGGTGACGGCCACGCGCTTGCCCTTGAAAGAGAGACTGGTGCCCATGATCCGATCCACCAAGGTTAGGGTGCCGCAAAAGTAGGCATTGGTATCGTCGAAGTGGTGCCGCCAGTGGTAGGCGCGGTTCACATACCACTGCGCAGGAGGGGCGGGGAAAGGCCCCGGCTGGTGGGTGATATCCGTCTGCAAGGCCAGCCCCCAGCCCCGCAGCGCGCCGGCAACTAGAAAACTGGCCGAGTAGAGTACCCCCACTGCTGCTGCCAGGCCATAGAGGAGGGATCCCTGTCCCAAGAGCACCACCCAAGGGATCCCGGCTAGAACCATCGTTGCTGCCTCGGGAACATCGTGGTGCCACTGGGATTCTCGGTATAACTTGGGGTCTACCACGCTGAGATCGGGGCGGAACAGGCGGTGGTGCAGGGTGTGCTTGGGCAGCAGCCAGGGCCACTGGTGGGCCAGCCAATGGCGCACATCCCGCACGATCTCCGCCCAAAGGACGGAAGCCAAGGCAATAGTTCCAACCTCCAGCCACTGAGTTACGCTGCTAACATCCATAGGGTTTAAACCATCCTGAGCTCGCCGTTGGCGACCCTCAAAAATCATCCCAAAGATCCCTGAGACAATCATCCTAGACCGCGAGCAAGAGGGCAAACGGCTGCCTTTGGGATCCCAGCTTCTTCTGCAAGCTTGTTTTCCCTCACCCCCAGCCCCTCTCCCTGAGGGAGAGGGGAGAGAGATCAAGGGGTGGGGGGCGGAAGCTGGCGGATCTCCACGACATCTCCCACTTGCAAACCCAGGGCCGCCGCCGTCCCGCCGCGGAACTCCAGCACGCCATCTACTAACTGGTCAGGGGGTGGCCCATAAACGGGGCAGGGTTGGGCAGGGCAGCCGGGCACATCGGCAGCGATGTAGACGACCCGACCCCGATAGAGAAAGATAATGTCCAGGTTAAGCGGCGTGTTGAACATCCAGAAGGCAGCCGGCTGGGGCGGGTCGAAGGGAAACCACATGCCGCGATCAAGAGGCAAATCGGTGCGAAACATTAGGCCTAAGCGCTGCTGCTCAGGGGTGCGGGCCACTTCCAGCTCAAAGCGCTTGCCAGCAAGGGTTACTTCCGCTTCCACCGGCAGGTGCTGGGGCTGTCCTTTGGCCGGGGTCGCGCTGGCAACGGCTGCCGTCTCCTGGGCTTCTCCTCCAGCGGCGCATCCCAGCAGTAGAGCCAGGCCCAAGGCAATCCCGCCCGCTGTGACAACCTGGCGCTCTCTTACCCACCAACTCATCCCTTTCTCCTGCTGAGCTGTGCAGGCTTAATCCTACCCTCCTCTCTAGAGTTTGGCCGGGATCCCCTGCGGGCTTTGGCCTTTCGATCTCACCTCAAGCGCAGCCGCCATGGCCGGCCTGGGCAGGGGCCATCCACCCCCAACCCGATACCATAGCCATAGACTCGTTCCCCACCCGGCCAGGAGAGCCCCGATGAAAGACCTTTTGAGCATGTCCTCGGTGAGCCGGATCCCGCTGCTGGCTCTGCTGGGCCTATTGCTTTTGGGTCTCCGGCCCACCCATGGGGAAACCCCGGTGCGGATCCCGTTTGAGCCGACCGTGACCTATGGGGAAGGCTATGGAGAGGAGGCGGTGGCCCAGCAAGCCCAAAGTCGCTTTGCGCTAAAGCTATTCGATTACCTCCTCCAGCAGCAACCGCAGGAGAACCTCTTTTTCTCCCCCTTGAGCCTTCGTCTGGCTCTAAGCATGCTGTACAACGGCGCTGCTGGAGAGACCCAAGCGGCGATGGCTAAGGTGCTGGAGGCTCAAGAACTCTCCCTCAATGAGTTGAACTGGACCAATGCCCAGATGGTGCGCTGGCTGGTGGAGCGATCCCAAGCAGAAGGACCGATCCAGCTGCAAATGGCCAACGGCCTTTGGGTCGATACAACCCTCACCTTGCGCCCCTCCTTTTTGCAAGCCCTGGCCACCTATTACCAAGCAGTGGCCAATCGGGTGGAGCTGGGATCCCGCCAGACGGTGCAGGCGATTAACCGTTGGGTAGCCGAGCGCACCCAGGGCCAGATTGACCGCATCGTGGATCGCCTCAGCCGTGAAGACAGGATGGTTTTGCTCAACGCCATCTATTTCAAGGGAGAGTGGACCCAGCCCTTCGATCCGACCCTGACCAAGCCCCAGCCCTTCACCCGCGCCGATGGCCGCCGTGTCCAAGTGCCGCTGATGGCCCAATCCGGTCGCTACGGCTACCGGGAGACCGAGCAGCTCCAGGTGGTGCGCCTGCCCTATGGGGAAGGGGAACTGGCCATGCTGCTCCTGCTGCCCAAACCAGGGGTGAGCTTAGCAGCCCTGCGGGAGAAGCTTAGCCCAGAAACTTGGCAAGAATGGACGGGATCCCTGCCCACCCGCCCTGGCTCGGTGCGGATCCCCAAGTTTAAGCTGGCCTCCGAAATCGATCTGGGGCCAGCTTTGCAGCAGTTGGGCATGGGGATTGCCTTTTCCCGGCGGGCCGATTTTAGCCAACTGACCCCAGAGCCAACGCAGGTCAGCAGAGTCTTGCACAAGGCCGCCATCGAAGTCAACGAAGAGGGATCCGAGGCGGCTGCTGCCACCGGGGTAATCGTCTCCCGCACCGCCCTCGACCGGCAAGAGCCCTTCCAATTTGTAGCGGATCGCCCCTTCTGGTTTGCCATTGTGGCCTCCGGAGCCAACCGGGAGGCGCAAACTGTGCTGTTTATGGGATCCGTAGTCAACCCAGAGTAGAGGGCTATAACCCTGCTGGGACATCCGACTTGGGCGCTCCGTCCTTTTCCACGAGCAACTGAGCGCGGCTGGGGCGGCCCCACAGCACCCGCTCCTGTTTGTAGACCACCATGCCAGGGGGGGATCCCTTGGGCTTAAAGACGCACTTAGGGCGGGTATATACCACCGGCACCTGGTCGCTAAGGCGACCGCGGCTAAAATACGCCGCCAAGTCGGCAGCCGCTTGCAGATCTTCGCTTTCGGCCACAGCCCCGGGAGGCAGGCGCAGGAGCACATGGCTACCCGGGATCTCCTGGGCGTGAAACCACCAATCCTGGTCTTGGGCAAAGCGAAAGGTCAGCCGCTCATTTTGCCAGTTGTTGCGCCCCACCCAGATAGGGAAACCACTGGGGCTAGTGAAGCAATAGGGGTTGAAGCTGGCTGCAGGGGAACGTCTAGCTCCCTCCGCCTTGCTAGGACTCTCGAGGTAACCTTGCTGAATAAGCTCCGCCTCAATTTCTGCAAGGATGACCAAGTCCTGGGGATCCCGGTAGGCCTCCAGCTGCTGCAGGGCTGCCTCCACTTGCTCTAGGTAGCGGATCTCTTGCTCTGTGGCTGCTAGCAAAGGCTGGACGGCCTCCTGGGCTCGCTTTTGTTTGCGGTGTTTGCGGTAGTAGGCCTGGGCGTTGAGAACAGCGTTTTTCTCCGGATCCAGCGGGATCTTGACCATCTGGCCGCTAAAAAAGTCTGGCAGCTCTATCGAGCTTAGCCCTGGCCGCCAGAGGTGGAGATGGGCCATGAGGAGATCGGCAGCCTGCTTGGAGGCTTCTGCTTGGGCTGAGTCGGCCAACATCTTCTCGAAGTGGTCGCGCCGCTGGCGGAGTTTTTTGAGCAGGGTGGCCAGCTTTTGCCCCAGCCGCTGTCGCTCCCGCTCAAAGCGTTCGCGGTTAAGCTGGGCTTGGTAGTAGGCTTCCAGGAGCTGGTGCAAGTTGGGCTGAGAGGGATCCCCGCTAGAGCCCCTCCAGCCGAGAACAGTGTACCCCTGGGAGGTGAGTGCCGGCTCAAACCGAGCTGTTTCCAGACGGGCCAGCCAGTCCTGCCACCAAAAAAACAGCGCCTGCCACTCCTGGGGCGAGAGTTGGTTGCTGGGGGTTTGGGGGGGGATCCCAGCTTGGAGGCACATTGCCTCTGCCAAGTGCCGGCTGAGGCCGCGGTAGCAGCGCAGGAGCCGCTGAGCAATTGGGCCAGGGATTAGAGCCAGGCGCTCTTGCCACTGGGAGAAGGGCTCGCTTCGCTGCGGGATTGGGTCGGTCAGGGCAGGGGGGGCTTCGTAAGCAAGTCCCGGCTGCACGGGGCGTACCCGCGATTGCCGCTCGCTTACCCCGTGGCCACAGGCTAGGATCAGGCCTGCCTCGTCCACCAAGATGGCATTGCTGTACTTCCCCATCACTTCCAGATAAAGGTGGCGCTGCGGCGGATCCCCGGGGCGAGGGCCAAAGCGAAAGTCAATCACCCGCTCCCACTCGTCCAGCAGCGCCAGCTCCGTCAGGGCCAAGCCCCGCAGGTGCCGTTGCAGGTGTTGGCTAAATGGAAAGTCCTCTGGCTCCTTGGGAGGAGCCTGACAGAGGTGAACTCGGGCCGCCTGCGGATGCCAAGACAATAGCAAGCAAGGGCGGGCCCTAAGAGTGCGCAAGCCGATCACCACTGTCCACAGATCGGTTTGCTGGATCCACTCCACCCGCGCCGGTAACAGGGAATCCCGACCGGGCTCAGCGCGTTTTAAATCCGCCAGCACAGCACGGAGGGTGGTTAGATCAACCGGTTGCATCCCTGCTGCTCCTTAGGGAGTGGGCAACGCCCGGGACCTAAACGAGGGCCTCCTTCGCCCTAGCTGGCCCTGGCGGCAAGGTCAACCAATAGGCTTTCTGGCCCAGGTACCTTGAATTCTCAGGCAGAAACCCTAGTCCTCCTCTTCCCCTGCCTCGTCCAGATCGAGCAGCACAGCATTGAGTTGGTCAAACAGGGCTGGCGAGTCCTCTGGGTTCAGGAGGTAGGGATCCCCCCCATCGGGCAGGGCGACATAGATCAACGGCGGATCAAGGGGTGTAAAAATGCCGTACTTTTTGTCCTGGTGGAAGAAAGTAGCCAACAGTTGGAACTCCTGGGCATCTTCCTCACTTTCGCCCAGCTCAAACACATCCTCCTCCTCCACAGGGGGCAACTCTCCCTGCACCGTCAGGATGTCGAAGCCGTTTTGCTGCAGGGTCAAGTTCAACTCTCCCAAAACGGCCTGGAGGGTGGGGATGGCGGCCCGGAGCTCCTCTGGATCTGGCTCGTCGAGGATCCCTTCCATATCTGCATCCCCATTCACCGCCTGCCCGGCCTCCTCCTCTCCCTCCCACACCAGCACCTTGATGACGGCATCAACAGGGGTGGCCAAGGCATAAACCTGATCCTCAATGACCACCTGCCTCAGAATTTCGCAGGTGAGGGGCTGGTTCTGCTCGTCGCGGAGCACCAGGGTTTCGCAGGATTTAGTCATGGAAAACAGCCCAGATTAACCTTCTCCCCGCCCTCCTCTTCCACCAGAGCAAACTGCGTAGCGGTAGGGCGAGCCTTCTTGCTTTTGATTCTACGACAGCACTTACCCTATCCGGCTGCCCTTTGACGACAGCGGTGCGTAGGACTCTGCCCTGCTAACGCCGGTTGAGGTGGGATCCTGGTACTGGTTGATTGCAACCCGCAACTTACAAGAGTTCCCCCAGCTACAGAGTTGGTTGCCAACGCTTTATTTTTGTGGCGTTCCCCCAGCTCCCCTCAAGGGCTACTTCCAAAAGGACGATAGGCGGCTTGTCCCTGGGCATGAAGGCGGGGGTTTAGGTGGTCTTTCTTGGGTTAGAAACCAGCCTCGCTACGCCCTCAAGCGCTTACGGAGCTGGCCGCCGAGTCCATTGGCCAGGGATCCCAGGGGGCCCTGCTGTTTTACAAGACGGCGGAAGGGGGAGCCGGCGTCCTCCAGCGACTGGTGGAGGAGCCAGAGGCCATGGCGGAGGTGGCGCGAGCAGCCCTAGAGATCTGCCACTTCCAGCTCTTAGAAGCCGGGATCCAAGACCTGCGGCCCAAGTGCGGCGCCGCCTGCTACGAGTGCCTACTCAGCTACGCCAACCAAAGGGAGGCGCTGCAGCTGGACCGCCACCAGATCCGGAATCTCCTGGGCAAGCTGGCCGACAGCCGCTCTCGTCAAGAGCAGCTGGAGTGGCTGCGCCAGCTCATCGATCCTCGCTCGCACCTGGAGCGCCGCTTTCTGGAGTTGCTGGCCGAAGAAGGCTACCGCCTTCCCAACGACGCCCAGAAGGCCATCCCTAATCCCCGCGGCGTGGTTGACTTCTTCTACGAGCCCAACGTCTGTGTTTTCTGGAATGGCGCAGTGCATGACGAGCCCGACCAGGCTGCCCAGGATCGCCAACTGCGCTCCCAGCTTTTGGGACAGAGCTACCGGGTAATTGCCCTGCGCTACGACCAAGACCTGCAGGAGCAACTGGCCCGCTACCCAGAGGTGTCTGGCAAGGGCAATTAGTCTTGCTGGTGGGAAAACAGGTAGGCGCCCACCAGGGCCAGGATAGCTGCCAGGCTCGCTAGCACCCCCACCGTATACCAAGGGAACTCCGCAAGGGGCTGGTAGGCGGCTGCCCGCATGCCGATGCTGGCGTAGGAAAGGGGCAGGCAGTAGACCAGCACCTGCAGGTAGCCCGGCAACTGGCTGGGATCGAAAAAGGTGGCCCCCAGAAAGGACATGGGCGTAATCAAAAAGTTGGTGAGCACGCCCACACTCTCCAAGCTGGGCACCTTTAAGCCGGCGATTACCCCAATCCCGGCAAAGACGGCGCAATCCAAAAGCAACACCAACAGCGCCAGGGGATGAAGGAGGCCCCAGGCCCCCGTGCCCAGCACCCCCACCGCCAACACTCCCAGGGCCGTGAGCAGGCCGCGGGCAATGCCTGCCAACACCTTGCCCAAATGCAGCGCCAGCGGATGCACCGGCAAGAGCAGTAGCTCCTCAAAGCTCTTGGTAAACAGCCGCGATCCACAAATGGAGAAAGTAGTGCCGGCAAAGCTAATCGTCATGGCCGAAAGAGCCACCATCCCCGGCAAAATAAAGCGTAAATAGGAACCTGCCGCCGTCGATCCCGCCACGTCAGCCAGGGCCTCGGCCCCCAGGGATCCGCCCAGCCCCACCCCAAAAGCAACGATGTAGATGAGGGGGGCCACTAGCCCTGAGGCCACCACCTGCCAGACCCGCCCGCGCAGATCCAGCCAGTCGCGCCAGAAGATGGTTAAACTGTCTTCCCAGATTTGCCAATAGGGTAAAGCCAGGGCACGGCTTAGCATAGGTTTTCTTCTTCCAGGTTTGGGGTTGCCCACTTGTCAATAGCCGTAGTAGTTGGAGCGCCGCGACCGCCACCAGGCCACCGGCAGGGCCAAGGCTTTCCTTAGGGTGGACACGTAGGCCCGAGTGCGAAACACCTGGTAGTGGTTGCGCTCAATGGCGTTGAGGATCTGCCGGTAGAGCATCAAAGAAGCGGCCACCGGCCAGCGGGAGTCCGGCTGCAGGGTAGGGATCCCCCGTTCCGCTTGGGCATAGAGCTCTCGAGCTCGCTGGATCTCGTAGTCCATCAGGGCTATCCAGCGCTCGTCGATGACGTAGTTAAACAAATCCCGCTCTGAGTAGTTGAAGCGGCGCAAGTCCTCCAGAGGCAAATAGATCCGCCCACGACGGGCATCTTCCCCCACATCGCGCAAGATATTGGTCAGTTGCATGGCAATCCCCAGGGCCACCGCCTCCTCGCGGCCATCCCGACCCGGCACAAACCCCATGATCTCCGAGCACATCAGACCTACCACCCCGGCCACGCGGTAGCAGTAGACCCGCAGGTCTTCCCAGGTGGCGTAGCGCCGGGTGTCCAGATCCATGCTCTGCCCCCGCAGCATCTCGCGGAAGGGCTCAATGGAAAGGCGGTAGGTGCGGATGGTGTGGATGAGAGCCAGGTCAGTGGGGACCTGGGGCTCCCCCCCCTGGAACAAGGACTCCAGATGGGATCCCCACTGCTCCAGCTTGCTGCGGGTAACCTCCACCGCCGTCTGGCTGGCCTCCAGCCCATCCAACAGCTCGTCAGTCTGCCGCAGCCAGGCGTAAATGGCCCAGATGGCCCGCCGCTTGGGGCGGGGCAAGAGCAGGGATCCCAAATAAAACGTCTTGGCGTGCTTGGCCGTGATCTGGCGGCAGAGGGCAAAGGATTGCTCCAGCGGACTCATCGGGCTCATCTCCAAGGGCGCAGGGCCAGATGGGGACAGCGAGGGCACATCATCAACACTACGGGAAAGCGGCTAGGGGGAATAGCCCAGGCAGTCAAGTTGTCAGAACTGAGGCCTCAGACCCCTGCTGCAACCAAAGGGGCAGCCGCACGGGAGGGGATCCCTTTGCTGATGGCCTCAGCCGCCCACTTGCCAGAGAGGATGGCCCCCTCCATGCTGCCCAGGAAGGGTTGCAGGGTGTAGCTGCCCGCCAAGAAAAAGTTGGGGATGGGAGTGACCTGAGTGGGACGGTATTGCTGCCGGCCGGGCGTAGCCTTGTAAACCGAGCGCGGTGTTTTCACCACCACCCATTTGCGCACCCGCGCCGGGTTGGGGCCGGCAAGGTGCTGAGGAAAGAGTTTTTGGAGCTCCTCCAGCGTGGCCGCGAAGATCTCTTCATCGCTGCGCTCGATCCACTCGGCAGCCGGGGCCAGCACCAGCTCCAGCATCGAGCGCTCTGGATCCGCATAGCCGCGGCAGGTGTTGCTCATGTCGGCATACACGCTCAAGAGCGGCGAGCGGGAAAACAGGGAGTGGTCAATGTGAGTAATCTTGCGGTCAAACCAAATCTGCAGGCTAATCACCGGCACCCCTTCCAGCTGGCGCAGCTTTTGGAAAAAGGGGATCCCCCACCACTGGGCCGGCAGCAGCTCCTTGAGCGCATCCACCGAGAGGGCCGACACATAAGCATCAGCAGTAATCTGAAGCGGCCCGGAAGGGGTGAGAAAGCGAAAGCCGGCTACACTGCCGTCGGGGTTGAGGTCGATGGCCTGCAGTGCCGCGTTCAAATACACCTGGCCGCCGCGGGCCACAATGTAGTCCACCAGGGGCTGGCAAAGCCGCTCTGGCGGGGCGCCATCCAGGTAGGCAATCCTAGAGCCATCTTTCTGGCGCAAAAAGCGGTTTAAGGCCGTCAGGGGCACCATGGCTGAGATTTCGTCCGGGTTGATGAACGCCAACGCCTTGGAGACGGCAATGAAAATATCGGTGTTGACCCGCTCGTCAATCCCTTGCCGCCGCAGCCATTCCAGGAGGGTGTAGCGATCCATTTGCTCCACGTAGCGCTGGCCGCGCACCATGGCCGGCACTAGGCCCAGGGCAAACTTCACCTTTTCGCTCCAGGTGAGCATGTCATTGTTGCGCAGGATGGCCACGATGGCGTTGAAGGGAGCAGGAAGGTCCGGCAGGTCAAAGCGGGAGTAGGTGCCCGGCTTGTCCGGCTGGTTGAAGATTAAGCTGTGTTCCTTCCACTGCAAGCGGTCGGAAATGCCCAGCTCGCGGAACAGTTGCAAGGTGTTGGGGTAGGCGCCGAAAAAGTTGTGCAGCCCCGTCTCGATCCAGTCGCCGTCGGCATCCTTCCAGGCGGCCACTAGCCCCCCCAGCACCTCCCGCCGCTCAAACAGCAGCGGCTGATGCCCGGCATCGCACAGATACTTGGCACAGGCCAACCCCGCCAGCCCGCCTCCAGCAATGGCAACACGCATGATGATGCTGATCAAGCAACATTTCCATTCTATTTGCAAACCGTTACAATTGCTGGCGGTCCCAGGAGAGGCCGCAGAGCCCTGGTTTACCGCCGGGATCCGATCCCTGGTAGGATACGGAAGCAAAAGTAATCCAGGGGGAGGGAGGACGATGGCCAAACAAACACTGGGATCCCTACTGTCATCCGGCTTTGATCTGACCGGCAAGCGTGTGCTGGTGCGAGTTGATTTCAACGTCCCCCTGGATCCGCAGGGCAACATTACCGACGACACCCGCATCCGCGCCTCGCTGCCCACCATCAAAGCCCTCACCCAAGCGGGCGCCAAGGTCATCCTCACCAGCCACCTGGGCCGCCCCATCAAGAAAGACAAAGAGACAGGCACCGTCCAGATCATCCGCGAGGGCAATAGCCTGGCCCCTGTGGCCGTCCGCCTATCTCAACTCCTGGGCCAGCCGGTGGCCTTTGCCCCCGACTGCATTGGCCCTGAGGCGGAAGCAATAGTGAACCGCCTGGAAAATGGCCAGGTGGCCCTCTTGGAAAATGTTCGCTTTTACCCAGAAGAGGAAGCCAACGATCCGGAGTTTGCTCGCAAGCTGGCCTCCCTGGCTGATCTATTCGTCAACGACGCCTTTGGCAGTGCTCACCGCGCCCACGCCTCTACGGCTGGCGTTGCCGCCTATCTCCAGCCTGCTGTGGCTGGTTATCTAGTGGAAAAGGAGCTGCAGTTTCTTTCGGGGGCCATCGAGAACCCCCAGCGGCCTTTGGCGGCTATCATCGGCGGCTCCAAAGTCTCTACCAAGATTGGCGTCATTGAGCGGCTGCTGGAAAAAGTGGACAAGCTCCTGCTGGGTGGCGGCATGATTTTCACCTTCTACCAAGCCCAAGGGATCCCAACCGGCAAGTCTTTGGTGGAAACCGACAAGCTGGAGCTGGCCCGCTCCCTAATGGAGAAGGCCAAAGCCCGGGGTGTAGAGCTACTGCTACCCGTGGATGTGGTGGTGGCCGATAAGTTTGACAAAGACGCCAACGCCCAGACGGTTTCCATCCACGCCATCCCCGACGACTGGATGGGCTTGGACATTGGCCCCGAATCGGTCAAAGCCTTCCAGGCTGCCCTGCAGGGGTGCAAAACCGTGGTCTGGAACGGGCCGATGGGTGTGTTTGAGTTCGACCGCTTTGCCGCCGGTACAGAAGCCATTGCCCGCACCCTGGCCGACCTCACCCAGGCGGGGGCCATCACCATCATTGGCGGCGGCGACTCAGTGGCGGCTGTGGAAAAAGTCGGCCTAGCGGACAAGATGACCCACATTTCCACCGGTGGCGGCGCCAGCCTGGAGCTGCTGGAAGGCAAAGAGCTGCCCGGGATTGCCGCCCTCAGTGATGCCTAAGATCTTGGAAAGTTCTAGAAAGCCAACAAAAAGGGGGCTACAGCTAGCCCCCTTGGCAATTCCTTGCTGTAGCTCCCCTTATAGCCCAGTAGGGCAGCGCCTAGCCTAGTGCACCACCACTTTAACGTTGGCGTTGTTCAAGCCAGGACGCTTCACCTCGGCCAAAGTCTTGTTGATGGCGTACTTCTGGTTGATGGAGTTGATCAACTCCGTTTGGTTGTACTTCTTGGCCACGCCCCACAGATCGGCAATCAGGTCGTAGGAACCATCAGGGTTCTTGGACCAGCCCAGATCGTAGTCGCCCTCCAACTGAGCTACGATGTCGGCGCGAACCCGCTGGCCATTGTAGCCACGTACCTCCGCGTTCAGCTTAACGGTGTAGCCAAGATCGCGCAGGGAGTTGATCAGGATTTGACCGTCGGTGATTTTGGTGCGCAGAGTGCTAAAATGAGACATGGTGTTTCTCCTCCTTTGTGTAGGGGTTGGAACATCAACGGAAACAATGGGCAACTTCTAGCAGTAGGTTAAGGCCATCTCTACCTCTGCAGCGGCATTTTGGCCTTAACCATTGGCTAGAACTCCAGCCGCTGGTACTCGGCCACAGCAGCTGCTGCTGGCCGAGCCCGGTGCTGGGCCCATTCCCTCAACGCTACCACTTGCTCCGTCATGGTGCGGGATAGCGGTTGAGTTGCTTTCGTTGCTGCCAAAATGTCCAACTGGGTAAACTCACGGTTCTGGGCAAACGCTTCGTACATGGCAGCAATCAAAACTTGCTCAATCTCCGCGCCGGAGAAGCCCTCGCAGGCAGCAGCCAACTGCCGTAGGTCAAAGCGACTGATGTCGCGCCGCCGCTTCTGCAGGTGGATCCGAAAGATCTCCATGCGCTCGTTGATGTTGGGTAGATCCACGAAGAAGATCTCGTCAAAGCGGCCCTTGCGGAGAAACTCCCCCGGGAGGCGATCCACGCGGTTGGCGGTGGCGATGACGAAGACTGGTGAGCGCTTCTCCTGCATCCAGGTAAGGAAGGAACCGAAGATGCGGCTGGAGGTACCTCCATCGGAGTCACTGGAGCCCGCGGCGCCGGCAAAGGCTTTATCCAGCTCGTCGATGAAGAGGATGGCTGGCGCCAGCGACTCAGCGGTGCGCAGAGCGCTGCGCAGGTTGGCCTCTGATTTCCCCACCATAGAGCCATCGTAGACACGGCCCATGTCCAGGCGCAGCAGGGGCAAGCCCCAGAGACGAGCAGTAGTCTTGGCAATTAAGGACTTGCCGCAGCCCGGCACCCCTAGGATCAGCAGGCCCTTGGGAGCAGGCAGCCCATAGGCTCGGGCTCGCTCGGTAAAGGCCTCGGAACGCTGCAGCAACCAGCGCTTTAACTCTTCCAGACCGCCAACAGCGTCGATGGACTCGTCTTCTTCGATGAACTCGAGGATGCCATTGCGGCGGATCAGTTGCTTTTTCTCGGAAAGGATGATGTCCACCTCCGCCTCGCTAAGGCGGCCATGCATCACCACGGCCTTGCGGTAAACTTTTTCTGCCTCCTCCTGCGTCAGCCCCAGGGCCGCCTTAACCAACTTTTCCCGCGTTTCAGGGCTCACGGATCCCCCCCGCGGAAGCTGCTCCAACTGCCGGTTGAGGATGCGCTCCAACGTGGCCATGTCGGGCAGCGGGAAGTCCACCACGCAGACATCCTTTTCCAGCTCAACCGGAATCACCTGGACTGGCGACATGAGGAGGAGGGTTTTGTAGGATCCCTTGAGGCTGGCCACCGCATCCCGTAGCCAGCGCTTGACCTCAGGGTTGTCGAGAAAGTCGTGCAGATCCTTGAAGACGAAGATGGCAGGATCCTTTTGCTCCATTGCCCACTGAATAGCGGGCTGGGGAGACTGGGTGTTGTGCTGGGTTAGGCTGCGGGGGTTGCCGTACTCAACAATGCCATGAGTAACCGTCCAGATAAACAAGCGGCGCTGCGGCCTAAGAGTACGGGCAATTGCCGCCAGGGTTGCCTCCGCCCGCTCCTCCTCTGAGGTAACCAGGTAAAGCAGTGGGTATTGAGCTTGGATAAGGATGCTGAGCTCTTGCATGGAAAACACCAACTGCGCGGAGGGAAAGAAGCTAAGGTAAAAGCAAGACTAAGAAAGTCTATGGGCTAACTCGGGGCGGAGGAGGCACCCTAAGAAGCGCCTCAGCAGGGCACCAACGCATCCTGGCACCGCTCCCCTGAACTCGTGGCCGCTCCCCAGTATTCCGGCTCCACCTCTTCAAGGATGGCTGTAGTGGCAGACTGGTGGTGGAGAGAGACCACCTCCCCGTTGCGAATGACAAACGGGTGACTGCACTCAGGGCAGCGGTGAACCCGGTAGGTACTGCCCTGTACTCCCTCAATTACCTCTGGGTGAAGCAGGTAGAAGCTGAGGGCTTTCTCTGCCACCGCTGACATTGGCTCCCGCTCTACGGCAGCCCGAATCTTTAGACTGCGGTGGAGTTCAGGCGAAAGATACAGCGTAACTTTTTGCTTGGCTTCTGGGCCTTCTACAACCTCTGGCCGCTGACTCATGGCTTACTGTTTTCTCGTTATGTGCCAGGCTTGGGAGCTATCATAGCCAGCCTGACGCCTTGACGGCAAATTTTTAATAATCTGTAACGATCTTCCTGGGGGCCTCTCTAGCTTGTGGAGATCCCCTGCTGGCAGAGTAGGCTAAGGAGGAGATGCAGAAGGTTCATCCCCTATGGAACGCCTCATCACCACCTTCAGCAAAGGCTTCTCCAGCTGGGGCCGTCGTTTCCTGGTACAAGCTGGCGACGCTTTGGCCAGCCTGAAAGACGCGGCCCTCGACAGTGGCAGCCTGTTCCTCTGCAGGGCTCGCATTGCTTTGGCGGAGGCCCGCTTCACCACCCTCAAGGCAATTCGCTCTCGGTCTGGCTCGACTCGCTAGCTGCCCAGATCCTGGAGCCGATAGAGCTTGGCGTAGAGACCGTTGCGGGCCATAAGCTCGGCGTGGGATCCCTCTTCTTTCAGCTCCCCCCGCTGCAGCACCAGGATGCGATCCACATTGCGGATGGTTGAGAGACGGTGGGCGATGATGAGGGCGGTGCGATCCCGCAGGAGGGTTTGCAGGGCGGACTGGATTAGGGCCTCGGTGCCCACATCCAGACTAGCGGTGGCTTCGTCCAAGACTAGGATTTTGGGATCCCGCCACAGGGCCCGCACAAAGCTAATGAGCTGTTTTTGGCCGCTGGAGAGGTTGCTGCCCCGCTCTCGCACGGGGGTGGCGTAACCCTGGGGCAGCTCGCGGATGAGCTCGTGCAGGTGGAGTTGGCGGGCCACCCGCTCTACTGCCGCCAGATCCCCTGCCTCTCCCAGGGTGATGTTTTGTTGGATATCTCCAGAGAACAAGAATCCATCCTGCAGGATCACGCCCAGGTGGCGGTGCAGCTCGGCCTGGGGCAGATCGCGAATGTCCACGCCGTCGATGCGGATGCAGCCGCGAGTTACCTCGTAAAGGCGGCAAAGTAGGCGGATGATGGAGCTTTTACCGGCGCCGGTGGGCCCCACCAGGGCGACCTTTTCGCCGGGGCGGATGGTGAAGCTGAGGTCTTTGAGCACCCACTCGCCGGGGTTGTAGGCAAACCAGACCTGCTCGAACTGCACCTCCCCTTTGGCCGTTGGGGGCAGGTGGCGCGGCTGAGCAGGATCCCGAATGGCCACGGGGAGGCTGAGGATGTTGTCGATGCGTTCCACGGCGGTGAACCCCGCCTGCAGGGCGGTGAACTTTTCCGCCAACTGGCGCAGAGGGTTGAAAAAGCGCTGGGAAAAGAGGATAAAGGCGTAGAGGCTGCCCAAGGTCAGAGGCTCTTTAAGCAGGGGCAGGAATCCTATCCACTCGCCCTTGCCAGCTGCAATAACCTGCTGTCCGCCCACCCAGAGGAGGGCGGCCACCGCTAGCCACGCAACCCACTCCAAAACTGCAGAAAGGGCAGCGTCGTAGAAGATGGTCTGATCCACCTCTTGGATATAGCGCCGATTGGTGGCTTGAAAAATCTCGCTGTTGAGCCGCTCCCGGCGAAATAGTTGCACTACGGCAATGCCCAAGACGTTTTCCTGGATCCAAGCGTTGAGCTTGGAGAGCTCTTCCCGGGCGCGAGAGTTGGCGTCTCGGAAGCGACGCTGCAGCTCGAGGACAAGGGCGCTAATCGGCAGGACGATGAGGATCAGCAGTAGGCCCAGATCCCAGCGCTGGCTAAGCATCACCGCTGCAACGACTATCAGGGTAAACAGGTCGCTGACGATGCCAACCGCACCGGTGGAAAACACGTCCCCCAACGCTTCCACATCACTGGTGATGCGGGTAATGAGCTTGCCCACGGGGGTGCGATCGAAAAATTGCGCTGGCAGGGCCAGCACGTGGGCAAAGAGATCGTTGCGGAGGTCGCGGGTCATCAACTGCCCCAGCTTTTGGCTGCTGTAGCCCTCCAGGGCCTGGAAAACCCAGCGGGCTAGCAGGGTGAGAACCAACAGACCCAAGTGGGGCCAGAGGCCGGCAAGGGGCCTGCTATCACCTTGGGCAAAGGCTTGGGCGATGGGGCCATCTAAGGCCCGCTGCAAGATTAAAGGCTGCACCGCATCCGCCAAGGCCAGGGGCGGCAAAAAGGCCAAGGCGGCCAGCAACAGCTTTAGGTGTCGCCGGGCATAGGGCCAGAGCAGCCGCAGCAACCGCCAATCGCTGCGGGGATCCCTGTGGGAAGCAGCAGCAGGAGGAAAGGGGGCAAGGCTCACTGACTCACACCCAAAAACGATGAAGGCAACAGATCTACTCTAAGCTCCCTCCCTGAGGAGGCTTAGCCCTCCCCCCTGTTCCCTCTCCCTCTGGGAGAGGGGGGTTGGGATTGCTATCCTGGAAGCTTGACGTTCAGGCCAAAGCCGTGCCCCACGAGGCCGCTGGGTCTCAGAAGCGCGGGATCCCGGTGGAAGCCTCAACCTCTCTTTGTGCAGAAGCTTAGCCGCTGGCCGCTGCGCCTTGCCGTGGCTTTGCATGTCCTCTCAGCCCTGGCCTTCTATGGCCTAGCAGTTGGGCAGGCTACTCCAGCACTGTGGCCGCTTTGCTGTTGACGGGGCTGCGCCTGGCCATCCGTGGCTAGGAGTACTTGGCCGAATGGGGGGCCCAGCTGCCGGTACCCCGCGAAGATGCTCTTGAGCTGGCTGAGCAGGCAGCAGGCCCCATTCTTGGCTGCACCAAGAGAAAGAAACCCAGCGCTACCTGCCCCAAGAACTGGCCGTCCTCATAGCCCAACTGGGACAGTTCACGCCAGCAGCGAGTCCAACAAGAACCCGCCTAGCCGTAGCTTAGCGTGGATAGCCAATTCCTTAGCTAGGTGGGGGAGAGCCTAGCCGGCCCCATTGTTGAGCCTCTCCAACTGGGCGGAAAATTGAGAGGGGACAAGCTTAGTGCCCACGCCAGCATCGGTCAGCAGTTCCAAGAGCAGGGAATGAGGGGATCCGCCGTCTAGGATGTGGGCAGCCCGAACCCCTTGAGCCAGGGCGCGAATGCAACACTGCACCTTAGGGATCATGCCGCCCCTAACCACGCCGCTCTGGATTAACTGGCGGGCTGTCTCGATATCCAGGAGTGGAATTAGGGAGCTGGGATCGGCAGGGTCTCTGAGGATGCCGGGGGTGTCGGTGAGGAGGATTAACTTTTCGGCCCCCAAAGAGGCTGCCAGCTCCCCGGCCACCGTATCAGCATTGATGTTGTAGGCTTGGCCGGTCTCGTCGGCGGCTACGCTGGCAATGACTGGGATCTGGCTGCCCTCCAGTAGGGTGTGCAGCACCTGGGGGTTGACGCTGCTCACCTCCCCTACAAAGCCAATTTCCGCTCGGCCCTGGGAGCGAGCTCTAATGAGGTTGCCATCCCGGCCACACAGCCCCACTGCCGACCCGCCAGCCAGGCTAATCAACTGCACGATCTGTTTGTTAACCTTGCCCACCAGCACCATCTCCACCACCTCCATGGTGGCAGCATCGGTTACTCGCAGGCCATCGACAAACTTGAAGGGGATACCCAGCTTCTGCAGCCAACTGTTGATTTCCGGCCCCCCGCCATGCACCAGCACCGGCCGAATGCCGACACAGGCAAGAAAGACAATATCCCGTAGCACCTCAGCTCGGCGCTCCTGCTGCACCATGGCGGCGCCGCCGTATTTGATGACCATGATGCGCCCCTGGTACTGCTGAATGTAGGGCAGGGCTTCGATGAGAATCTGCGCCCGTGTCAGGGGATCGCAGGCTACAGCCTGAGGGCTGGTTGTTCCTGAAAGAGAGGCGTTGGTCTGCACGGCCAGGAGTCCCGTGGAAGACAAAAACTTCCAGAAGATCGTACTAGAAACTGACAGGCTGCTAGCTGCGCAAGGTAACCGGAAAGTGTTTCTCCAACTGGGCTCTTACTTGGTTTTGCGCAGCTTCCACCTCCGCCTCGGTGAGGGTGCGATCCAGAGCGCGATAGACCAGGCGGAAGGCGAGGCTGCGCTGCCCTGGTGGTACCCCCTGGCCCCGATATTCGTCAAAAAGCTGCACCGACTGCAGCAGAGGACCTGCCGCCTGGCGGATGACCTTCTCGATTTCCGCCACGGATAGCTCCAGCGGCGCAAAGAAGGCAATGTCTCGCGCCGAGGCGGGGAAAGGTGAAAAGGGAGAAAATTGTACCAGGCCCCGCCTCTCCAGGCCGGCCAGCAGGGGATCCAGATCCACCTCAAACCCATAAACCTCGTCCGGCAACCCCTTCTCCTGGCAGAGGCGGGGGTGCAACTGCCCAAAGATGCCGATGCGGGATCCCTCGATCCAGAGGCCAGCTTGCCGGCCGGGGTGCAACAGGGGCGATTGCGCCGCAGGGGGATCCGGACGAAACTCGGGGGCAAATCCCAGCCGCTCCAGGGCTGAGACCAAGAGCCCCTTGGCCTCAAACCAGTCCATGGGCTGGTTGGAGTGCCGCCAGTCGTTGGGGTTGAGATCCCCACCCAGAATGCCGCCCAGGTGTTCTGCCTCCTGGTAAGGCTCAGGGCTAGAGGGAGGGGCATAGTCGAAGACATGGCCAATTTCAAAAGCCTGTAGAGGGCCATTCCCCTGAGCCCAGTTGTAGCGGAAAGCCTCCACCAAGCCGGGTAGCAGCGCCTTGCGCACGGCCGAGTACTCTGGTGAGAGGGGATTGGCAATTCTCACTAGGGAGCTCTCTGCTTCTGCCGAGCAGAGGGAGATGTGGTACACCTCCGTCAGGCCAATGCCCCGCATCACCTCGCGAATTTGCCGAGTCAAAGCTTCCCGTGTAGAGAGGGATCCCACCTGCGGCTCCGTGGGCAGGGTTTCTGAGAAGCGGTCATAGCCGTAGAGGCGGGCAAACTCCTCAATGAGGTCGATCTCTCGCTCGATATCCCGCAATCGATGGGGGGGAACAGAGACCTGCCAGATGCAGCGGGCTACGCTCGCTGTCTCGGTAGCAGGGCCGGCCTTCGGGGCAGCTTCCTGACAAGGGGAAAGCTGAAAGCCCAGAGCTGACAAAATTTCCTCCACCTCCTCTGGCCGCACCTCCTCCCCCAGCACATCAATGAGCCGCGACAGCCGCAGCTGCAGGGTCCGCTCTAGCGGTGGCCGCTGGTCAAAGGTAGTGAGGCCAACCACCGAGCCTCCGGCCAGCTGCAAAATCAACTGCACCGCCCGATCCCGCGCCAGCTCAAGGGTAGCCATGTTCACACCCCGCTCATAGCGGGCGGAGGCTTCCGTGCGCAGTCCCTGCGAGCGGGCTGAGCGGCGCGTCACCACTGGGTCAAAGAGGGCCGCTTCCAGAAAAACCTTTGTGGTGGCCGCGTCCACCTCCGTCTCCGCTCCTCCCATGACACCGGCTAGGGCCACCGGGTGGCTGCCAGCAACGATGAGATGGCTTTCAGGCTGCAAAGTACGGGTTTGGCCGTCCAGGGTCTTCAGCGTTTCCCCCGCCTGGGCAAAGCGCACCTCAATGGTGGGCTCCTGCTTACCCATGACCTGCAGGAGGCGATCCCAATCGAAGGCGTGCAAAGGCTGGCCCCATTCCAGCAGGATTAAATTGGTAACATCTACAACATTGTTGATGGAGCGCATCCCAGCGGCGGCCAGGCGGTGTTTTAGCCAGTCGGGAGAAGGACCAACCTTGACCCCCTCAATCAGCACGCCGCTGTAGGCGGGGCAGGCTTTGGCGTCGGCAATGCGCAGTTTGAAATCGGGGATGGGCTGGGCCCGCAGGGACTGTACTGGGGGCAGGCGCAGCGGATTGCGGGTGAGGGCGGCCACCTCGCGGGCAATCCCCACCATGCTCAGGGCATCGGCGCGGTTGGCGGTGGAGGTGAGATCCAACACCACATCATCTAGGCCCAGGAGGGGGCGCACATCAGAGCCCAGCGGGTGGGCCTTGAGATCCAGAGCGGGCGGAAATTCGTGGATCCCTTCTGAGGTTTTCTCCAAGCCCAGCTCGGCCAGAGAACAAATCATGCCCTCCGAAAGCACCCCTCGCTTTTCTGCTTTGGCAATGGTCAGGTCCACCGCAGGCAAATGGGCGCCTGGCGTGGCTACAGCAACCAGCAGGCCAGGGCGGGCGTTGGCCGCTCCGCAGACAATCGTAGCTGGCTGCTTGCCCCCCAAATCCACCTGGCAAACCCGCAGCTTATCGGCATGGGGATGGGGCTCGACAGTCAGAATCTTGCCCAGAACCACCCCCTCTGCCCAACGGCGGCGGTCCTCGATTTCCTCCACTTCAAAGCCCACCATTGTGAGGGCTTCTGCCAGTTCTTCGGGGGAAAGCTCAAAGTCCACCAGTTCCCGCAACCACTTCAAGGAGATGCGCATCACGACTACAGCGTGCCAACGCCGCCCTCATTATCGCTTACTCCGCTCCCCTCTCAGCAGAACTCCTCCTCCCAAAGCGGGGAGACGGCCTGCGGAACTCTCCAAAGGCTGCGGCAGGGGTGCCGGGCTTGCGGTTCCTCCCTATCCCCCAGCAGCAAAAGTGGCCATCAGGATCAATGACAGCAGGATCCCTGGAAAGAGCAGCGCTATTAGGGTCAGAAACTCAGAAAGGGTCATGGCGCAGAGGTAAGCAGAGGCAGTACTTCTCAACCTAGACCCTCCCCATTGCCCCTCCCTCCTCCTTTTGGGATCCCTTAACCCTCTTTTACCCCAATGGGTGACAAGTCCCGTCCTACCTGGTTTACCTTTGGCGGGCTATGGGCTTTTAATGGTCTTGCTGCCGCCTACGGCAGGGTGGGAGTAGCCAGCAGGCCCTCGGTCCAGGAGCTCACCGTTTGCCTCAGGAGGAGGGAGCCCTTAGCAACTGCGCGGTAGGCATCCCCCCTTGAGGGCGGCAAGGAGGTCAAAACGGAGGAAAGCCCTTCTCCACCAGCTGCAATGGGCATTCAAGGCAAGCGCATTGCTGTTGAGCCGGCTGATCTTCGCCCCTGGCTGAAGGCAGCAGTCTTGGCGGGGGGTGGCGAAATTGTGCCCCTATCCGAAGCAGAAGCCTTGGTCTGGACCGATGGCTTCGATGTGCCGAGTTTAAGGCGTTGCCTAGCAGAGGGCCAAGGGATCCGCTGGGTGCAGTTGCCCTGGGCAGGGGTAGAGCCTTTTGCCCAAGCGGGTATTCTGGATCCTGCCTATGTGTGGACCTGCGGCAAAGGAGTGTACGCTCAGGCGGTGGCCGAGCATGCCCTGGCCCTCACTTTGGCCGGCCTGCGGGATCTCAAGCAGCGCGCTCTGGCCCAGACGTGGCAGCCGGGATCCGGCACCAGCCTCCGGGGCAGCCGCGTGGTTATCTTTGGGGCGGGGGGCATTGCCCAGGCGCTGATCCAGTTGTTACAGCCCTTCCGCTGCTCCATTGACGTGGTGCGGCGCAGGGCGGATCCCTTGCCAGGAGCTAGCCGGGTGGTGACCCTGGCAGAGCGGCAGGCGGTGCTGGCAGGAGCGGATGTGGTGATCCTGGCCTTGGCCCTCACCCCCGAGACAGAGGGGATCATTGCCCGGCCAGAGCTGGAGCAGATGGGAGCCGGCTGCTGGCTGGTCAATGTGGCCCGCGGGAAACATATCGTAACTGCAGATCTGGTAAGCGCCTTGCAGGAAGGGATCATTCGAGGCGCTGCCCTAGATGTTACAGACCCAGAGCCGCTGCCGGAGGGACATCCCCTCTGGCGCTTGCCCAATTGCCTCATTACCCCCCACACGGCCATCACCGACGCCATGATTGTCCCTGCCCTCTCCGAGCGGGTGCGGGAAAACGTGCGCCGCTTTCGGCTGGGAGAACCCTTGCTGGGGGTGGTGGATCCGGTTCTGGGTTACTGAGCCCTCACCCTCTCCCGAGGGAAGCAGGGATCTAGGACTCGATGGGAATAGGATCCCGGCCCTCATGGGGGGCCATCTCCTGCACGCGGGCGGCAATGGCCTCAGCCATCTCCTGGGTGCCGACGGGCTCCCCTTGCGCTAGGTCGTAGGTGACGTACTTGCCTTCGGCAATGACCGACCGCACTGCCGCTTCTACCCTCGCGGCAGCTTCCCGCTCGCCCAGGTAGCGCAGCATCATGGCGCCGGAGAGGATAAGGGCAGAGGGGTTGACCTTGTTTTGGCCGGCGTACTTGGGCGCCGAGCCGTGGATGGCCTCAAAAACTGCAATGCCATCCCCAATGTTGGCCCCCGGCGCCACCCCCAGCCCCCCAATCATGCCGGCGCACAGATCCGAGATAATATCCCCATAAAGATTGGTGAGTACCAGCACATCGTAGAGCTGGGGCTTTTGCATCAGTTGCAGGCACATGTTGTCGACAATGCGATCTTCAAACTCGATGTCGGGGTACTCCTGGGCCACCTCCCGTGCCACCTGCAAAAACAGGCCGTCGGTAAACTTCATGATGTTGGCTTTGTGAACGGCCGTTACCTTTTTGCGGCCGTTTTGGCGGGCATATTCAAAAGCAAACTTGACAATGCGACGGCTGCCAAACTCCGAGATGGGTTTGATGCCAATGGCAGATCCCTCGCGGATGAACTTGCCAGAAAGACGCATCATCTCCTCGCGAGCGTGGGCTGCTTCGGGGGTGCCTCGCTCGAACTCGATCCCGGCGTAGAGATCCTCGGTGTTTTCCCGCACCACCACCAGGTCAACGTTTTGAAAGGGGCTTTTGATGCCGGGGATGGACTTGGCCGGGCGCAGGTTGGCGTAGAGATCCAGCTCTTTGCGGATGGCTACATTGACTGAGCGAAAGCCCGTGCCTACAGGGGTGCCGATGGGCCCTTTGATGGCCACTCTGGTTTCCCGGATGGACTCCAACACCTGCGGTGGCAAAGGCGTGCCGTATTTCTCAATCACCTCTACCCCTGCTTCTACTCGGATCCACTCCAAGTCCACCCCGGTGGCCTCCAGGACTGTGGTCATTGCCCTGGTTACTTCCGGGCCAATGCCATCGCCGGGGATCAACGTTACACGATAGGCCACAAATCCTTCTCCTCCCAGGATTGACGCTGGCAGCTTGACGGGATCCCGCCTAGCGCCGGCCTTTGAGCCGGTGGGGGTCCCTGAGCTTAAACGAAGCTTAAACGACTATAAAACAGGTTGGGGCCATCCAACGCCAAGCTGCGGCAAAACTGCCGCCCCTAGAGGATCCGCAGCGGATCCACATCGAGGCTGACGCGAATCCCCTGGGGGATAGATCCAAGGGCGCTGCCCAGGTGGGCCGCAATCTGGGCGCGATCCCAGGGCTGATCGGGAAGCTGTTTGAGGAGGATCTGCCAGCGGTAGCGGCCGGCAACCCGCTCCACTTGGGCCGGTCCTGGCCCCAACACCTCTGCCGGGATCCCCTGCAGGCCCTCAGCTAGGCGGCTGCAGTAGCGCTCCAGCACCTCCAGGCGGCTGCTGCTCAAGCGCACCAAAATCAGGGCCCGATAGGGGGGATAGCCCCCCTCTTGGCGTTGGCGCAGCTCGGCCTGGACAAAGCCCTCGTAGTTGTGGGCCAGCACCGCTTGCAAGATGGGGTGCTCTGGCAAATAGGTCTGGATAATTGCCTGGCCCGGCAGGGATCCCCGTCCTGCCCGGCCCGCCACTTGGGTCAGGAGTTGAAAGGTACGCTCGCCAGCGCGGTAGTCAGGCTGGTGCAGCAGTCCATCGGCGGCCACCACCCCCACCAGCGTTACCTGGGGAATGTCCAGCCCCTTGGTGAGCATCTGGGTGCCCACCAGCACCTGCGCTTTGCCGCTGCGAAACTGCTCCAGCAAGTCCCGGTGGGATCCCTTGCGGCGAGTGGCGTCGCTGTCGTAGCGCAGGATCCCCAGCTGCGGCCAGTGCTGCTGCAGCACTTCCACCACCTTCTGGGTACCAGTGCCGAAGTGCTTGAGGTAGGGCGAGCCACAGGCAGGGCAGCGCTGGGGATGGGGTTGGCGGGCGCCGCAGTAGTGACAGCGCAGCTCTTGCCCGCCCTCCACGTGAAAGGTGAGGGAGACATCGCAATGGGCGCAGGTGAGGACAAAGCCGCAACTGCGACAGAGGACAAAGGTGCTGTAGCCGCGGCGGGGAACAAAGAGGATGGCCTGTTCTCCCCTGTCCAAAGTCTCCTGCAGAGCTTGTTGCAGGCGGCGGCTGAGAATGCTGCGGTTACCGGCCTGCAGCTCCTGGCGCATATCCACCAGCTCCAGGTGGGGCAGGGTGGCCGGGATCCCCGCCTGGGGGATGCGCTGCGGCAAAGAGAGGCGAACCCAGCGCTGCGGATCCTGCAGGTGGGCGGCGTAGGTCTCCACCGCCGGTGTGGCGCTGCCTAAAACCAAGGGACAGTTGGCCAGCTCGGCCCGCCACTCCGCCACCTGGCGGGCGTGGTAACAGGGCTGGGGCTGATCCTGCTTGAAGCTGTCATCGTGCTCCTCGTCCAAAACAATCAGGCCGAGATTGGCCAAAGGGGCAAACACTGCCGAGCGGGTGCCGATCACCACCTGGGGAGCAGAGACCAACATCTGCCGCCAGAGGTCGTAGCGCTCCCCTGCCGAGAGGCCGCTGTGGTAAGTCCACACGCGGGATCCCAGCCGCGCCCGAAAGCGATCCGTCAGTTGCGGGGTAAGGCCAATCTCCGGCACCAGCACCAAGGCCGACCGCCCCTGCTGCAGCACCTGGGCAATGACTTGCAGGTAGACCTCCGTCTTGCCAGAGCCGGTGACCCCGTGCAGCAGAAAGCGTTGGTTTCGCCCCAGGGCTTGCTGGATGGCCGCCACTGCCTCGGCCTGGGCTGGCGTCAGAGGCTTGGGCCAATCTTTCTCCACAGGCCGGCCGGCCTCCCCCAGCCGCAGCAGAGGTCGCTCGTAGAGGTGCACCCGGCCTTTGCGGGCCAGGCTCTGCAACACTGACCGGCTCACCCCCGCTAGGCGCTCCCACTCGACCAGCAGCAGCTCTCCCCCCTTTTGCTTGAGGATCTGCAGGGCCTTCTGCTGGGGCAAGCTCAGCCCCTCCAGCGAGTCCTCCACTAGGGTGGCCGCCTGTTGGGTTTTCACCCTGCCCCCCTGCTGCTCCTGCCAGAAGCTCTCTACCCAACCCCGCCGCTGCAGCTCCCGCAGAGCCACCTCGGCGCCGGGCAGCTGCTGCTGGAGGTAACGCCAAGACAGCTCCCCCCCCTTCTCCTGGAGCAGCCGCAGCAAAGCCTGGGCAGCCGGCGAACATTCCCCTTGCGGGGATCCAACCAGGCGGATCCGCCGCTGGGAGCGGCTCAGCAAGCCCGGCGGCAAAACGGTGCGCACCACCTGCGCCAGAGGAGTGAGATAGTAATCGGCTACCCGCTGCAGCAGCGGCCAGAACTCCTGGGGCAGGATCCCCTTGGCCACCACCGCCTCGATTGCCCGCACTGACTGGGGATCTACCCCTGCCGGCAACTCGGTGCGCCAGCCCAGGGCCACTGCTCCCACCACCTGCTGGCCAAAGGGAACTCTGAGGAGATCGCCAGCCTCCGGCTCCCATCCCTCCGGCACACGGTAGATAAAGCACCCCCCCAAGCGAGGATGATCCACCCACACCTCCAACCAGCGGGGAGGAGCAGAATCCCTCACGGACGGGGCAAAAACCGCGGCAGGTCTACCGCTTGCCTCCCGGCCCGAGCCAGCAGAGGTCGTGGCTGAGGCACAGGCTTAGCGGCCTGGAGGGGGGCAGGAGACTTGGCTCCCCTTGGCGTGTCGCCCACCTTGGCCACCCTATCAACCTGAGACGGAATCTCCAGACCTCTGCGCTCTAGGGCTGCCTTCAGGCTAAGCACATGCATTTGTTGCTGCTCGTACTTCTCTTTCAGGGCGCGGTTCTCTTCTAAAAGAGCCGCTCGCTCTGCCTGCAGAGCCTTCACCTGGGCCTCCAAGGCTTCGGTTTGTTCCTGTAAATGGGCAATGGCCACCTGGGCAGAGCGCCACTGGGATTGCCTAGCAGATTGTTCGGCAAGCTGCTCCAAAGCCGCTTGGAGCTGCCGCTCCAACTCCTCAAGATGCTGCTGGGCCTGGGTGTACTGCTTCTGCCAGCGGGCAATTTCCTCCTGGGCTTGGGAGAGGGCCGCCTCTAATTCCTGCCGTTGCTCCTGCCAGCGCTGCTGCGCTTCCGCCTCCGTCTCAGCATAGCCTGCTAGCCGCGCCTCAAGGCGCTCCCGTTCTTCCTGCCAAGCGGCCCGCTGCTCGTTGTAGAGAGCCCGTAGTCCGCTCAGCTCTGCCTGCGCTTCCGCCAGTTGGGTGCGGGCCAAAGAAAGCTCGGCCTTGAAGCGCTGCAGCATCCCCCCCCGTCTTTCGGCCAGATCCTGGGCTTCCAGCAGCGACGCCTGCAGCTCCTGCTGACGGTGTTCCCACTGACGGCGCTCCTGGGCATGGGCCAGCCGTAACTGCTCGATCTGCTCCTGTAAGGCTTCGATGTCTTGGCGCTGCCGCTCGTTGAGGCGTTGTCGTGCCGCCAGCTGAGCTTCTTGCTCCGAGAGCTGAACCTTTTGCTCTGCCAGGGTTTGTTGCAACTGCTGCAGGGCGCGTTCCCGCTCCTGCAGCTGAGTGCGCAGGGCTTGGACTTCAGCCTGCAGATTTTGAAGAGTGTGCTGCTCCTGCAGCTCCCCTGGAGCTTCGGCTAGCCAAGACTGCAACTGCTGCTGCCGCAGGGTCAAAGGAGGGGCTGCCGGGGGATCCGCCTCTGGTTGGGCAAGCGGAACAGCCTCCCGGGCCAACTGGCCAGCCTGAGCCTCGGGAAGGGTGGGATCCGGGTCGCCTGAGGAGGGAACACGCATAGGTAAAGGGAGACGAAGCTTCCTGAAGTATAGGGAGATTTTCTGCTTGGTTCAAGCCAGAGGGCGAAGCTTCATGGCCTCCCGCCCCCCACTTTGCAGAGCAGCTACGGCAACCTTGGCCCTCTCCGAGAGTCTCTCTGCACCTCTCTTCCCTCCCCTGACTGCTTTGGCAATGGAGCTTAGCGGACTCGAACCGCTGACCCCTTCAATGCCATTGAAGTGCTCTACCAACTGAGCTAAAGCCCCGAGACTAAAGTCAAAGGGTTCGACAGTAGCATCCCCCTCTACCCAATTCTAGCCTAGAGAAGCAGCTCTGCTGATGCAAGAAGCTTGTCTTTCCTTCCTGGGAAATAGCTGCCCTCTTGACCAAGCACCTAATCTGGGGCAAGCCTTATCCCTCCTTCGGACTTCTCCAGGCACAAGCCTCGGCCTATCCTGCCGTAGGCTGCTTTAGGTGGCACTAGCCAGTATACTACAACTGCTTGACTGTCCGCACTACCCTTCCCCTGCTTGCCTGCAGAGGACAGGGCCAGTTGTGCCTTGGGGTCAGTCGCTCCAGAAGCTTGCCGAGTGATAGAACAGAGTCAGTGACAAGGGGGAGCCTGTGACCCAGGAAAGTCAGCTGAACCGCATTTTGGCGGCTGCTTTGCTAGTGGTTTGCCTCATTGCAGCCCTGATTGGCAGCAGGCGACCTGCTGCCGAGTCGACTGGAGGGGGAGTTGGTCTAGAGACTCCTCGGGGGGCGGATCGCATTGAGGTGGTCACCCTCGAGGGCCCAATAGGCGGCCTGCGCCGCTCGGCCTTGGTGGGCTTGCCCCTCTCCCCTTTGGAGCAGTTGCAAGAGGCGGTTGAGGATAGCACGGTCAAAGCCGTCCTGCTGCGCATCAACAGTCCTGGGGGGGCCGTGGGATCCAGCCAGGAACTCTACCGCGCCGTCACCGCCCTGCGGGAGGCCGGTAAGCCGGTGATCGCCATTCTGGAAGACATTGCCGCCAGCGGCGGCTACTACGTGGCCAGTGCTGCCGACAAGATCTACGCCAACCCGGGTACTCTGACGGGCAGCATAGGAGTGATCATCAGCAGCCTTAACTTCGGCAAATTGCTCGAAAACTACGGCATAGAGCCGCAGACCTTCAAAACCGGCGAGTACAAAGATATTCTTTCCCCTTTCCGTGCTGCTACCCCCCAGGAACAACGTCTGCTGCAAGAGCTGGTCGAGGACACTCTCGACCAGTTTGTTCGCGATGTGGCCCGTGGGCGCCAACGCTTGCCGGAAAAAGGCGCAGAGGCGGTGCTGGATGCAGAGATGATCGCGCGGCGGCAGAGTCTGGATGAGGCCCGCGTGCGCCAGTTGGCTGATGGGCGCCTCTTTACTGGGGCCCAGGCGGTGGAGCTGGGCCTGGTGGATGCCTTGGGAGGATACACCGAAGCCGTGGAGGATCTGCGGCGGATGACGGGGGATCCCTCCTTGTCACCAGCAGGGGAGAGAGATCCGCTCCAACGCGCGCTGCGGCGGCTATTGAGCCAAGGACTGCCTCTGCAAGGGCAAAGTCTCTGGCCAGCTCACTTGGGGGAGAACGACGCGGTGGCCGGGATCCCGGAAGTGCCGCTGCTGTGGATGGCAGCGGGCTGGACTTTGCGCTAAATCTAGCACTGATGCATTGGCCGGGTGTGAGGAGATTGTCCACGCCAGACGACGCTGCTGGGCTGGTGGCGGCAGTGCCTAGCCCTCTGGCTACGGCGTCTGCCCCGTGGAGCCAGAGGGAGGCCCTGGGCCAGGGATCCCAGGAGGCGGATCCCGTTGGCAAGACGAGGCTCTGGCCGGATTGCAACCTAGAGCGGGAGTTGCTGACCAGCCGGGCGTGGGTGGAAATTGACGCGGCCCAGTTGCGAGAAAACCTAAGGCTGTTGCAGGCCCGCCTGGGCTCAAATGTGGAGATCTGGGCAGTGGTCAAGGCCAATGCCTACGGCCATGGAGCTCGTTTGGTGGCTCCCCTGCTGGTGGCTGCCGGGGCTAAGGGGCTGTGTGTGGCTACCCTGGCCGAAGGGATCGAGCTGCGCCAGATAGGCTTACAGGCTCCCATCCTGGTTCTAGGTGCTTTGAATACCTGGGCGGAGCTGCAGCAGGCCATGGCTGCGCAGCTAGAGGTCAGCCTCACCCGGGCTGAGCAAATCCCCCTGCTGCGCCAGGTGGCCTGCTGGGCCGGGCGACCAGTTCCGGTGCACGTCAATGTCGATACGGGCATGACCCGCCTGGGGATCCCTTGGCAGGAGGCTGCCGCCGTGTGGGGGCAGATCTGCCGGATCCCCGAGCTGGAAGGCCGTAGCCTATTTTCCCACTTCGCAACGGCAGATGAGCCCGATTCTCCGGTGATGGCCCAGCAAGAGGCCCGCTTTGCCCAGGTGGTGGAGCAGATCCGCCAGGCCGGGGATCCCTTGCCCCCCCTGCATCTGGATAACTCCGCCGGCGCCCTCACCCGTCTTCACTACTCCCGCGTGCGGCTGGGGTTAGCCCTCTACGGCTTGTCTCCTGCCCCCCACCTGCAGGTGCCGGGGCTGAGACCAATCCTGCGCCTCAAGGCGCGGCTGACCCACATCCAAACCGTACCTGCCTACACCGGCGTCAGCTACGGACACCGCTACATCACTTCCCGGCCCAGCCGCATTGCCACCCTAGCCATTGGCTACGCCGACGGGATCCCAAGGCAGCTTTCCGGCTGGCTGCGGGGGTGGGTGCGGGGCGGCCTCATCCAGCAGGTGGGCACCATCACCATGGATCAGTGCATGTGGGATGTAACCGAGAGGCCAGACGTCCAGGTGGGGGATGAGGTAGAACTGCTGGGCTCTCACGTAGAGAGGATGGGCTTATCCATCCAGGATTGGGCCGAACAGGTGGGCACCATTTCCTACGAACTGCTGTGTGGGCTTTCTGCCCGCCTGCCGAGGATACTCGTCAACGAAGGGGCCGCTAGCAGTAGCCCTGTTTGCTGAGCTGGGTACGCTAGAGGGTAGGAGATCCTGGCTGGAAGAGAGGCGGGGACAATTCGCCATCGGCAATGGAAAGGAGGCAGCCATGGAGGCACGCAAACCCCTGAGGAGGCTGGAAAATCAAATGGAGCGGGCTGTCCTAGAAGTCGTGAACGAGATGCTGCTTCTAGAAAGCCAGCAGCGTTACTGCTTCTGCGAGCGATTCTGTCACGATGCTGCCGCCCTGGCCCTCAACAACCTCCCGCCTCGCTACGCCACCAGCTTTGAAGGCTCCATCTCCACTCTGGAAGCTATCCAAGCGGATCAAGAGCTGCAGAGGCAAATTCGCCTGGAGGTGGCGAAGGCGATGGACAGGGTGGCAGCCAATCCCCGCTGTCCAGAGCCTAACTGCCCGCTGCTACAGAGGGAGGCTGAGACGGTAGAGTTAGAGCTAGCTCCCAGCGATACTTGACTGACTAAGGGATGGCTGCAGTTGTCTCCCCTGTGCCAGTAGCTTTTCTAGGCCCTGCCGGAACCTATACGGAGTTGGCCGCTCTGCTGGCCTGTCCCGAGCAGCCCCATCTGCACAGCCAGGGATCCCACCCCCTGGTGCCCTACCCCACCATTGGCGCCTGCTTGGAAGCCGTGGCTAGCGGCGAGCAAGCCTGGGCGGTGGTGCCGGTGGAAAACTCCGTTGAGGGCGGGGTCTCCATGACCCTGGATGCCCTCTGGCAACTGGAGGGGCTGAGCATTCGCCAGGCGCTGATCCTGCCGATCCGCCATGCCCTCATCGGCTGTGCTTCGGCCTTGGAGCAGATTGAGCAGGTCTATTCCCATCCCCAAGCCTTGGCCCAATGTCAGGCGTGGCTGCGATCCCATCTGCCCCGGGCCACTTTGATCCCGACCCGGTCGACCACCGAAGAATTGGATCGGCTGCGAGGACAGCCCAATGCTGCCGTCATCGCCTCAGAGCGGGCCGCTGAGCTCTACCAACTGCCGGTCTTGGCCTGCCCAATCAACGACCACCCGGATAATTGCACTCGCTTTTGGGTGGTGGGCCGCCACGGATCCTCACCGGGAGGATCCCATACTTCCTTGGCCTTTAGCCTGCCCCACAATGTGCCAGGGGCCCTGCTGAAGCCGCTACAGGTCTTTGCGGAGCGGGGCCTCAATATGTCGCGCATCGAGTCGCGCCCCACCAAGAAATCGGCGGGTACCTACGTCTTCTTTGTTGATCTGGAGAACCCGGCCGGCCAGCCCTACCTAGATGCAGAGGTAATTGCTGCTCTGGAAGCGATTGCAGAGACCCTAAAGCTTTTTGGCAGCTACCCCGTCCACGACCTCTGTAAGTCGAGTGAGAGCCTTTCCCTCGCCTCCTAGCGCCAGCTTCAGAGGCTTCCCAAGGGCGGCCACCAGCGAGTTTTTCCCCATAAGGAGGGCAAGGCGTTGAAGTGAGAAATAGCTACTGGTTGTCCAGGGCCTGGTAGTTCTGCCAGGCTTGCCAAAAAACATAGAGGGAAAGCCCAGCAAGAAAGGTTCGGAAAAGCAGGCTGACAATCTCATCCGGCAGCTTGGGCAGGGTGCGGGTACTGATCTGGACGCCCACCAACCCCCCTGTTCCTAGGATTAGGCCTGGGATCCAGAGCACATTCTGGCGGATGGTGCCATCTCCAAAGCCGAGAGCGTTCGCCATCCAGTTGCCCAGGCCCGCATGGCCGAGGGTAGCGGCAGTTGCCGTGAGAACAATTGCCCCCAAGCTGGTTTGGATGGCCACCTTGAGGCTTTCCCCCAACAGCAGGATCTGCAGGGGCACCAGGATGAGGCCACCGCCGAGGCCAAAAAGCCCCGCCAACAAGCCAGCAGCGCCACCGGTGAGGGCGCGGGCCAGCCACAGCGGCATCTGCCTGCCGGCAGTAACAACTGGCCTCTCCAACGCTTGGGCGTGGGCGACCACGGTTTTGCGCAGCTCCACCAGGTAAAGGTTTGCCAGCAACAGCACCCCAAAGGCCGCTAGTAGCAGATAGCTAGGCAGGTAACTGGCAAGGAGCGCCCCTCCCTGAGCTGTAACCAGAGCCGGGATCCCTAGCAGGATCACCCGTTTGGGATCCAACATCCCCATGCGCCAGTTGTGGAGGCTGCCCGCCAGGGAGGTGAGGAGAATGGAAAAGTTGCTGGTGGCCACCGCCTGCAGCGGCGGGATCCCCAAGCTCACCTGCAAGGGCACCAAGATTGTCCCGCCGCCAATGCCCAAAAAACCGGCCAGGATCCCTGCCGCCAGGCCGCCAATTGCCAAGGCCAACCCTTCCTCTACCACGATTGCTCGACCTTGCTTCTCCACCAAGCCTTTGCCATCCTCGCCCTCCCCACCCATGACCGGCTGGCAGAAGATACCGCCTGAATACCGGCGGCAAAGTTAAGACAAAAAGCTCCGGCAGGGCTTGGCCTCCCTCCAGGCGCATCCATCTAAGGCGATCCGCTCCACCTCAGAAGCCAACTTCAAGGCCTTCAGGGCCTGCTCCCCGCCCACCGACGGCTGATTGCCCCCCCGCACACAGTTGATAAAGTGCTCCAGCTCAGCGTGGAGCTTGTCAATAGGTTCGATGTGAACCTTCTCGATGAGGCAATCCCGCTGGTAGGATCCCTGGCCGTAGTCGCTGCTGCTGCTGCCTCCCTGGCGGTAGATGGAGATCTCGTTGTGCAGAAAGTCGGCCTCCACGAGGGCATTTTTGCAGTGGACGGCAATTTTGCGCACCTTGCGGTGGGTGACCTTGCTGGCGGTGAGAGTGGCGATGGCGCCGTTGGCAAAGGTGAGGGTGGCAGTGACGTAGTCCAGGTAGCCCAGCTTGGAGGCGCGGTTGCCGCTGGCAGTAATCTGGGTTACAGGGGAAGGGATCAGCTCCAGCAACAGGTCAATGTCGTGGATCATCAGGTCAAACACCACCGACACATCACTGGCGCGGTCGGAATAAGGGCTAAGGCGATGGGCCTCAAAGGCCAGCGGTTCTTCGCGCTGCAAAACCTGCCCCAGCCTTTGAAAGACGGGGCTGAAGCGCTCAATGTGTCCCACCTGCAGAATACAATTGCAGTCGGCGGCGCGGTTGACCAGGGATTCTGCCTCAGCAATGCTGGCGGCAATGGGCTTTTCAATTAACACGTGCACCCCCGCCTCCAGGCAGGCCATACCTACCTCGTGGTGAAGAACGGTGGGAACGGCAATGGCAACAGCGGCCACGTGGGGCAGCAGTTCCCGGTAGTCTTCGTAGAAGTGAACCCGATAGCGGCTGGCTACATCCAAGCCCCGCTCCACATTGATGTCAGCCACGCCCACCACTTGCACATCCTTCATCAAGCTAAAGACGCGGGCGTGGTGCTGGCCCATGTTGCCGACCCCAATGACGCCCACAGGGACTGGCTGCCCGGGGTAACGGCGGGGAGAGTTGGTAGGACGCGGGCAGGATCGAGCCATAGGTTACCACTACCTCCACCACAAGCGCTTAACAAACCACACCCCGCCTCTGGGCAAAAAACAAACTGCCCAAAGCTTACCATGCCCTCCTCAAATCCAGTTCAAGCCGGGGACAGGCGGCAGGCGCAGGGGTGCTCGCTCACAGGCCTGGGGGCTAAAGCAAAAGAGCGGGGTCGGCGTGGGGCGAAACCACATGCGGGCATAGAACCCACTGGGGCTCAGGGGGAGGCCAAACCAAATCGGGAAAAAGAAGACAAAAGAAGCCAAGACCAAGCCCACCGCCGTCAGGCTCACCCTCCGCCAGAAGCGACGAGAGTGCCGCCAGCCCAGCAGTACCAGCCAGGCCAGGGCCAGTGTGCTAAAGGCCAGAGCACTCATGTAGTGGTAGATGAAAACGCAGCGGCTAACGATAAACCAGGGTAGGTAGTTGGCTGCATAGCCAATGAGGATAAAGGCTTCTAGGCCGTGGAAGCGGCGGATCCCGCGCCAGACCAGCACCAAGATCGACCCCGTCCCCAGCCACCACAGCCAGGGATTGCCCAGGCCATGGACAACTCGCCAGAGATTGCCCTGGGTGCTGAAGTAGTAGCCCACTGGGCGGCCCATAATCGGCCAAGACCAGGCCCCTGCCGAGGCCAGGGGGGTGGTTAGCCAAGGGCGCAGTGCCGGAAACCAGGCCACCAGGGAGCGCAAGCTGGTGGAGCAATAGGGGTGAACAGGGGTGTTTTCATCTACCACGAGGTCAGCATGCAGGTGCCCGCTGTAAACCGCCTGATTGATGAGCACCAGGGATCGAAAGTAGTTCTGGATCCCCGTCCAGCTCCAGTCCAGGGTTAGCCCCTGCTGCGGGTTAAGCTGCAGGTGGGGGATCCACTGGATGGCGTAGAAAGCCAGGGGCGCAAGGACAAAGCAAAAGGCGTAGTGCCACCAGCGCAGGTGGCGGATTTGGATCAAAATGCCCAAGCGGGGGATCCACTGCGGGCGCAGCCAGACCACCCCCCAGACGAGGATCCCCAGCAGGGCAAACATGAAGGCAAACCAGAGGCCATTCCACTTTACCGAAGCCGCTGCCCCCAGCAGGATCCCAGAAGCCGTCAGGTGAGCGGCCCGTTGCCAACCGCGGCGTTCCAGCCCGCTCAGCAGCAAAACGGTGGCCGCCAGGCCAAAGGCCACCAAGTACACGTTAATCAGGCCAAAGCGGGACTCCACCAGAAACAGCCCGTCGCTTAGGAGCAGCACCCCACTCAAGAGGGCAAAGCCCACATGGTAAGTAAGGCGATAGGCCAAGCCGGTGAGCAAAAGCGGAATTAAGGATCCACACAGGGCGGTGGCCAAGCGAAAGCCCCACTCGTTGCGGCCAAAGAGTTGGATGCTGAGGGCGATGAAGTACTTCCCCAGCGGCGGATGCACGTCGTAGAAGGGTTTGCCGTCGAGGTAATTTTGGGCAAACTGAGGAAAATACACCTCGTCAAACACCGGCGCCGGCAGCTCGGCCAGGCGCCAGAGGCGCAGCCCCAGGCTCACTAGAAAGATAGCGAGCGCCCCCCCCAACAGCCAGCGGCGGTCTCCCGCTGGCCCAATCGCAGCCGGAGCAGGAGTAGCAGTCTCTGTCTCTGGAGGAAAGTTGCCAGCCGCTGCCTCAGCGCGGGTGGAGGGAGCTAGGAGCGGGTTGTCCCTTTCCGGCCTTGTGGGTTGGGGAGGGTGGGGTTCAGAGGTCATGGACGGGAACGGCAGCAAGGATCCTCAGTGCTACTTTAACCTGCTGCATGCATTAGGCCAGCCCCCAGTTCCCCTAGGTGCAGGGCTAGCCCCGCAGAAAGCGTCTAAGGAGTAGGGCTGGGGGTGGGAATGACCAGCTCCACGGCAGTATCCAGGCGCGAGGGGGGTGGTGGGGCTTCACCTGGGGCCAAATTGAGGTAGGGGGCGAGGGGGTGATTGGCTTTCCAGCGGGATCCGACTTCGGCGGCCATTTGGGTGACTTGGATTTGATAAAGCTGCATTAGCTCGGCAGCGTTAAGATTGCCCCGCTCCACCTGGTCGCGGCTGGCCTCGGCCAATACCTCTGCCACGAGGTTGCCCTGCTCGTCAAATCGCCACAGCTCCAGGCGGCTGCGGGAGCGCAGGCTCACCTCCGTCGGCGAGGCGAGGCGGGTGAGGACATCGACGCGGGCGATAACAATGGCCTCCAGGCCCAGGTAGTCGAAAAATTGGCCCACCGCTTCTGGCTTGCGGCGATCCCACTCAAATAGCTCGTAGAGTGGCCAGCCCACCTGGCGCAAAATGGGCTGCAGGCGGCGGTTATCTAGGGGCACCACCTTCTCGCTGTTGGGGATCAGGCCCAGCCGCACCACCTCCATGGCCAGGCGCTGGCCCAAAAGCTGGGTATGTTCCAGTCCCCCTACCCCCAAGATGCCAAGGCGGCGCCGGGGCTGGGGCCGAATGGCCAGCGGCAAAACCACCTCCACAGGGGTAGTCAGGCCCTCCTGCAGCAGGATCTCCTGTTGCACGCTTTCGTAGTCGGGGTGCCACACCGTTAGAAGCCACCGCCCAGGGGGGGCCGGGTTAAGCTCAAATGCCCCTTGCGCGTCTGTCTGAACTGGCTCCTTCGGGTTCTCCAGGCCCTCCAACTGCACCTGCGCCCCGGCCACCGGCTGCCCCAAGCTGTTGCTCACCTGCCCCACCAGCCGTGCCTGGGATCCCGCCTGGTCCCGGGGGGGAAACAGCGGCGTGAAGCGGGGAAGGGGGGGATCCGGCGCCTGAGCCAACGCGCCTACCGCCAGGGCCAGCCAGCTGCAGAGAACCCAAGTGCCTAAGCTAACTTTGCGCCGCAGCGCAGTGAGGAAGAGGAGAGGCATGGCAACATCCGCTCATTGCAGGGGGTTCTGGAGAGACAAAATCCTGCGGCAGGGATCCTCACCCTGCAAAGGGGTTGTTGGTCTGCCACTGTTGGATAAAAACAGGCACCATGTTGCGCACCTGCAGCCGAAACAGGCCCGCCGCCGCATCCTCAAACAGGGGCTCCCCCCCCACATCGTCCCGCCCATAGGCCTCGTAGTAGCGAGCCCGATCCCCCGGCCGATCCCGCTGCAAGTCCACTACCACCACTACCCCGCGGCTGCGCAACTGGTTGGGGGTGAAATTGGGGATCTCCACAGGGATTGCCGGCGCTAGGAAGCGCAAGGCCGTATTCAGCAGCGGGCTGCCCTGGCGGTTGTAATCGCGAGAGATCTGCAGGTGGGTCAAGAGGATGTAGCGCAAGCCAAGGGCATCCCCGATAACCTTCAGCTTGGCCAAATCAGCGGTGTAGCGCTCATCCGCATCCAGCAAGGTTAGTCCCTGGAGAAGAGGCAGAAGCGGCTCAAAGCGGGGATCCGGCCCCAAAGGCCCCTTCAAGAGCAGTACCGGTCGCTGCGGCTGCAACTCCTTCAGGGCCAGGCTGAGGTGGCGGGCCAGCTCATCCGAGTAAACCGGCTCATCCGGCAAAAGGCCAATCCCCTCCGGCTTGTGGGTCGGCTCCCCCGGCGGCAGGTGAATATCTTGGGTGGATACAAAACCGGCCCGCACCTCCACCTGGGTGCTGGTGGGGGGGAACCCCGGTACCTCCACATCCACCCAGTACAGCCCCGCTGGCAGCGGCGGCAGGACATAGGTGCCGTCGGCGGCAATGGGAACCGTCTGCTGGGGTCGGGTGGCGGTGGCAGCTAGGCGCACAACTCCGGTCTGGACGGGCTGGCCGGCAATGTCCAGCACCCGCCCCGTCACCACGCCGCGGTTGCCTGCGGAGGCAGCTTCCTCCGCCCCCCCCTCGCCAACTTGAGCTTGAAGATCCCGATCCACCAGACGGTGCAGAGCCGGGATCCCTGCCGCCACCACCCACAGATCCCGCTCCCCCAGCATCGCCAAGCCCGTTGGCTGCCCCTCCAGCCGCAGCGAGGTGGCCAATCGTCCTGCCTCCAGATCCACGATTTGCAGACGGTTGCTGTTGCGGGAGGTTACGTAAGCCCAGCGGCCATCGGGGGAAAGGGCCAGCCGCGTCGGTCGCCAGTCCAGGCCCACCCGCTGCAGGGCCTCGCCGCTGCGGCCCAGATCCAGCACCGTCAGATCTTGGCTGCCCGAGTTGAGCACTACTAGGCGTTGCCGTTGGGCATCTAGAGCCATCGCTTCTGGGGTATTGCCGCCGCGCCAGCGGGCCAGCAGCTCGCCATTGTCCGGGTTGACCACCAGCACACTGAGGGGATCCTCCCCAGCTAGGCCCACAAACAGCACCCCTCGCTGGGCGTCGTAGGCCAAAGCCAAGGGGGGACCCGGTAGGGGCAAACTGCGGGCCTGCAGCTCCTTCGCCTCCTCCCCTGGGCGCGGTGGGGCGGGGATTACCGCCAAGCTCTGGGCGGCAGGCAGGGAGGCGAAAACCCGTCCCCTGGCGGGATCCACTGCCAGATCCAAGGCCCCCGCCGGCAGCCGGTACGACCAGAGCAGCTCCCCGGTTAGTAGATCGAGGGCCACCACGCCGGGAGCAGTAGGGCCAGAGGCATAGACCACCTGATGCGCCGCATCCACCCGCACCACGCTGGGGGCAAAGCCCACCGCCACCTGCCACAGGGGATCGCCGCTTGCTCCATCCAGCAGCAGGACCGCCTGGGCTTCCAGCAGTCCCACCGCCAGCCAGCCCCGCTCCGACACCCCATCAATGCGGTCCGCCGAGCTGGGCAGCGGCAGTATCTCCCCCACCGTCACGGGCCTGGCAGCCTCCTCAGAGGCCGCCGGCAGGGCCCACCCTGCAACCCCTAGACCCAGCAGGCCACTCACCCCAACCAGCCACTGCCAGCGCATGGCCTTTTTCGCTCCCCCACCAAGTCTGCTCTGCTGCTTCGCCCAATCAGCATAGCCAACCTCTCCCCGGATCCCTGGCAGCAAGCCCGAACAATTTTTGACAGCTTGCCGCAGCGACCTTAGAATGGATATTCGCTGGTTTTGACAGGATCAACCATGAAGGTGCGGCCCTCCGTCCGTCGAATCTGCGAAAAGTGCCGAGTTATTCGCCGCCGTGGCCGGGTGATGGTCATTTGCCCTTCCAACCCGAAGCACAAGCAGCGGCAAGGCTAAAGGCGGCGGAGGAAAACCGATCCCCTGACGGCGCCAAGAGCCCTCCTAGGCAAAGCTTCTCAACAGCAGCAACCTAACCCAGCGAGCAAGTTTGTTGGAAAGGTACCCCTAACCATGGCACGGATTGCGGGCGTTGACCTCCCCCGAGACAAGCGAATTGAGATTGCCCTCACCTACATCTACGGCATTGGACTCACCCGCTCCCGCCAAATTTTGGCCAAGACGGGTATCAACCCTGACACCCGCACCCGCGACCTTACCGACGCGGAGGTGGCTGCCCTGCGGGCGGTGGTGGAAAACGAGTACCAGGTGGAGGGGGATCTGCGCCGGCAGGAGGCCATGAACATCAAGCGCCTCATAGATATTGGCACCTACCGAGGTCGGCGCCACCGCCTAAATCTGCCCGTGCGTGGCCAGCGCACCCGCACCAACGCCCGCACGCGCAAAGGAGTCAGGAAAACCGTAGCTGGCAAGAAGAAACCTCCCGCCAAGAAGTAAATCTTTCCCCCACCTCCTGCAACTCTAAGTGGTTCCAAGGACGCACAGGTCATGGCTCAGCAGCAACGGCGCGGACGCAAGGTCAAGAAAAATATCCCCAACGGGGTGGCCTACATTCAGTCCACCTTTAACAACACCATCGTTACCATCACGGATCCCAACGGCAACGTGGTGTGTTGGGCTTCGGCAGGTTCCACCGGATTCAAGGGCGCCAAGAAGGGTACCCCCTTTGCTGCCCAGATGGCAGCAGAGAGCGCAGCGCGGCAGGCCATGGAGAACGGCATGCGGCAGATTGAGGTAATGGTCAGCGGGCCTGGCGCCGGTCGAGAGACGGCCATTCGGGCTCTCCAGGCCGCAGGTCTAGAGATTACCCTCATTCGCGACATCACTCCCATTCCTCACAACGGCTGCCGGCCGCCCAAGCGGCGGCGCGTCTAGGGGGATCCTGGCCTCTAGTTTGAGGACCCCACCCCCCTTGCCCCCTAGCACCAGAGGAGAGACAAGCTCGAGTGTTCTCAGTTCTCCAACGGATATCCAGCCAGACGGACGGGGCTACTCATTATGATGCAAACTAGCCGAACCCTCCACCATCCCAGCAGCAAAGCAGCTGCCAGTGCTGCTCCCTATCAAACTGAGTGCATCGAATCCCATCAGGAAGCCAATGGTGTTTACTACGGCAAATTTGCTCTGGGGCCCCTGGAGCGCGGTCAAGGAATCACGGTAGGCAATGCCTTGCGGCGGGTACTCCTCTCCAACTTGGAAGGAACGGCGGTGACGGCCGTGCGCATTGCCGGGGTAACCCACGAGTTTTCCACCGTCCCCGGGGTGCGGGAAGACGTGATGGAGATCCTACTCAACATGAAGGAGCTGGTCCTGCGCTCCAGCTCTCCTGAGCCCCAGGTAGGCCGTTTAGTGGCGCAGGGGCCGGGGGAAGTGACTGCTGAGAAGCTGCAGCTGCCCAGCGGCGTGGAAGTGATTAACCCCCGTCACCACATTGCCACCCTGGCGGAGGGAGCCATCCTGGAGATGGAGTTCATGATTGGCCGCGGACGGGGCTATCGCGCCGTTGATTACGCCGATAGCAAATCAATGTCTATTGACTTTCTCCAAATTGACTCCGTCTTCATGCCAGTGCGCAAGGTCAACTACACCGTCGAGCCAGCTCGGGTGGGGCAGTCGCTGGAAAAAGATCGCCTCATCCTGGAGATCTGGACCAACGGCAGCCTGACTCCCCAGGAGGCGCTCAGCCAAGCAGCTCGCATTTTGGTAGGTCTGTTCTCGCCGCTGCAGGAGGTTAGCTTTGACACCCCCTCAGCCCCTCAGCAAGCAGAGGACACCCAGAAAAACCAAATCCCCATCGAGGAGCTGCAGCTCTCGGTGCGGGCCTACAACTGCCTCAAGCGAGCCCAGATCCACACCCTGGCCGATCTATTGCTCCATACGGAGGAAGATCTGCTCGAAATCAAAAACTTCGGCCAGAAATCGGCCGAGGAGGTGGTGCAGGCTTTGAAAAACCGCTTTGGCCTGACGCTGCCCCGCGAAAGGAGCAAGAGCTAGCCTCCTCAGGGGACCTGCCTAAAACTCGTAGGACAAAGAGCAGAGGTTACCATGCGTCACCGCCGTCGTACCCCTCACCTCAACAAGCCCGCTGACCAACGCAAGGCCCTGCTGCGGGCGTTGACCACGGCTTTGCTGCGCTACGGGCGAATTGTTACCACCAAAGCTCGTGCCAAAGCTGTGCGCGCCACTACCGAGAAGATGATTACCCTAGCCAAGGACGGCTCCCTGGCAGCGCGGCGGCAGGCCCTAGCCTACCTCTACGACAAGGAGCTGGTGCGCTCCCTGTTTGAACAAGCCCCCGAGCGCTACCGGGATCGAGCGGGAGGCTACACCCGCATCCTGCGCACTGTGCGCCGACGGGGCGACGGGGCAGAAATGGCCGTCATCGAGCTGGTGTAGGCCCCATGCAGAGCCGTCGCATTGCCCTTAAGATTCAGTACCTTGGCAGTGGCTTTCGCGGCTGGCAACGGCAAGCTGGCCAGCGGACGGTGCAAGGGGTGTTGGAAGAGGCCATTAGCGCACGGGCTGGCCATCCAGTAACCGTGTACGGGGCAGGTCGCACCGACACCGGGGTACATGCGGCTGGCCAGGTAGCCCACTTCGACACCACCTGCAGCATTCCGCCAACGGAGTGGGCGCGAGTGCTCAACGACTGCCTACCGGAAGATGTGGTCGTGCTGGCTTCAGCCCCTGTGTCTGAAGACTGGCATGCCCGCTTTTCTGCTAGGTGGCGCCGCTACCGCTACCTTATCCTCAATCGCGAGCTGCCGGACGTATTCTGGCGGCCCTTCAGTTGGCAGGTGCGCTGGCCCTTGCAGGTGGAGCCAATGGCCGAGGCCCTCCGCTCCCTCTTGGGGGAGCACAACCTGGAAGCCTTCCGCTGCCGCGGATCCGATCGACCCCACTCGTGGGTGCGGGTGGAGGAGGTGCTCTGTCAACGGATAGGGGACTTCATCAGCATCGAAGTGCAGGCCAGCGGCTTCCTCTACCGGATGATGCGGCTGCTGGTGGGATCCTTGGAGGTGGTGGGCCGGGGCGAGCTTAGCCCGCAGCAATTTGTCCACCTCTGGCAACACAACGACTGGAGCCAGCTGCGCACCCGCTACAGCGCTCCCCCGCAGGGCCTGTGCCTACTGGATGTGGGCTATGCTAGGGATCCCTTTGGCCGACGCTTTCCCCCCTCCTTTCCCTTTGGGGAAGCTCCTGCAACTGCTCCCCTCTCCTCGCCCGTGGGTGTTCTTTCTCTGGTTTGAGCATTCCTTTGAGCTGCCATGAACAAGACTCCCCTTCCTACCCCCTCCACTTTAGCCCCGCGCTGGTACGTCATTGATGCGGCTGGCCAGCGCCTTGGCCGCCTAGCGGTAGTTGTGGCCAACCTCCTACGGGGCAAGCACAAGCCCAACTTTACCCCCCACCTGGATACGGGGGACTACGTGATCGTGATCAACGCCGAGAAAGTGGTGGTTACTGGCAAAAAGCGCACCCAAAAGCTCTACCGCCGCCACTCCGGGCGTCCCGGCGGCATGAAGGTGGAGACTTTTGCCCAACTGCAAGCGCGGCTGCCAGAGCGGGTAATTGAGAAAGCGGTCAAGGGGATGTTGCCCCACACCCGCCTAGGCCGGCGGCAATTTACCAAGCTGAAAGTATACGCCGGCCCCCACCACCCCCACGAGGCCCAGCAACCGCAGGTCTATCCCATCCACACGATCCCAGGAGCCCAAGCATGACCCCAACAACTAGCCATCAGCGAGCCGTCTATTGGGGAACTGGGCGCCGCAAAACTGCCGTCGCCCGCGTGCGCCTGGTGCCCGGCACAGGCAAGATCATCATTAATGACCGGCCCGGTGAGGAGTACTTGCAGTACCAGGAGGCATTCCTGGCCAGTGTGAAAGCGCCGCTGGAGCTCCTTGGCCTGGAAAACTCCTATGACATCTTGGTGCGCGCCCATGGGGGCGGCCTCCACGGCCAGGCCGATGCCATTAAGCTAGGAGTGGCCCGCGCCCTCTGCCAGCTGGATCCGTCCAACCGCGGCCCCCTCAAGGCAGAGGGCTACCTAACCCGCGATCCCCGCGCTGTGGAGCGCAAGAAGTACGGATTGCGCAAAGCCCGCAAAGCTCCTCAGTACTCGAAACGCTAGGGATCCCTGCCATTGCTTTTTCAAGGTCAATCTTGATAGACAAGGGTATAGAAACACGCCCAACGGAGGAGATTGCTATGCCCAAAAAAGGAATCCACCCGCAGTGGTACCCAGAGGCTAAAGTTATCTGCAACGGTGAGGTGGTCATGACCGTGGGATCCACCAAGCCGGAGCTCAAGGTTGAGGTGTGGTCTGGCAACCATCCCTTCTTCACTGGCACCCAAAAGATTATCGACACCGAAGGGCGAGTGGAGAAGTTCATGCGCAAGTACGGCATGAGCAGTGGCAAGAAGGCCCAGTAGAGTTTTCCCTTGCCCTGCTCAGGACGGTCTGGATTCCTTGCTAGCGTTGGATCTATGGCTTCTGCTCAGCTAATCGAGCAGTTAAAAAACGTTGAAGCCACCTTCCAGGAGTTGACGGTGCGCTTGGCCGATCCCGATGTGGCCACCGATCCGGCGGAGCTGCAGCGGATTGCCAAGGCTCGCTCCTCCCTGGAAGCCACAGTGCAAGCTTTTCACGACTGGCAAAAGCTCACTCGCGACCTCCAGCAGACAGAGGAGCTTTTGCGGGAGGCGGCCTCCGACCCAGAGCTGGAGGCGATGGTGAGGGCAGAGCTGGAGCAACTGCGCGCCCGCCAAGAGCAACTGGAGGAGAAGCTGACCCTGCTGCTCCTGCCCCGGGATCCCAACGACGAAAAAAACATCATGTTGGAGATCCGCGCTGGCACGGGTGGGGAGGAAGCGGCCCTCTGGGCAGCCGATCTGGCCCGCATGTACACCCGCTACGCCGAGAAGATGGGCTGGTCAGTGCGCCTGGTCAGCCTTTCCGAGGGTGACATGGGCGGCTATAAAGAGGCCATCCTGGAAATCCGCGGCGATCAGGTCTACAGCAAGCTGAAGTTTGAAGCCGGCGTTCACCGGGTGCAGCGGGTGCCCATCACGGAAGCCCAGGGGCGCATCCACACTTCAACCGCCACGGTGGCAGTGATGCCGGAGGTGGACGAGGTGGAGGTGGTGATTGATCCCAAAGACATTGAGATTAGAACGGCGCGTTCCGGGGGGGCGGGTGGCCAAAACGTCAACAAAGTGGAAACGGCGGTGGATCTCCTCCACAAGCCCACTGGGATCCGCGTCTTCTGCACTGAGGAGCGCTCCCAGCTCCAAAACCGCCAGCGGGCAATGCAAATTTTGCGGGCTAAGCTTTACGAGATGAAGCTGCGGGAGCAACAGGCCTCCATTAGCTCTGCCCGCCGCATGCAGGTAGGAACAGGAGCCCGTTCAGAAAAAATTCGCACCTACAACTATAAAGACAACCGCGTCACTGACCACCGCCTTAACCAGAATTTTCCCCTACAGCCCATCTTGGATGGAGAGCTGGACGAGCTCCTTCAGGCTTGTATTGGCCTATACCAAAAGGAGCTGCTGGCGGAGCTCTCGTAGGCGGGGAGGGGATCCCTTCCTGCTGCCAACCTGGCGGTAGAATGAATACCCATATCGAGTAACCCGAGGAATCCTCCCCATGCTGGCTGAGTACCGCCAACATGCCGCTGCCCGCGCAGCGCAAGGGATCCCGCCGCTGCCCTTGAACGCTGCCCAGACCAGCCAGGTGTGCGAGCTGCTCAAGGATCCCCCTGCTGGCGAGGAAGCTTTTTTGTTGCATTTGCTCACAGAGCGGGTGCCGCCGGGGGTGGACGAAGCGGCCTATGTGAAGGCGGGCTTTTTGGCGGCTGTGGCTAAGGAAGAAGTGCACTCGCCCCTCATTACCCCCCTGCGGGCGGTGGAGCTCTTGGGCACGATGCTGGGGGGCTACAACGTCCAGGTGTTGCTGGAGCTGCTGCAGGATAGGCGGCAGGAGATCGCGGCAGCAGCGGCCCGCGCCCTTAGCCACACGCTGCTGGTTTTCGATGCCTTCCACGACGTGCTGGAACTCAGCCAAGCCGGCAACGCCTATGCGCGGCAGGTCATCGAGTCCTGGGCCGCCGGGGAGTGGTTTACTGCCAGGCCGCCCCTGGCCGAGGCCATCACCGTAACGGTGTTCAAAATTGCTGGCGAGATCAACACCGACGACCTTTCCCCTGCTGCCCACGCCACCACCCGCCCGGACATCCCTCTGCACGCCCAGAGCATGCTGGAGGCGCGCGCACCGGGAGCGATAGCAACCATTGCTGAGCTGAAGCGCCGCGGCTATCCCGTGGCCTTTGTGGGGGATGTGGTGGGCACGGGATCCTCCCGCAAGTCTGCCCTCAACTCCCTGCTCTGGCACATTGGCCACGACATTCCCTATGTGCCCAACAAGCGGGCTGGCGGGGTGATTCTGGGGGGCACGATTGCACCCATTTTCTTCAACACCGCCGAAGATGCCGGCGCCCTGCCCATCCAGTGCGATGTCTCACGGCTGGAGACGGGCATGGTGGTGACAATCCACCCCTACGAAGGTGTCATCCGTTCTGAGGATGGCCAAGTCCTCTCCACCTTCTCCCTGCAACCTGTGACCTTGCCGGACGAGGTGCGGGCGGGGGGCCGCATTCCCCTCTTGATTGGCCGGGCCCTCACCGACAAAACCCGCCAGGCCCTGGGGCTGGATCCCTCTCCCCTATTTATCCGCCCCACCCCGCCCGCCGACACCGGCAAAGGCTATACCCTGGCCCAGAAAATTGTCGGCAAAGCCTGTGGGCTGCCGGGGATCCGTCCGGGCACCAGTTGTGAGCCCCTGATCACCACCGTGGGATCCCAGGACACCACCGGGCCCATGACCCGCGACGAGCTCAAGGAGCTGGCCTGCCTGGGGTTTAGTGCCGACCTGGTGCTGCAGAGCTTCTGCCACACCGCCGCCTACCCCAAGCCGGTGGACATCCAGATCCACAAAGAGCTGCCCGACTTCTTTGCCTCGCGGGGGGGCGTTGTCCTGCGGCCGGGCGACGGCATCATCCACTCCTGGCTCAACCGCATGCTACTGCCGGATACCGTCGGCACCGGGGGCGACTCCCACACCCGCTTTCCTTTGGGCATCTCCTTCCCGGCGGGATCCGGGTTGGTGGCCTTTGCTGCTGCTATGGGGGTGATGCCCCTGAATATGCCGGAGTCGGTGCTGGTGCGCTTCCGGGGGGAATTGCAGCCCGGGATCACCCTGCGGGACATCGTCCACGCCATCCCCTACGTGGCCATCCAGCGGGGGCTGCTCACCGTCGAGAAGCAGGGCAAGAAAAACGTCTTTGCTGGGCGAATTATGGAGATCGAGGGCCTGCCCCATCTCAAGGTGGAGCAAGCCTTTGAGTTGACCGACGCCTCAGCAGAGCGCAACTGCGCCGCCTGCACCATTAAGCTCAGCGTCGAGACGGTTGCCGAGTACCTGCGCTCCAATGTGGTGCTGTTGAAAAACATGATTGCCCGCGGCTATCAGGATGCGAGAACCCTGCTGCGGCGCATCGCCAAGATGGAGGCCTGGCTGGCCAACCCCACTTTGCTGGAGGCGGATCCCGACGCCGAATACGCTGCCGTGATTGAGATTGACCTCAGCAGCATCACCGAGCCCATTGTCTGTGCCCCCAACGATCCCGACAAGGTGATGACCCTAAGCGAAGTCCACGCCCAGTATGCCGCCGGCAACCCCGACACACCCATCCAAATTGACGAGGTGTTTATTGGCTCCTGCATGACCAACATTGGCCACTACCGGGCGGCTGCCAAGATTTTGGAAGGGCAGGGGCGGGTTAAGGTGCGCCAACTGTGGATCTGCCCACCCACCCGCATGGACGAGGCGCAACTGCGGGCTGAAGGGGTATACAGCATCTTTGCCGCTGCTGGCGCAAGAACGGAGATGCCCGGCTGCAGCCTGTGCATGGGCAACCAGGCCCGCGTGGCAGATGGAGCCACCGTTATGTCCACCTCTACCCGTAACTTTGACAACCGCATGGGCAAAGGTGCACGGGTCTACCTGGGATCCGCCGAGCTGGCGGCTGTCTGTGCCCTCCTGGGACGGATCCCTACCCCTGAGGAATACCGGGAGATCGTGGCCACCAAGATCCAGCCCTTTGCCGGCGAGCTGTACCGCTACCTCAACTTCCACGAGATCCCTGGCTTTGAGGACGAAGGGCGGATCATCCCCCGCGAGCAAATGCCCAAGCTGGAGGAAGTCCTCGGGAGCCGTTCCTAAAGGGGCCACTCTGATAGCATGGCAGCATGGTTTGCTAGCCTTGGAGAAATCCTGATGGCCCTGCCCCGAAAACTCGCCCGCCAGATCCACCGCGCCCTGGCTCCCCTCCTGGCCCTGCCCCTGGTAGTGACGGTGGTAACGGGATCCCTTTACCAAATTGCCCGCCTCAACGGCAACTTGGACTACTACTGGCTAATCCAAATCCACAAAGGGCAGTGGGGGCCGCTGGATCTGCAAGCCATCTACCCCTTCTTAAACGGCTTGGGGCTGTTGGTGATGGTGGCTACCGGCCTGAGTTTGTGGTTGCAAACGAGATCCCATCCCCTCTCCAAGCGCAGCGATTCCTAAGAGCTTTCTCCTGGTTCTTGGGTGAGAAAATACCCCAACCGATTTCCAGAAAACTCGACCTCTGGAGGCAGCTAGACAGCTTACCCTAATGTATAGGGGCTAGGCTAAGGCCTTGTGAGTAAAGCTTAAAGAGAAGTTAACCAAAATCTGATTAGGAGGTGGATAGATATGCCTCTGGTTCGCTGGGATCCCTTTCGGGAAATTGACGAAATTCAACGGGAAATGAACCGGATGTTTGACCGGCTGATGGCTCGTCCTACCGAGGCTGATGCCTTTGCCTTCGTGCCGGCGGTGGAAATGCACGACGATCCGGAAACCATTACCCTCAAGCTGGAGCTGCCCGGCTTAAACCCCAACGATCTGGACATCCAAGCGACGGCGGAATCGATCTCCATCAGCGGCGAGCGGCGTTTTGAAAAACGCTCCGAAGACAAAGGCGTAACCCGCACCGAGTTCCGCTACGGGCGCTTCCAACGGGTGATCCCGCTGCCCAACCGGATCAAGCACGATCAGGTGAAAGCGGAATACAAAGATGGCATCCTCACCCTGACGCTGCCCAAAGCGGACTCTGAAAAAGCCCACGTGGTCAAAGTGAACGTTGTCTCCTAATCGGCTGAGATAAGCGTCACTCTTGGCTTAAGCAAGTCTAGATCCTAGAGGGTAGGCCACGAGCCTACCTTTTTTGCTTTTCGGCTTGTCCATCCTCAACTCCCCTCTCCCTGAGGGAGAGGGGCCGGGGGTGAGGGAATACTCCCTCCCAGGGATCCGATTTGACCTCTGCCCCGGGGGTTGGATAAGGTTGAGGGCGAAGTGGCTGGGGAGCGAGAGCATGGCCAGCGTGACCTACGAACACGTTACCAAGCGCTACGGCGACACCACGGCCGTCCACGATCTGAACATCGCCATTGAAGACGGGGAATTTCTCGTCTTCGTCGGCCCCTCCGGCTGTGGCAAGACCACCACTTTGCGCCTGCTGGCCGGCCTGGAAGAGGTGAGCGCCGGCTCCATCTACATCGGCAACCGCCGGGTGAACGACGTTCCTCCCAAGGATCGGGACATTGCCATGGTCTTCCAGTCCTATGCCCTCTACCCCCACATGACCGTGGCCGAGAACATGGCCTTTGGCCTCAAGCTGCGCGGCCTGCCCAAAGCAGAGATCGAAAGCCGCGTCCGGGGGGTGGCCAAGCGGCTGGGGATCGAACACCTCCTCCACCGCAAGCCCAGGGAACTTTCCGGTGGACAGCGGCAGCGGGTTGCCGTCGGGCGGGCCATTGTGCGCAACCCGGCGGTGTTTTTGATGGATGAGCCCCTCTCCAACCTCGACGCCAAGCTGCGGGTGCAGGCGCGGGCCGAGATCAGCAAGTTACACATGCAACTGGGCACCACCTTCATCTACGTCACCCACGACCAGGTGGAAGCCATGACCATGGGCAACCGCATTGCCGTCATGAAGGATGGCCGCCTGCAACAGGTGGATACCCCCCAGGCCCTCTACAGCCGCCCCGCCAACCTGTTTGTGGCCGGCTTCATCGGCAGCCCTTCCATGAACTTCTTCTCAGCCAAGCTGCGGGAGCAAGAGGGCACCCTCTGGGTAGATAGCGGCGCCTTCCGCGTGCCCATCCCCTCCCACCAGGCGGATCCCTATCGGCCCCGCGCCGGCCAGCCGGTCATCTTCGGCATCCGCCCGGAAAACATCCACGATCCCCAGTACCAGCCCCCAGGGATCCAACCCGCCCGCGTGCGCGCCAGAGTTGCCGTTGTCGAGCCCCTGGGCTCTGAAGTCCTCCTCCACCTCAGCGCCGCCGACGCCGAAGGGATCCTCCCCGAGCAGGAGTTTGTGGCCCGCGTGGATCCCCGTACCCAGCTTCGCGTCAACCAATGGGCAGAAGTGGTCTTTGACATGGATTGCTTCCACCTCTTTGACCCGCAAACCGAGGAGCGGCTGGGATAACGCTAAAAAGCCCCCGGAAAGCTAGGGGGCTTGGAAAAGCTGCTAACTGCAGTCGCCCTTACCGTAGCGGCGAGTTTAGGAGAATCACCAGGCGCTCTTCCAAAAACTTCAGGTTGGCCAACACTTGGCTAAACGCTTCTTCCTGCGTCCAGTCCATAATCTCCATGGCTTTGTGAACCAGCGATTGCACCGGCACCGGCAAGGGGCCGAAGACATCCACCAGCCAGCGCACCGAGAAAGGATCGATGGTAATGTTCCCCTCAGCGCCCGGCCAGCCGTTGATGTTGACAGGCCCGTTGTCGCGAATGGCGTTGAGGAACGCCTGCTTGGCATCCAACCTCACCAAAAGCGGGTGGGCTTGTACAGTGCCATTCCACCATTCGTCGTTCGTAAACGGCGCAGGCTTGGGAATGCCGGGGTGCCCACACCAAAAGTCGATCAGGCGGGTCATGTTGGGGAAAACCAGCTCGATGAAGTGAAGCTTTTGCTCCTCGCTTAACTTGTTGATTTGCCGCATCGTGTAGGGCACCGGCTTGGTCAAAACCCTCTCCACCTTCCACTGCTGCCAGTTCACCATGCTAATAAACTCAAGGCCGGCCTGCCTTAACATCTCAAACACCTGCGGCACCGTAAAGCCCTTGTCGCTGCGCAGCAGGAAATTGGCCAGAATTCCCCCTGTGGTTTTGATGGCATCGCCGTTCCAGTGGCTCTTCACAAAACTGGCATCGGTGAGAGCTTCCATCACCTCCCGCAGCAGCGGTACAGCTTTGGCCGCTGGCTCATCCATCACCCCCAGCAGCTCCATCGCATCCTGCATGTTGAAGATAAACTGCCGCTGATAAAGGCTGTGCACATTGGTGCGAATGATCCCATCAGGCTTGAGCACCTGCCGCATGCCTTTCAAGCCGGCCACCGGGTCGTCCAGCAGGTAGAGAACGTCGTTGCAGGCGATAAAATCAAACTCCTCCCCCAGCGCCGTCATGTCGGTAATGTCCATAACATGAAAGCTGGCGTTCTCGATTTTGTGGAACTTGAAGCGCTGCTTCGCCAGCTTGATGGATTCAGGTGAAATATCCACTCCCACATAGCGAGCGCCGGGGTTGGCAGTTGCCAAAACCAAAGTTTCCCAGCCGGAGCCACAGCCGGCATTGAGCATCACCTTGCCTTCCGGCAGTACCACCTTGCGATCCCGCAGGTACCTGGCTGTTGTGAGGCTGTTGGCAAACAAGGCCAGGTTGTCGGTAACCGTCTGCTCAATCGGCACATTTGGGTAGGGAAACTCGTCAAACTGCGCCTGGACGGGGTTGGACACAACTTTCTCTGCCATGGCGGCCTTCCTGTGTTTTTAGGTATCCCAAACTCTTAGCACGCTCCCTATCTTACTGCACAGCCAGCAATCTATATCTCTCCGGCGTTCCTCTGGCCTTGAAGCGGGTAATCTTTGCTGGTAACTTTTTGATGGCGCTGCCTTAGTGTTGATCCTGCCGGGCGGTTTTTTCTATGGGCTCACGCAGACGCCTATTGCTGTTGGCGGTAGCTTTTCTCTTTGGGATCCTGGCAGCCTGCGGCCTGGCCACGGGGCCTGGCTTGTTCAGCCGGCCAGAGACGCCCTCCTCCACCCCTGCCGCCTACTACGACGGCAACCCCCAATCGGTAACCATCCGCGATGCCGCCATCGCCTTTGCCATCGCCAGCGGGATCACCCAGCCCAGCCAGATTGTTAGCTTTGTCAACAACGTTTTGCGGTTGCAGCCGCCCATAACTTTGGCTGAGGTGACCACGGCCAACCCCAACCCGGTTGCCATTTCCGATTTCGATGGCGACGGCAGGGGGGGAACGATTCGGGACGCGGCCATCTTGTTTGCCATTGCCACTCTGCAGACCCGCGACGCCAACCGCATCAACACCTTTGTCAACACCGTGCTGCGGCTGCAGCCCCCCCTTAACCTGACGCCCGAACAGGCAGCCAGGTTGCCGGGGCCGGGGTTTGTCCCGCCGACAGCCTCGCCTACTCCTTCTGCTTCTCCAACGGCCTCGCCTTCGCCCACTCCTTCCCCCACGGCCTCGCCCTCGCCGTCATCCTCTGAGATCTCCACCCTGGGGGTGCCGCAGACGGTAACGGGTCGCCTGACCACCAGTAGTCCGCGGGATCCCCTTCGCCCGGGTCACTTCATCCAGGACTTCCTGCTCAGCGCGTCCGTGGGGCAAACAGTGCGGATCCAGCTTTCCAGCAGCGAGTTTGATACTTACCTCTTCATCGTTAACCAGGCTACTGGGGAGGTGATTGCCGAAAACGACAACTTTGGGGGGAGTAGGAATTCCCAGCTAGACTTGGTTGTGCAAGCTGGAATTAACTACTTGGTGCGGGTTAGCAGTTACGACCCTGGTGCTACAGGCGCTTTCCAGCTTAGGACTGCTCTGGTTGGCTCCGCACCTACTCCTTCTCCCACAGCTTCTCCTACAACTTCTCCCACTCCTTCTCCCCCTCCCCCTGCCGGCGGCTTCAACATCGAGGTTGAATTTATCGACAATAGCCTCAGCCCTTCCCAGCGCGACATTGTTCTGCAAGCGGCCCGGCGCTGGGAGCAGATCATCACCGGCGATCTGCCCGATGTTGAAGTAACACTGCAGGCCGGTTTCTGCGGAGATGGTTTCCCGCCAACAGCGCTGGTCGATCGCCGGGTGGACGACATCTTGGTGCAGGTGACCGGCGCCCGGCTTCTCTCTGGCCCTAGCGCTCCGAGGGAGGTTCTTGGCCAAGGTGGCCCCTGTGGCCGTCCCCGGCCCGGGATCGGCATTTACCCCTATGGCAGAGTAGGGCTAGACCCTGCCGATCTGGCCAGGCTAGAAGCTGAGGGAAGACTATTCCACGTGGTTCTGCACGAGTTGGGCCATGTGCTCGGCTTTGGCACCATACGCAACTGGGATTCCCTTCTCCGTAACAGTGGCACCAACAACCCGCGCTTTGCGGGCCCTCAGGCCAGGGCTCAGTACAACAGCCTCGGCGGACTTGGCAATGTGCCGGTGGAGCCGGAGGGGCCACCAGAAGGTCACTGGCGGGGGACGTTGGGCCTTGAGCTGATGACGCCTATCCTGCCCCCTCCGCCCCTGCGCCCCGTTCTTAGCCGCATTACGGCAGCGGCCATGCAGGATCTGGGATTTACTGGCATCAATCTTGCGGCGGCGGATCCCTATGAGCTGCCCCCAGAAGGCCGCCGCCTGCCGCCGACAGGAGAATGGCTCTTCTTGGGCGACGACGCCATCTTTGGGCCCATTGGCGGCGAGACGCGGCTGTTGCCCTAGCCGGAGTACCTCCCAAAAAAAGGCCCCCTTCAGGGGGCCGACAGGGGAAGGACTCAAGCTTACTTCTAAGGATCGGTATTTTTCTTCAGTAAGGGGGGGCTGGTAGGGAAAGTGTTGGTGCCTAAGGTTAGGGTTCCCGTTCCTGTGGCTGCGTTTTTAATGCCAACACCAACGTTATCAGTTAAAGTGCTAAAGGCGGTGCCATCTACGACCACATTATCGCTGCTGTGGCTAACTTTAACCCCAATTGCCCCCTCCTCAGTCGTCGGGCTTGAGGTACCGTTTAACTTAATCTTAGAGCTTGGACCCAAAACTTTGGAGCCACCCTTCTGTAGCCAAACGGCTATGCTTGGGTTGGTATTGTCTCCAGTTGTAATTGTGTCGAGATCCACCGTGCTCGATTGAACGATCACTGGCCCTGCTGAAGCTCGACCTAAAACGCCCACAACCCCCTGGCCACTACTGCCGGTAGATTCGATGGTACTGCTGACTACCTCCAGAGTTGTGTTGTTACCTGCATGCACGATGGCGGCAGTGAAGCTTTTGTCGCCTTTGATCTTAACCTCCAGCCCTTTCAGCAAGATGGTACCGCCCAGCGTTGCAGCAGTTACTTCAATACACCTGTCACCCAAAGCTGTGAAGGGTGTGCCGGCAGTGCCGAGGCCCTCACAGTCAATCTGCATAGTGTTTAGAGATGTGCCCACACCGGCAAGCGTGATGGCTGGAGCTTTATTAACTGAGCCACTCGGATCCCCGCTGGTAATCTTGAAGCCTTTGAGACGATAGCCCTTGTTGAGAGTTAGAAGCTTGCCGCTCAAATTGAGGTTAAAGCCGCTAGGGCCGACCACTGTCACAGATCCTCTAGTCAGGGAAGGGGTATTGATGTTGCTAGAAACGGTCTCAGTTGCAGGACTGACAACCGTAACTGTAACATCTGTCCCTCCGTCGGTGCCTGAGCCAATGGTGTTGGCGGCAGAGCTGACAATGGCCGTAGTTAGCGCATACCCCACTGTTTGAAATGGCTGAGTGGCCGTACCGGGATCCGCATCGCTTCCACCCACTGGATCTACGAAGAACTGGACAGTCGAAGGTGTGGGTGTGGGTGTCGGGGTCGGTGTGGGTGTGGGAGTTACAGTCGGCGTGGGTGTGGGTGTGGGAGTTGCAGTCGGTGTGGGCGTCGGTGTCGCTGTGCTGAAGTAGCTGTCCAGCTGCGCCTGCGTTACGGTTACTCCCGACAGCTTCAGCGTGCCCGAAATGAAGGTGTTGATCTTGCTGGCCGTCGGCGGCGCTCCCGTGGACACGGCGGCAAACAACACGGCCACATCGTTGATGTTGACCACGCCATCGCCGGTAAAGTCGGAAATGGCGGGATCCAGCGGGTTGCCCAGCGCCGTAACGTCGCCGGCAGTAATCGGCCCTGCTTTCAGGGTATTGTTAACGAAATTTACAATTTGCACCGGGTCGTTGGTATTCAAGACGCCGGCAGCAAACAGGATAGCCGCGTCCTTGATGGTGATGGAGGTCTTCACCCCGTCGTAGTAGAAGGAAATGCTATCGGGCGGCGCCCCAGGCGTTTCTGGAGCCTGAGCAGAGAGGGTTGGCGGAACTTGGGTAACACTGGGAGCCTCAGAAAAAGAACAGGACGTTACTCCCCCCACCAGGGAGGAAGTGAGCAGCAGCGAAAGCAGCGAAGAGCGCAGGTTAGTTTTGGGATCCCGAGCAGTCATACTCAGCCTCCGTTGGTTAAAACTCAAGGGGGCTGAAGTCTTGGGCGGAGGCTATCTGGCTCACTCCAGGGAAACTGGCTTAAGAGGCATGCCTAGGCAAATCTTACCCAAATTGGCGCTTGAAAAGTAACGTTGGGGCAAAAAAGACCACCTGCTCGTCAAGAAAAAAAGAAGGGCAACCCAATGCCCTCCCGCGACTTCTGTGGCAGCCAACCTCAAGCTAGTTGACCGAGATGCTCGGCCCGAAGTTGAAGTAGGTGGTGCTGCCGGGGTTTGTGGTGTTGTCGAAGGTGTTCAGCGTCGTACCACCCACCGTAATCGGCTGCGGCGAGGCAATGGCCGGCGTTATCCGGATTTGGCCGCCGAAGGGAATGGTAAAGGGCCCGGAGAAGGTGGCCACGTTGCCGGATACCGACGTGGAGGTGGCGATGATTGTGCCATCAGCCTGGCGGATGGTGACCGTCGCGCCGGCAGGCAGGCCAGGAATACTGATCTGTGTACCTGCAGGGGTGGGCGTCGGTGTGGGTGTCGGCGTGGGGGTGGGAGACTTAATAGGCGTCGGAGTCTGAGTCTTAGACAGATATGACTCAGCCCACGAATACAGAGATGGAGCTGGCGGAGGAGGGCGTCTCGTT